>CAYXGP010000182.1:0-13061 GCA_964464515.1 uncultured Enterobacterales bacterium
CCCCCCCCCCCCCCCCCCCCGGCCCGCGCGGCGGGGGGGGGCGGGCCGGCGCGGCCGCGGCCCCCCCCCCCCCCCCCGCCCCCCCTGGAGCTGGTGGAGATCTCCACGGTGGCCTTCGCCGGCGTGGGGTCCTCGTTGAGCCAGGCATCCCGAGCCTTCACGGCGATCTCGTGGGTGCCCGGATCCAGCTCCAGCGCGAGGGTGGTCTCGTCCGTCCACGTCTGCCAGCCGGCGCCGTCCACCTGATGTGACCAGGCCAGCGGCCCTTCGCGGTCGTCGGTGCCCCCCCAGGACAGCTCTACGGCGGTCTCCTCGACCCGCGAAATCGCGAGCTGCGTGTCGGGAGGGACGCCGTCCACCTCCGGATCGTCGGCGTCGAACAGGGTGACTGCCAGCTCCAGCCCGCCGTCCCTGGGGGTGATCGCGTCGAGCCGCAGCACCAGCCCGAGGGTCCTGTAGAGCGCGTCGAACAGCACCACCTCGGCCAGCTCGTCGGCGAGCGCGTCGGCCAGCCACGCCTCCAGCCAGCGCGCAGCGAGCGACTCCATGCCCACCTGGATGTGCGGGGTCTCGAAGCTGGTGAAGCTGATCTGGAGCTCCGTCAGCGAGAGCACCACCGAGGCGATCTCCGGCGCGAAGCCGAGCTGCGCGTCGGCGATGAGGTCCATCTCGGCAGTCATGAGCGTCTGCTCTACCCCCTCGACGGCGCCCAGGACGGTGACGGACTGCCCGGTGAGCGCGAGGATCGCTCCGTTGGCGCTGACCACGAGGGTGGGGGGCGCGGCCAGCGTGGACTCCGCGCGGATCCCCGCGACGTCCGGGTCGATCACCGCGGCGATGTCTTCGGCCAGCTCTGCCAGCCGCTCGGGCTCTCCGCAGAACAGCCCGGCCTCCCAGGACGCCGTGAGCGCCTCGTCTATCGCCAGCTCCGTGATGCCGATGACCAGATCGCTGTCGGGTGCGCTGTCCAGCGGGAGGGTGGGGCTGCGACCGGTGGCCCCCGGTCGGGGCAGGAGAACGCAGTCGGACGCCTCCGATGAGATCTCTGCGTCGAGGGCCGGACGCAGGCCATCCGTGTCCGCCGTAACATCGGCGATGGAGAGTGTTACGGTGAGCGCGCCGTACTCACCGTCGGTCAGGGCGTCGCCGAGCCACGCCTCCAGCAGGCTCGGCACCCCCTCCGCGATCCGCGCGCGCGCTGCCTCCAGCAGCAGGTCCTCGATCAGCAGCAGCGTGAGATCGTCGGGAAACCAGGCGATGTCCGTGTCCAGATCACCGGTGAGGAGCGGCGCGGAGGCCCACTCCAGCGAGAGACGGTCGCCGACGATCCCCGGAGTGAGCGACGCGGTGATCACGGCGTCGGTGAGGGAGATCGTGCGCAGCTCCGCCTCGAATTCTGCGCAGGTGTCGAAGGTGTCGCTGTCCTCGCCGAACAGCACCATGTCCGCGCCGGTGATCGGGCCGAACGCCAGACGGAGCGAGAGCTCCCCCTGTTTCGTGTAGAGCGTGGCGGTCTCGATCGGCACGTCCAGGTTCAGATCGCGCACGCCCACGGCGTCGTAACAGCTCATCTCCGCGCGGATCTCGTCCTCGGCGATCACCGGATCCAGCGCTTCGAGTTGCGCCTCGGCGAAACCGAGCGCAGACGTGCGCGTGTGGATCTGGAGATCTCCGGCGGCGGCCAGCGCGGGCAGGAGGAGGAGCATGATACGAGCGATCCGAATCTTCGGACCTCTATCGTGGAGGCGCGATGTGGACCTTGCTGATCGCAGCCTGCGCCGGCGCCCCGGACGGCGGCGGTGCCTCCCAGACCACGCCGAGTGAGACCGCCGGCGAGACAGAGGGGAGCGAGACCCCAGGTGAGACGAGCGGCGAAACAAGCGGCGAAACAAGCGGGAGCACCACCGAGCCGGCGCTCGCGGCGGACGTCACGGCTGTGTCGGCCTCCGGCGACCCGGGCGCGCTGCAGCTCGCTGTGACGGTCTACAGCCCCGACGTGGACTGCACGATGTACGCCGACTGGTGGGAGGTGATCACGCCACAGGGCGCGCTGGTGTATCGGCGGGTCCTCAATCACAGCCATGCTGGCGAGCAGCCGTTCACGCGAGACGGTGGGCCGGTGAAGATCGCCGCCGATCAGGAGGTGCTCGTGCGGGCACACCTGCACCCCCAGGGGTACGGCGGGGCGGTGTTTCGGGGGAGCGCGAGCGCAGGCTTCGCAGAAGACTCCAGCGTGGACGGGGCGTTCGCCGCGGAGCTCGCCGATCAGGCGCCGCTGCCGGAGGAGTGCTGGTACTGAACCGAGACCGCTCAGGCCGATCGGGCGCTGCCGCTAAAACCCCGCCAACGCCATGGCCTGCACCGGGTCCATCCGGTCCTGTACGACGGCCTCGATGCTGGGCCAGAAACGCTCGACCGTGGTAATGCTGTAGAGCACCATGCTCTGCGTGAAGGCGTAGCTCAGCTCCTGATCGGCGATGTCTGCGCCGACTCGGAAACGGAGCTCCCCGTCATCGAGATCCAGATCGAAGCAGCCGTGCATCATGCCCAGGTTGGCCCGGGCGATGAACGCGCACATCGCCGGGAGCCGCTCGGCGGGACAGCGCAGCGGCAGCCCCGCGAGGATCGAGACCCGCGTGTTCTCCTCATCAGTGATTCCGATGATACGGAAGCGGCCATGTTGGCCGCTGTAGGGCATAACCAGGATGCTGTCTTCGGCAATCGACTGCACCGGCCAGGACTTGGCCTCAAAGAAGCCGCGCATGGCCTGGAAGAGTGGTCCGCTCATCTACACACCTGGTTTGAACTCACTGAGAAGAGACGTACTTCTTGACGCCGCCCTTGAGGGTGGCTCTATCCACAGCCGAATGCGTGGCATCTGTGGCTCCATCCCCCAGCGTGCCTCCGGCTTTCTCGTAGAGACCAGCGAAGCTGCTCTCCGAGAGGCCCACCGATTGTAGGATGCCGAGTGTGGTCTGACTCCGGGCCTTGGTGAGGAGGGCCTCCGGAGTCTCGGGCGCAGCCGAGCCGACGGGGATGATCTGGGCATCGTGGAATGCCGACGTTGTTGGATTGAAGCACCCGAGCGCTGCCGTGACGATGCCCTGGGCGAGATCATCATTCGATGCGTCCACACCGGCTTCGCTCTTGCGGGCATCAGCGGTGAAGGCGAGCTTCATGCCCGCGCCCTTTCCGCCGCGCTCCTCTCCGATGACCGCGTGAGATGAGTTGACCAACTTGAGCCAGCTCGCGCGACGCTCACCGAGCGCGACATCAGAGGTCTTGCCCTTCTCCCTCTCGACTGTCTTTTCCTTCGGGACGTTCGAACGCTTGTCCATCTTTACATAGTTCTTGATGTCACCCCACTCGCCAGACTTCATCCCGCCCGGGGTGTCACTGAGGGCGACGGCCTCCCAGTTTCGATAGTAGGCCATCGTGACCCGACTCTCCATGGCCCGGAATGAGGGCTGCTCCGCGTCTGGCTTGCCTTTGACCGTTCCATCGGACCCCAGGCGCGTGGCGACCTCAGTGAGCCGGTTGGACGCCTTCTTTCGGCGCCACTTCATCGTGCCGGCGCCGACCTTGATCAGCCCTGAGATGACAGAGAGCGCGATGGCCACGGGGGCGCCGATCCCGGACAGCATCAGCACCCCAGCGCCGACATCCATCAAGCCGGTGGCGATCTTGAGCCCCCCGGCTGTCCCGCGTCGATCCTGAACTTGAGTAGCCGCTTTGATCAGAGCACTGTTCTCCTCTTTCTGACTCTCGATCTCCTTGCGCATGCTCTCCAGTTCGATCTTCCTCAGCTTCAAGTCCTTGAGAGTCTGCTCCCAGGACTTGATGTTCTGCTCCACCTTTGACCTGGTTTTCTCTTTCTCGCACGCACCCAACGCTACCAGCTCAAGGTCGAGCTGACTTCCATCGAGCGAGGCCTCAGCCCACGCGATCTTGACCAGCACCTGTTGATACTCGTCGGCCTGACTCTTGCGCGCCTGTTTGAGCAGCTCCTTGGATTGGCTGTCAGCGGCGTCTATCTTGCGCTGGTGACGTATGGTGGACCCCAGCTTGTACATTCCCGAGGCCGCATCGATGGAGCCGCTGACTATCCCAGCCACCGCTGCGGCCTGAGCAGAGCTGGCGATCAGCTCCTTTGTCCCGCCGGCAAGTTTGGCGATGTGCTTGACGCTGGAAGAGACTCCCGAGACGATGTCGGCAGCGTTACGCGCCATGTCTGTGCCGAGATCCAGCCCCCGCTCGCGGGTGATGCCCTGGCCGCTCTCGTCTACGATGGTCGCGACGTCCTTGACCAGGTTCGCCACGCCGACCACCGCGCCGATGCCGCCCACGGCTGAACCAGCGCCGTCCGCGACCGCTCCGGCGGTGGCTGTGTTGCCCAAATTCATCTTCTCCGCGACCTTCGATCCGCCCTCGGTGCCTACCGCGGCTCCCTTCACCTTCGTGCCTGCCGACGCGGTGCTCTCCGCCCTCTTCTCCACCTTCTTCGCGCGACTCGATTCGCCCTCGGTGCCTACCGCGGCTCCCCCCTGCTCCCCTGCCGACGTCGGGTCGCTCTCGCCGAGCTGCCCGGCCAACCAACCCGCGAGACGCCGGATCCTGGGGGCCCGGAGCCGGATGTTGTGGCCCTTGAACTTGCCCTTGTTGTCCCACCAGTGCCCGCAGGCGCCCAGCGTGATCTTCATCAGCAACTTCTGCTCATCGAGGCTCTTGGCGGCGCCGAGCTGCTTCAGGGTGAGATCGATGCGCTTGAGCTCAGCCTCCCGGGTGCGCATCTTGCCGGCGTTGGTCATCTTCTTGAAGGCGTCGACGGAGATCCAGGACGGTAGGGAAATCGCCTTCTTTCCATCGGCATCGTCGAATTTGAAGCCATCCGACAGGTTGTCGATGCGCTCCTCATCGTTCGGGCCTCCGAAGAGCGTCAGGTCGGGAGCGGAGGGGCCCGCTATGGTCTTGAGGCGCTGAGAGGTTCTGTCGTCATGTGCCTCTGCGCGCTTGTCGATCTTCTCTATGACCCCCTCTAGCCCTTTATCGAGGAGATCGACTCCTGGTTTTCTCAAGTCATCTTTCGACTTGTTACCTTTCTTCAGCCAGTTCTCATACCAGTCGTAGATCTTGTTCTTGAGCTCATCGACCACTGGCTGCTGATCCATCCAGCTCTCGGCGCCCTGCAGCAGGCCCAGGTTCTTGTCGATCTCCTTGATGGTGGAGTCCCGCTTGGCGAATCGGCCGGCGTTGGTCTCCTGTTTGAAGGTGTCCGGGTCAAAAATCCCGCTGAGAGAGACCGCGCGGAGTTTTTTTTCTTTTTTCGCTTGGCTTTCTTGTTGGGTCTGGATCGTTTTCGTGACTCACCGCTCTTTGAGCTTCGGGCGAGGTGGATGGGCGCATCCGGGGACGCCTTGATCTCGACCCGCTGACCAGCGGCGGCGGCTCTGCCGGCGGCGTCGGCTTCGCGCTCGGCGGACGAGCTCGGATCGCTGACGCCCCCGGACCCCTGGATGGCGCCGGTGCTCTGCTGCCGACTTTGCACCACATGGGCCAGCTCGTGCCCCACCAGCTCCTTGCTCGGGTTGCTATCGGCGAAGACCACCTGCTCGCCGCGGGCGGCGGCGCGGGCGCCCATCTGCGCGCTCTCGGCGGAGCGGCCGCTGTAGGACTCGACCGAGCCGAAGTCCTCACCGAAGCTGGACTCCATCTCACTCCGATAGGGGATCTCCCCCCCACCTCCTGTGCTCGCCTGGTCGAAAGCTGCGGCGGGCGCCGGGCCGGGGTTGCCCATCGCGGCCCGGAAGATCATCCCTCCCATGAGGGGGTCGATGAGGGGATCCACCAGGGAGCTGGAGAGGGGATCGGACAGGGAAACGCCCCTCGCTCTCGCGGTCCCAGCAGCGCTGGTAATGGCGGTCTCTTCTTGATCTCGTGAGCGCGTGAGGTGGCTCATTGGCATCTCGGATTGGGGGCCGAGGCGACGGAGATGAAGGCATCATCGTCGCGCAGAGTCGGTTCATCCTCAGCGGGAATTGAGGATCAACACGCAGGAAGGGGACATGGAGATTTACCACCGGGCAGCTACCTCAAGAGCGCTCTCCGGGTCCCTGGCTGTGCCCGATCAGCAGTCCTTGAATCGTCCCACCCGGTTTTGGTCCTGCGGCCCCCTGGCGCCCCGGACAGGAGGGGCTACTCGAGCTCCTCACCCGGGATGAGCTGCTTTCCGCAGTGCGGGCAGAAGCCGAACACCTCGATGTCCTTTCCGCGCCGCTGCTCTCGCATCTCCTCGAGGAACCCCGACGCCAGGATGCCGGTCGGCAGCGCCACGGCCATCACGCCCAGCAGACAGACGATCGCGCCGATGATCTTGCCCACCGCTGTGACCGGCGAGACGTCACCGTAACCGACCGACGTGAGCGTAACGGTGGCCCACCACATCGACTCCGGGATCGACCGAAACGCCTCCGGTTGCTCATGGTTCTCCGCGAAGTACATCGCGCTGGAGCACAGGATGAGCACCAGCACCGAGACGAACGAGGCGATCGTCAGCTCTTCGGTCTTTCGCTTCACGACGTTTGTGAGAGTTCTGACCGCGTGGGCGTAACGTCCCATCTTCAGCACGCGCAGCAGGCGCATCAGGCGGATGGCTCGCGCGATCCGCGCGTCCAGATCGACCGCGCGTCCGACCAGGTGCAGGTAGAACGGCAGGATCGCGATCATGTCGACCAGCGCCATCAACGTGAGCGCGTAGCGGAGTCGTCCCCAGAAGGGGTGACGGTACCGCTCCTGCAGATTCGCCACCCACACGCGCGCGGCGTACTCGACGGTGAAGAACACCGTGGAGATCACCTCGCAGGTGTGGAAGAAGTGCGCGTGGGGCTCGCCGATGGTCGGCTCGGTCTCCACGATCACCAGGCCGACGTTGAACGCGATCAGCGTGATGATGAACGAGTCGACGATCTGGCTGTCGCCCTCGCCGGGATTCAGCTTCCGGTCGACCCACACCTTCAGCGGGTGGGCTCCCTTCACTGGAGCGGTCTCCCTTGCCGGGTCTGCCCCCTTCACGGGAGGAGGGTGTGGGCTCGCGTCGTTCGCCATCTCGGGGGCGAGTTTCCTCCTTCCGGGCGCGTGACGTCAAGCCGCGCCGGCAGCGGGCCGAGACTGCGCTGGAGCGTCGCCGACACATAGAGCGACTCCACCGTACAGTCCGTCCGCCCCGCGAGCGTCGCCTGGGCGCTGCGTCCGGTGGCCACAGCGATGCGATGGAGGCCCAGCTCCGCGGGAGGGGGCGTTCCGTAACAGACCTCTCCGAGCTGCCCGTCGTAGCTCAGCAGGTACGGCACGCCCCGTCGCTCCAGCTCACCGAGGGCGACGTAGAGGTCTTCTGGAGCGAGCTGGCTGTGGTACCGCCGATCGCCGCTGCGCACCCCCTGATATGGAGGGTCGAGGTACACCACATCGCCCGGCCTGGCCCCCGCCAGGAGCTGCCTGAAGTCCGCCGCATACACCTCGGTGCGCGACCGTAACAGGAGAGATGCGCTGGCGATCTCTGCGGTCATACGCTCCGGGCTGCGACCCCTGCGTCGGTGATCCGCGGACTGGTTGAAGCCCCCCACGCTGCTGAACCGCACAGCGTTCCCGACGCAGCGCGCCACCAGGTACAGCAACTTGACGGGATCGCGATCGCGGTTGAACGCTGCGCGGACCTCGAGGAAGTGCGCCCGCGGATCCGCAGCCTGCGCATGCCACACCGCCGCGTAGTCGGCGGCGAGCCGCTCGGGGTTCTCCAGGATCGCGCTCCAGATCCCCGCCAGCGCGGGCAGGCTGTCGCCCAGGACGAATCGCAGATCGCGGTCTCGCGCCGCAGCTGCCAGCGTCACCGCCCCGGAGCCGGCGAACGGCTCGATGAGGCGCGTGGTCTCGGGCGGGACGAATTCCAGGATGGCCGCTGCCTGACGCCGCTTGCTCCCCTGGTAGGGGATGGGGTGCGGGGCTCCGGCCATCGCTCGTCACCTCGCTCGGGGGTCAGCGACGGGCCACCGCGTCCGGCGGACCCTCCGGAATGACCTCGTCCGTGCGATCGGAGGGGTTCCGCCCGAAGAAACGCATCCCCAGACGCACGCCCCAGGACAGCGTCTGGCGATCTACGCCGGAGCGTCTGTCGTCGTCGCGGGTCTCCCACTGCGTCACCGCCTCTCCCCACCCGGTCAAGCTGAACGCCGCATGCTCGGTGAGCAGCGCCGGTCCTCCCTCGACCTCGCCGGTGATCTCGTGACGGACGTAGTTCTTCGCGTCCTTTCGATGGCGGTTCTGTGTGCGCGCCTCGGCGAGCAGCCGCAGGTGTACGCCCAGCGGGCCGGCGGCGCGGGCCACCAGATCGGCCCCCAGTCCCGTGCCGATCGAGATGTAGTGCTTGAGCTTCTCGTCTTCGTCCTGGTCGGTGTTCGAGAAGCCCAGCAGGGTGAGGTTCCACGGCGCCAGCAGCTCGACGTGGGTGTTCTCATCGCCGGTCTCTCCCAGGCGCCGGATGGACGAGCCGCCCAGCAGCCCGATGTCCAGGACGTCGCCCAGCTCCGGGCGCACCCGCAGCGAGCCGAGCTGTCCGTCGATCTGCAGGCGGTCGATCTGCAGCGTGCGGGTGTCGTCCATGTAGGCCCGCAGGACGATGCGCTGGCCCACGAGGAGGTCGGCGCCCTCCAGGTCTTGCGCTTCCAGGGCCTCCGAGAGATCTTCGGCGGAGGTGTACGACGTGATCTCGAAGCCATCCAGCGCGGTGGGATCGACGCCCTCGAGCGACACCGCGCCCGCGTCTGTCACATGCGTGTACGGCCCCAGTCCGACGTGAACGTGGTTCTCCCCGCCGGGCTCGGCCAGGGCGGGGAGTGCGCAGAGGAGGATGAATGGCATGGGAGCTCCCGGTTGGGTGACCATACACCGGGCCGGTCGCTTCTGTTGCGGCCGCACCGACGTAGACCTGGCCCTCGTCGGGGGAGGAGGGCTGCGCTCTCTACCCGCGTGGGTCGGGGTGGGCTGAGTGTCGTTGAACCGACACGGTCCGGATCTGGTGCTCAATGCCCGATGCTTCGATCTCGTTCCCGTTGTGGAGCGATCGATCTCGCTTCACGAGGCGCGTTCACGAGAGACGGTTCCCGATCCCGGTTCGTGGTTCCCGAACGACGTGGTCCGTGAACGGTGAGGCTCTCCAGACCGACTTTCGTTGGTCGCGGTCTCGTGGACCGTGGTGCGTGTGGCCGTGGAGTCGCGAGCGAAGCGACCCACGAGAACGCGACCCACGAGAACGCGTGACAGCGTTTCATCATCCGCGAGATCGAGTCAGGCGGGTCGAGTGTCGGTGAAACAGCGAAGACCTGGCCTTCGCCCGGGGGGCCTCGGCCAGGACTCTTGTGGAGACCTTCATCCAGGGAGACTCAGCGGGAGGCGACCTGTCCACCGGCGCCGAGGGAGTCTGCCAGGCGGATCAGGCTGACCAGCTCGCGATCATCCTTCTCACCGGGGCGGGAGGCGGAGGCCGCGAACCGCGCCAGCTCCGAGAGGGAGATCTCGGCGGTGTGGGGCGAGCCCCGAAGGATCTCTGCGAATGTGCCCGCGGAGTACGCCATGCGCGTCGCGCGGCTCGCCATCGCGGTGCGCTCCTTGAGGGTGCGCTCGCTGAGGGACCAGGCCTGCTCGGTGGCCTCGCTGTCGGGACCGGGCTGCTCCCAGCGCAGACGGACGGTGGCGAGATCGGAGGAGTACCCATCCTTGAGCAGCACGTCGTATAGCGCGGTGACGTTGTGGCCGGAGCCCACCTCGCCGGCGTCGACGCGGTCGTTGCGGAAGTCCTTGTCGGCCACGTCGCGATTTTCGTAGCCGATGAGGCGGTACGCGGCGACGGACTCGGGGTTGAACTCCACCTGGATCTTCACGTCACGGGCGATGGTGAGCAGGGTGCCGCCCAGCTCATCGACGAACACGCGCTGGGCCTGCTGGGCGTCGTCGATGTAGAAGTTGTTCCCGTCGCCCTTGTTGGACAGCTGCTCCATGCGGTGATCCTTGTAGTTGCCCATCCCGAAGCCGATGGTGGACAGGGTGACGCCCTTGTCGGCGTAGCCCTTGATCTGGCCCAGCATGCTGTCCCAGGAGGTGTTGCCCACGTTGGCGTCGCCGTCGGAGAGCACGATCACGCGGTTCTCGTGCCCCGGGTGGAAGTCCTCCATCGCCATCTGGTAGGCGATGTCGATGCCCGCGGACATGGCGGTCGAGCCGCCCGACTTCAGCTTGCCGATCGCGTCATGGATGCGGCGCTTGTTCTGGACGGGGGTGGGCTCCAGGATGCGCGCGGTGCGGCCGGCGTAGGTCGCCAGCGCCACCGTGTCCTCCTCGTTGAGGGAGTCCACCAGCATGTGCAGGGACTTCTGCACCAGGCGCAGCTTGTCAGCCGACGACATCGAGCCGGAGACGTCCACCAGGAAGGTCAGGTGGATGGGCGGACGCTCGGAGCGCGAGACCTCGTCTCCCTGCACGCCCACGCGCAGGATGTGGTGCCCGGGGCGGAACGGATCTGGCATCGACTCCATGTGCACGTCGAAGGGTCCCTCGTCCGGCTCCGGGTAGTCGTAGTCGAAGTAGTTGATGAACTCCTCGGCGCGGACCGCGGCCTCCGGAGGCAGACCGCCCTCGCCCAGCTTGCGACGCGCGATGGTGTAGCTGGCGGTGTCCACGTCCACCGAGAACGTCGACAGCTCGTCGTCCAGCGTCATCGTGAACGGATTGACGCCGTGGTCGACGTACTGCTCGGCGCCCTCGACCACCTGCGGGATCGTCGGCGCGGGGGGGGGCGGCGGCTCAGCGGTGATGGCCTTCGCGACGGTCTCAGAGACGGGCTGGGTGAGCCCAGTGGATGGGGGCGTGCCGACGGGCGTAGAGACGGGAGCGGCGACGGGTCCCCGTGTCGCGATCTCGGCGCGCGCGTCCTGTGACCTCGACGACCTCCTCGCCTCGGCGGTCTTCTTGAGGGAGCGGTCCTTTGAGCCGCGGTCGCGGCGCTGGGCCACGATATTCCGGGTCGCGCCCGGGTCGCTCATCTCTTCGGCGGTCATGTAGCCGAGAGCGCCGAGCGCGCCTGCTCCGATCCCATCCACCTCGCCGCCCACTGCCTGGCCGCCCGTGATCGCCCTGCCGCCTGCGAGCGCCGAGAGATCATGGGGCATCGGCGCGTTCTTCGCCGGAGCCGCGGCGACCACCTCGGGGGCCTCCGCCGCTGTGGCCTCCATCTGATGGTCCTCTGCGTCGCTTGAGTTCATGGCGTCACCCGAGGACGGGGCGTCCCCCTCCGGCGCCAGCGCGGGGGTGGGCTGCGCGGGGGTGGCCTGCGCGGTGGACTGCGCGCTCGAGGTGGAGGAGGTCGCCGGCTGCGCTTCGTACTCCGCCCCGCCCGATCCGGGCTCGGACATCTGCAGCTGCGACTTCGCGCAGGCCAACAGCAGCGTGGAGGGGAGGAGGACGGCGAGGAGGAGGCGGTTGCGGGTCATGGGGTGCTCCGGTTTGGATTCGGCCGGTCAACGCACCCCACCGCAGGACCCTTACAGCACCATCGAGAAAAGCTCCTCAGAATCTCATGCCAGGAGTCATCTGCCAGAAGTCATCGGGGTGTCATTGCCCGGATCCGGCCCAGAGGTGATGATGTAGAACGGAGGACCATGCGCTCCATCTCTGCGCGGTGGTCCGGGAGGCGCCGGTGGCCGGGCTCGAGCTTCGCAATCGCAACGAACGCAACACCTCTGGACGGCGGTCTTCCGTCACGCTGGGAGCGCTGCGCTCTTCCCGCACGTCCGAAGACGCTGTCACGCTCCTTCAGTCCGAGCTGCAGCGCGTTCTCGGGAATCGGCAGGTGGGCGAGCTGGCGGCGCGTGGACCGCAGTCCCCCGCGGCGCTGTACGTCTCGCACCTCCTGGATGGCGCGCGCGCGAGCAACCTCGACATGCGGGGCTTCCTGCCCTGGCATGCCGCGCCCTCGTGGACGGAGTGGGTCCAGCCCTACATCTCGGTGCTCTGGTCAGAGCGCCAGCGTGCGCTGGAGGCGGGAGGGACCGCGCTCGACATGCCCACCTCTGCGCCCGCTGTGGGGCCGCTCGGTCTGGGGCCGATCCCGTCGTTCGTCACCGAGATGGGTCTGGGCGCCCCCTCTGTTACAGACGCGGGCGTTACGGGTGCCGATGTTACGGGTGCTGGTGTAGCGAATGCTGGTGTTACGGGCGCTGGTGTTACGGGCGCTGACGCCTCGATCGGGGCCGCCTCCGTCATGCGAGACGCCCGCACCACCGTGGCGCCTGCGGGCGACGGCTTCATCGAGTGGTTCGATCGCGCGATGGCGCAGTCCGGCGGCGGTCGCGCCCCCACCCCCGCTGAGCAGGCGGTGCTGCGGCGGGTCCACGGTCGCACCTTCCCCGAGGCGCGCATCCACGAGGGCCCCTCCGCGCAGAAGGCCGCCCGCGCGGTGAACGCCCGCGCCTTCACGGTGGGCACCGACATCTACATGGGCGAGCGCACCGACGTCTCCTCAGCGGCTGGCGCTGAGCTGCTGGTGCATGAGGCCACCCACGTCGCGCAGCACCTGGAGGGTCGCCTGCCCGCGCCGAAGGGCGACGGGCTGGAGGTGTCTGATCCGGCGTCTTCGCACGAGCGCGAGGCCGAGATGCGGGGGCAGGAGGCCCGCGCGATCGTCGGTGATCCCTGGGGGCTGGGCGGCTGCCCCGCGTCCGATCCCGCCGCGCGCGTGATCGTCCAGGGAATGGCCCAGGAGCTCCCGTCTCCCGACACGCTCCCCCCCGCAGACGTGGTCTCGGCCGCGCTGATGGAGCTGCGGCGGCTGCGCGGGAACGTGGAGGGTCCCCTCACCGCTCCCGACGCGGGTGAAGTGGCGGCGCTGCGGGGGACCGTCGCGTCCTACCCGATGCTCGGCGACGCGATGACGCAGACGCTGGGCGCCGCCGTGAGCGTCGGCTCTGCAGCGGCTGATTCTGCAGCGGCTGATTCTGCAGCGGCTGATTCTGCAGCGG
>CAYXGP010000182.1:13161-17503 GCA_964464515.1 uncultured Enterobacterales bacterium
TCTGCAGCGGCTGATTCTGCAGCGGCTGATTCTGCAGCGGCTGATTCTGCAGCGGTCAGCTCTGCGGCTGGTGCGGTGATGCGCAAGGAGGAGACGAGCGAGGTCTCCGACTCGCCCACCGCGATCAACCCCGAAGAGCTGCGCGCGCTGATCCGCGGCAACATGGCCGCGCGCGAGGACGATCTGCCTGAGGCGGGCGAGAACCAGCGCGATGAGACCGAGCAGGCCCACGCCGAGAACGCTGCGCAGCAAGAGGACAACGAGCAGGCAGTCACACAGGGCACCGAGGCCGCGGGGCCGACGGGTGAGGCCGCTGCGCCTTCCTCGTCGTCCGCGCCCGCAGGTCCCGCCGCCCCGGGCCCCGCCCCATCCACCGACTCCGCGCCCGCCGCGAGCGTCGGCGAGACCGCTCAGGATCTGGCGCATGCCTTCGTGGCCGACACCCCCACCCGCAAGGCAGAGACCTGGAAGGCGCTCGGCGCGGGCATGGCGGAGCGCGGCTCCAGCGAGTCCGAGTCGTTCCAGGATGGGATCCCCGAATTCCACGCGCGGATGACGGGCGAGGACGCCTCGGGTGGCCGCGCCAGCGTCGCTACGCCGAGCTCCGGTCCGATGTCCCAGGAGAGCGTGGAGACCACGCCGGAGCCCGAGATCGCTCCGACCCCGCAGCCGGAGGTCGCCGAGGTCGACGCGCCGACGCCCTGGTGGGGCTCCAGCGCAGATCAGAAGGACTCCGCGCGGGCCATCGGCGACTCGCTGGGCTCGGTGCCCACCGCCGACGGCGACGTCCAGGCCAGCCCCGGACCGGTGCCGAACGTCCCCCTGCGGGGCGAGACGGATCCGCAGCGGCTGGTGAACGCCGCGTCGGGCGTTCGCGATCAGGCCAGCGGCGCGCTGGAGGCGGCCCGACAGGCAGTGCTCGACAGCCCCGGAGCGGAGCTGGTGCAGCCCCTGCAGATCGACGAGGTGTACGACGTCGAGCGCGTGACAGCGCCGACCATCGCCGCCACCGAGCAGCTCTCCGACATGGAGCGCTACATCGAGCTGGGTCTGCCTGCAGACGTGCAGTCCGCCTTCGACGAGCTGAACGGTCCCGACATGGAGGCCAACCTCACCGACGCGCGCGGCAAGATCGACCAGGCCACCGAGCAGCGCGACGCCGATCAGCAGCGCGAGCTGGACTCCGCGCGGACCGAGGCCGATCGCCTGAACGCCGAGGCGCAGGCCGATCAGAGCGCGGCGGTCGCCGAGCAGCGCACCGCAATCGAGGGGGAGCGTCGTCGCACCATGACCGCGCAGGCCAGCGCGGTCACCGACATGCAGAGCCGCGCGTCCGCCGAGCAGTCGCGCCGGAGCTCCGAGATCCAGGGCCGCGTCACGTCCGCGCAGTCTCAGGTGCAGTCCGAGTACACACGCGCCGAGACTGAATCCCAGGCTGAGATCGACGCTGGTGAGGCGAAGGCCGAGGCCGAGAAGCGCAAGGCCGAGCAGGAGTCGCAGAACAAGAGCTGGTGGGAGAAGGCCTGCGACTGGGTGGCCAGCGCCATCGACGCGCTGTGCGACGCGATCAGCGCCATCTTCGACGTGGTGCGCGCGGCGGTCACCGCGATCATCGACGCCGCCAAGGAGGTCGCGGGCGCGATCATCGACGCCGCGTGCTCGTTCATCTGCGACGTCATCTCCGCCTATGGCGAGTTCCTCAAGGGAGCCATCCAGGGCCTGCTGGGGGACGTGTTCCCGGGGCTGGCCGACGCGCTGTGTGGGTTCGTCGACACGGCCGTCGAGCTCGCCCAGGAAGCCGTCAACTACATGGCCGAGAAGCTCAAGGGCGCGATCAACACGCTGCTCGACAAGCTCGGCGCTGTGATCAACGCCGTCCTCAAGGTCTGGCAGGCGGCGATCGAGATCGCGCTGGCGGTGGCCGAGGGCATCATCACCGGCGACTGGGGCAAGGTGCTGCTCAAGGCGCTGGAGGCGGCGCTGAAGCTGGCCGGCATCAGCCCCGAGGAGTTCTACGGCCTGGTGGGCAACGCCGAAGAGACGATAGAGCTCATCGTCAATGACCCCGGTGGGTTCCTGGGCAACTGCATCGACGCCGCCGTAATGGGGTTCGACCAGTTCTCCGACAACTTCCTCGATCACCTGCAGAGTGGGTTCGTCGAGTGGCTGACCGGCGCGGTCGGCGACGCCGGGCTCACCATGCCCGATACCCTCGACATGGGCGGCATCTTCAGCATCGCAGCCCAGGCGCTGGGGCTGACCCGGGAGACCCTGGAGGACAAGGTCCAGGCCCGCTTGGGCAAGGCGGCGGGTCGGGCCCTCGAGATCGTCTGGGAGTCGGTCGAGTCGTATATGGAGGGCGGCTGGGAGGGGCTGTGGGAGCAGCTCAAGGGCGATCTCGGATCGCTGTGGGAGGACGTCGTCGGCACGCTGCAGGACTGGTTGCTGACGAAGGTCGCCATGGCCGCCGTCACCAAGCTCGCCAGCATGTTCAATCCCGTCGGCGCCATCGTCCAGGCCATCATCACCATGTGGAACCTGTACCAGTTCCTCAAGAACCAGATCGATCGCATCGTGGGCGTTCTACGGGCGTTCGTCTCGGGGATCGGCAGCATCGCGGCCGGGGAGATCGGCGGCGCCGCGAACCGGGTCGAGGCTGCGCTGGGCGACCTGGTCACTGTGGCCATCGACCTTCTGGCACGCCTGGTCGGATTGGGTGGTATCGGCCAGAAGGTCCGCAGCGTGATCGAGGGCGTGTCGGACAAGATCGACAAGGCTCTGGACGCGATGATCGATCGGATCGGGGGCTGGCTCGGCTTCGGCACTCCTGAGTCCACCACCGCCGAGTCCACCACCGAGGGATCCGATGGTGCAGAAACATCGGGGTCCAGTGGCGCAGAGACGGGCGGCGCAGGAACGGGAAGCGCAGAGACGACGGGCGCTGCGCCGACAGGCGGCGGCCAGACTGAAGGTGCTCCCAGGTCTGGCAGCGCGACGGAAGGAGGGGGTGGTGGTGCTGTGAGCGCGAAGTCGAAGACGGGGGCGAGCGCGAAGACCACAGCGGGTGAGCCGAGCTCGGAGCACGACGTCTCGGACTTCAACGTGGACAAGAAGAAGCTCAAGCAGCTCAACGCAGCCATCGTCTCTGCACTCTCCATGGCGGCGAAGGCCGCCGGAAAGACCAGGCTCGGAGAGGCGGACTACATGACGTGGATGGACGCCGAGGCGACCACCGAGACGACCGATGCCGCGACCCGGAGTCGCGTGGCCCATGTCCGGACCGGGTACAACGCCATCAAGAAGTGTCTCGAGAAAGACAAGGTCACCTTCAAGAAGTGGGAGCTGACCGATGACGACGACTTTGTATACGAAGACACGTATGCCTACGTGTACGCCGGCGAGGAGGAGAACAACATCTACCTCGGTGGAGCGTTCTGGGTGGCCAACAAGGAAGGGTTGGATTCCAAGGCCGGCACCATCGTCCACGAGCTCTCGCACCTCCTGCACGACACGGAAGATCACCACTACGGACCCGCCGAGTCGAAGAGCTCTGCGAAGGATGACCCCGAGACGGCGACGACCAACGCAGATAACTACGCGCACTTCAGCGAATCAGCTTGATGATCCGCTGGTCGCTTCGGGTGGCCGCTTCAGTGTCGGCTGTTTCAGTGTTGACTGCTTCAGTGTTGGCTGCTTCAGTGTTGGCTGCTTCAGTGTTTGCTGCTTCAGGGAGCGCACTCGGCGGTGGGCCGATGACCGACAAGGAGCAAAAGGAGCAAGCTGTGGAAGACAGAGAGGTTGAGGCGGAGATTGAGGTGACGCTCACCCGGGATCCCGTCACGGAGGGCGGGACTGGTCTCGTGTTCGAAGTGACGAGCCGGAGCGAGTCCAGACTGTGCATTTATCATACACCGCTCGAAGGCTTCCGCGGCAACATCCTCGAGGTCCGGGATGCCAACGGAAAGCGCGCGCGGTACATCGGGATCTCCGTGAAGCGCTCGCCCCCTTCAGAGCGCCACTACATCGCGCTGACCGAGGACGAGTCCCGATCGATCACGTTCGATCTCGCCCAGGCGTATCGGCTCTCCGGAGAAGGACCCTACCGCGTGCAATTCAAGGGGAACCCGCACACCAACAATCTGCCAGACTCGAATGTGCTGGAGTTGGTCGTCCCCTGATACACTGCCGCGGGTTCAAGTTGAACCCTCGCCCCTGTATGCCCTCGTGTGGAGGGCAGCGTCGCGCTGCTCCACAGCGGCTGTGAGCAGCCCCACTCCCCCATTGCTGCCCGCTGCACGGGCAGGCCGGGCCGCGCTCAGGCCGGGCCGCGCTCAGGCCGGGC
>CAYXGP010000183.1:0-17171 GCA_964464515.1 uncultured Enterobacterales bacterium
GCTTGAGGTCTCGGTGGAGCACGCCCCGGCTGTGCGCGTACGCAACCGCCTCGCACACCGCATGGAACGCGTCCACCAGCCGGCGTAGCGTCCACTCACCCTCCCCCAGGTGGGCACCACGCTGATGGGAATCGAACGGACGGGAGTAGAGCTGATGGGCGTCGATGATCAGCTCGGTGAGGCGCCGGCCGCGGATCTCCTGCATGGTGAAGTACAGCCGCCCGTCCGGCAGGCGCCCCAGCTCGTGTACGGGGATGATGCCCGGATGCTGGAGCTGCGCCGTCGCCTGCGCCTCCGCGATGAACCGCGCGATCATGTCGGGCCGATCCCCCAGGCGATGCGCGATGATCTTCATCGCCAGCGTGCGGCCCAGGTCGCGATCCTGGACCCGGAAGACGTCTCCCATGCCGCCCCGACCCAGCGGGCCCAGCACCGCGTAGCGCTCGCCCGTCGGCAGCTCCGACTGTGCATCCGGCAGCGACTCTGCCGGGGGATCCTGGCGACACTCCGGAGGGGGGTCCTGTGGAGCCCCGGGCAGCGACGGCAGGTCGTCGCCCGCCTCGGTCACCGCCAGGGTGGACTCCGGCCGGGTACCCTCTGGACGTCGGGTCACGGCACCGCTCGCTCCAGCGCCGCCAGCCCCCGCTCCAGCTCCGGACTCATCCCGACCTCCTCGGCCAGCGCGCGGGCGGCGCGCAGGGGCGGCCAGCGGTCACCGCCGCCGTGGATCGCCAGCCGGGCCCGAAACAGGTGCAGCTCGATCCGCTCGGGTCGCGCGCCGATCGCCGCCAGGGCGGTCTCGGCCTGCTCGGCCCAGCAGCGGGCGTTGTGGGGCTCATCCCGCCGCAGCGCGAGCTCCCCCAGGTAGACGCAGGTGGTCCCCTCCCCCACCCGGTTGCCCACCTCGCGGTGGATCTCCAGGGCGGCGGTGTACCAACGCACGGCCTCTTCGGGTCGCTCGGCCAGCCTCTCCAGCGCGCCCAGGTTGCCGGTGGAGATCCCCTGGTTCCGGCGATCCCCGATCTCCCGCATGATGTCGATGGCCGCGCGGTAGTGCGCGCGGGACGCGGCGTGGCTTCCCCGCTTCATCTCCAGGATCCCGAGGTTTCCGCGCGTGATCCCGGCGCTGCGGCGGTTGCCTGTCCGCTCGTGGATGTCGAGCGCTGCGCGCATCGTCGCCTCTGCCTCGTCCAAGCGCTCCTGGCGCAGCAGCACGCCGGCCTGGTTGCCCAGCACGCTCCCGACCACCCCCAGGCTCCCCACCTCCTCGAGCCGCTCACGAGCGGCGGCGAAGCACGCCTGCGCCTCGTCGTCGTGCCCGCGCTCGGAGTACAGCAGGCCCATGTTTCCGCGCGTGATCCCCTCGGAGCGCCGGTCTCCCACCTCGACGTTGATCTCCAGCGCCGCGCGGTAGTGAACCAGGGCCGCGTCGAGCTCTCCCTGACTCTGCAGGGTCAGCCCGATGTTGCTCCGAACGCGCCCCTCCATCTCGCGGCTCTCGGCTGCCCGCAGCAGCTCCAGCGCCTGTCGATACAGGGCCAGCGCCTCTGAGAGGCGTCCCTGATTGAGCCGCAGCCCGCCCAGGTTGCTCAGGACGCGCCCCTCCTCGCCCCCCTCACCCCTGAAGATCTCCTGGGCCTCCTGGTAGTGCCGGAGCGCGGCGTCGGCGCGGCTCTGCGTCATGTGCAGGCGTCCCAGATCGTTGAGCGCCAGCCCGAGCGCGTACCGCGCGCCCGATCGCCGCAGCAGGGGCAGGGCCGCCGCGAAGGCCTCGGCGGCGGCGTCCATCTGGCTGGAGACCCGGAGCAGATCCCCGGTGCCGGCCAGCAGGCGCCCCCGCAGGCGCTCCGAGAGCCACGGCCGCTGCAGCGCCGCCCGGCCGATCTCGATCCCCGCCGCGAAGGGCCCCCGCCGAGAGAGCACCGCCATCGCCGCCAGCGCCGCGCGCGCGGCGTCCGCGTCGGCGTCGGCGGCCGCAGCGTGGATCAGGTTCTCCAGATCGGTCGCCAGCGCGTCGGTCCGCTCCCGTCCGCCGGGGCGCTGCAGGGCCGCGAGCGCGTCCTCGGTGCCCATCCGCCCGAAGGTCGCGGCATGCCGAGCGCGCAGCCCCTCGGCGTCGAACAGGTGCTCCTCGGCGTAGGCGCGGATCGACGCGAGCATCCCGTAGCGCACCCCGCCCGGACGCTGCTCCCAGCGCAGCAGCGAGTCGTCCGTCAGCGCCTGCAACACGTCGAGGACCGGCGGAGCGCCGTCGGGCCCGTCGCCCTCAGGCAGCTCCAGCACGCCCTCGGCGACGTGTAGATCGAAGCCGCCCCGGAAGACGCTGCACTGGGCGAGTGCGGACCGACCCGCGTCGTCCAGCAGCGCCCACGACTGGTCCAGCGCCCCCCGCAGCGCCCGCTGGCGGGGATCGCGCAGCGGCGTCCGCAGCAGGGTGAAGCGCTGGGTGAGTCGGCGCTCCAGCTCCGGAAGCGAGAGCATGCCCAGCCGCGCCGCGGCGAGCTCGAGCGCCAGCGGCAGCCGATCGAGGGCCTCCACCACGCGCCCGACGGCCTGCCGATTGGCCGGACCCAGCACAAACCCCGGCCGCGCCCGCTGCGCCTCCTGCTCGAACAGCGAGATGGCTTCCAGCAGCGTAAGGGGGCCGATCTCCACCGCCGCCTCCTCGGGCCGGCCCAGCGACGAGCGGCTGGTCGTCAGCACGCGAAGCTGCCGCGCCGCAGCCAGCCACTCGCCGATCAGCGCCCCCACCGGATCGGTCACCTGCTCGAGGTTGTCGAGCACCAGCAGCAACGCTCCGCGCGCGGCGAGCGCCGCGCCGATCTGCACCGCCGCGTCGGTCTCCTGGAGCGAGAGCCCCAGCGCCTGTCCCACCGCAGAGCAGCAGCCCAGCCGCGTCCGGGCCGCGGAGATGTCGCTGAAGACCGCCGCGCCCTTCCTGCGCTGGCGCCGCGCGACCTCCAGGGCCAGGCGGGTCTTTCCGACCCCCGCAGTGCCCACCAGGGTGAGCAGCCGCGTTCCAGACCCGAGCTGCGCCATCAGCCCCTGGCAGATGCCCTGGCGCCCCACGAACCCCCCGCGGTGGTGGGCCGCGATGGGGTCGTCGGCGGGAGGGAGAGTCAGCCGACGCGCCTCCTCGGGGGGGAGCATGGCGCGATGGGCGTCGAACCGACGCGCCGCCTGCTCGGCGAGGAGCGCGTCTCCCCGGCGGGTCGCCTGGGCGTGGCGGCGGCGCTGGAGCAGCGCCAGGGCGCGATGGGCCGCCGGCAGCTCCGGCTCGTGGACCAGCGCGCCGTGCAGGTGCTGTTCGTGGTCCAGCTCTCGCAGCGCGGCCTCGTGGCGCAGCGCGCGCGCCTGTGTCCAGCGCTCCCAGCCCGCAGCGCTGCCCAGCCCCTCGTCTGTCAGGAGCACCTCGGCACCAGACCAGGAACGGGCGGCTTCGAGCCGCAGCCGGGACGCCGCGCGGGTGGCCGCCTCCGCCTTCTCCATCACCGCCAGCGCCTTCTCCCGCCGCTGGGCGCCGTCCAGCCAGCGGCCGATGGCGGCCGTGAGCTGCTCCGCGGTGGCGAATCGCGCGTCGGGATCGCGGGCCATCGCGCGCTGGCAGATCGCGATCAGCTCCGCAGGAGCGCTGCCGGAGAGCGGCGCCGGTGAGCCGGCCCGCACCGCCTCGAGCACCGCCCGCGCGTCGTCTCCCGGGTAGGGGCGCGCCCCGGAGAGCACCTGATACAGGATCGCACCCAGCGAGTAGACGTCGCTGCGGGCATCGAGCCGGTCGATCTCCCCGCGGGCCTGCTCAGGAGGCATATACGACGGCGTGCCCGCGACGGTCCCGATCACCGTGGCGGTGCTGGCCTCGGTCCGCACCAGCTCGCCGGTGGGCTCGTCGATACCGATGAGCTTCGCCAGCCCCCAGTCGAGCACGAGGACCTGTCCGAAGGCGCCGATCATGATGTTGTCGGGCTTGAGGTCTCGGTGGAGCACGCCCCGGCTGTGCGCGTACGCAACCGCCTCGCAAACCGTCCCGAACGCCCCCACCAGGCGCCGCACCGTCCACTCCCCCCCGCGGTGCGCGGCGAGCTGATGGGCCTCGGCGATGACCTCCGAGAGCCTCCGGCCGCGGACCTCCTGCATGGTGAAGTACAGCCGCCCGTCCGGCAGGCGCCCCAGCTCGTGTACGGGGATGATGCCCGGATGCTGGAGCTGCGCCGTCGCCTGCGCCTCCGCGATGAACCGCGCCACCCCGGAGGCGCTGCCGAGGATCTCCGGCGGGATGACCTTCATCGCCAGGGTGCGGCCCAGCTCGTTGTCGCGCACCCGCCAGACCGCGCCCATGCCGCCCCGGCCCAGCAGCTCCAGGCGCTCGTAGCGCTGCGCACCACCACCCGTGGGGAGGTCACCCGTGAGCTGAGGCGCTCCCGCCACCCGGGTTGAGCCCGCCATCTGGGGCTGGCCCTTCACTCGCGGCAGTCCTGCCATCTGCGGCTGAAGGGTGTGTAGGGCACCCCCCGAGAAGTCCGGATGCTTCGACACCTGCACTGTCTGCGGCGCGCGCAGCGTGGCCGCCGCGACCAACGCGGTCTCCAGCTCAGCCCGATCCTCTTCGGTCAGCGCGTACTGCGTGGCGATGCGCAGGATGGTCGTGGCCGCCGGATTCTGCTCAGACTCCAGCTCGGTGGACATCTCAGTCGGCCTCGATGTCGACGTGCCGGGCCTGCGGGACCACGCGCTTGATGTCGGCCTCCAGGCGGTCGATCTCATCGCCGAGGAAGTCGATCAGGTGATCGCCGTAGCGGACGAGCAGCGCGTGAAGCCCCACGTCGGAGCGAGCCTCGGCCTTCAGCTCGGCCACCGGGTGTCCGGACAGCCAGCGTCGGGCCAGCTCCTCCCCGTCGAACTCGATCTCGGCCTTGAAGCGGATCCCCTCGACGCCTAGCACGGTGGCCTTGACGTCGTGGACCGACTCCACCACCGGATCGTTCTCGAGCACCCGCACGATGAGGCTGCGCTGCTTCTCGGGGGCCGCGCTGCCCAGCAGGGCCACGCGGTTGCGGTCGACGAGGAAGATCGCGACCAGCCCCAGCAGCAGACCGATGACGATAGAGCCGATCGAGTCCCAGACGGGATCGCCGGTGAGCGCGGTGAGGCCGATGGCCCCCGCGGCGATGAGGATGCCCAGGCAGGCCGCGAAGTCCTCCAGGAGGACGGCCACCCCCGTGGGGTCGGTGCCTTCTCGGATGAAGCCCCACAGCGTGAGCCCCTGCTTGTGAGCGTCCTGGGTGACCGCGCGCACGGCCACCGCCAGGGTCGCCCCCTCGATGAGGAAGGAGAAGATCAGCACGCCCAGCGCCACCGACCCCGACTCGATGGGGTGCGGGTGCAGCAGTGTGGTCACCCCGTGGTAGATCGTCACCCCGCAGCCGACGAAGAAGATGCCGACGGCAGAGATCAGGGCCCACACGAAGCGGGCCGCGCCGTAGCCGTAGGGGTGGCTGGGGTCCGGCTTGCGTCGCGATCGCGAGATGCCCAGGGCCAGGAGCGCCTGGTTGCTGACGTCGGCGAAGGAATGGATCCCCTCCGAGAGCATCGCGCCTGAGCCCGTGAGGGCGAACGCGATGAATTTCGCCACCATCACGACGGTGTTCCCGCAGATGGCGGCGTAGACGGCGGTTGCGCTGCCGCTGGACATGCTCCTCCTGGTTGCGAACGAGGGTGGATCGGTATCACAGGACGCGGTACCGAGAAGCCCTGAAGGAAAAAGGAGGAGCACATGCCAGTTTTCACGACCAATATCAGTGTGGTTCTGGCGCTGATCGGAGCCGCCGACGCCAAGGCCTCGACAGCGCCCCCCACTTCAGCGGTGCTGGAGCTGCCTGCCCCGACCCTGCGCCCCCCACCGCGGCCATGGAGCGCCCTCCGGGGCTCGCTGCGCGATCACCGCGCCGCCCTGACCGCCCACCCGGAAGACTGCGCGGTCTACCTCGACCTCCCGCTGCAAGAGCTCCCCCGCCGCTGGCGGGACTACGGAGCGCTGCGGGTGAGCGCATGCCACCTGCCGACCGCGCCCGCCAAGGCGCGTGAGATCGCCGCAGCGCTCATCGACGGCTCGCCGAGCAGCTCGGTGTTCGCCCCGGCCCACCTCGTCATCGCCCACGCCTGGCTCGCGGATGGGGACTGGGCAGGAGCCGCCGCGGCCTTCGAGCAGGCGTCCCCGAACGACCAGTGGCCGGACGCCGCGCAACAGAGCGCGCACCTCGCGGCCTGGGTCCGCTACCTGCAGGCGCCGCCGGATCGCTTCTCCCGCGACCTGCAGGCGCTCGCCGGAGATCCGGGCTCCGCTGAGCGAGAGACCGCAGAGGCGCTCCGCTACGCGCTCGACGATGCGTACCCCGGGCTGACCTCCGCCCACCGAATCTGGCTGGCCGAGCTGGAGCAGGCGCTGAGCGAGTCTCCGCACCCGCCGGCTCCGAGCGCCTGCGCGATCTACGCGGAGCTCCTCGAACAGGATCTGAAGAACTCCACCGACGCAGCGCCGGCCTGGCTGCTCTACGGCAGCGCCTGGTGTGCGGACAGCGACGAGGACGCCCTGTCCGCGTACCGCGTGCTCCTTGAGGACCACGAGGAGAGCCCGCTGGCGCCTGCAGCCCGGCTCGGTCTGGCTCGCGCCCGCCTGGGACTCGAAGGGGCCGAAGCGACGCGAGAGGTGTTCGCAACGTTGCTGACTGAATTCGGTCCGGAGCATCGACTCCACGGCGCGGCGCTCGTGGCTCACGCAGAGTGGCTGCGACTCAGCGGCGCAGCGGAGGAGAGCATCGAGGGTGTTCGCGCCTACCTCGACCAGCGCACCGACACGACATCCGCCGCGTTGGACCGTGCCGCCTTCCTGACGTTGGCCGGCGCGCTGATCAGCGCCGCCGACACAGACGAGCAGGCGCCGGTCGAGTCGGCCGAATCGTTCACCCGCGATCTCTCCGACCCCGGCCCGACGTGGGAGCTCAACCAGGTGCTGGCCGAAGCGCTTATCATACAGAGGCGCTACGCCGAGGCGATCGCCGTGCTCGAGCACAACCTGGAGCGCTGGCCGCTCCACTCTGCGAGTCCTGGGATCCAGTGGAGAATCGCCACGCTCTATCAGAGCCTCTCTCCACCAGACGCGGAACGCAGTCAACAGATTCTCGACACCATCGAATCGACCTACGCTGGCGACACCGCGTGGGCGCAGGCCAACAAGGGTGACACCGAGGCGCTCCGCGCCGCCCGGGGATTTCGAGAGCGGATATTGGCGCAGCGCGCCTTCAAGCGGCACTCCGCAGCCACACAGAGCGGGCAGGCTGTCGATTATCTGGAGACAGCGACGCACTACACCCGCTACCTGGATCTGTTCCCCGAGGCAGAAGACGCCGAGACGATCCACTGGTGGCTGGGGGACGTGCTCCTCCGCGGAGAGGAGTACGACCGGGCCCAGGCCGAGTTTGAGTGGATCCTACGCGAGGGCTCCTCGGAGCTGCATCTCCCCGCTCTCTTTCAGCTCTTCTCGATCCAACGCAAGCTCACCGAGACCCGCCACGGCTCCACAGAGGAGAGACCTGAAGACGCGCAGGTCGAGCGCGAGGTGGCCACCCTCCAGGGCGGCACCCGCGCGGTGTACGCCCTATCGAGTGAGCACGCTCGGCTCGTCGAGCTGTGCGACGCCCTCGCCAGCGCCGACACCGAGGAGGCGCGGAGGACGATCGCCCGGCTGCGCAAGGCCATCAGCGCAGACCCTCTCGAAGAGGTGCGAGTCGCGGAGCGGATCGCGGTGATCGAGCCGTTCGCGGAGGCCGTCGATGACAGCCGGCATAAATTCGCCTATCTGGCGGCGCAGATTCTGGTCGAGCACGGACGCTTCGAGCAGGCGCTGCCGCGGCTGAAGACGGTGATCGAGCGCTGGCCGGAAGAAGAGGAGGCGATCTGGAGCGCGTCGCTGATCGTAGACGCGTTCATCCTCAACGAGGACTTCCAGAACGTGATCTCTCAGGTCCGCCTCTACAGCCATCTACATACGCAGCCGACGCAGGAGATCGAGGAAGGCGCGGCGTTCAAGATCGCAGAGAGCCTGACGCGCGAAGGGCGCAGGCTGGAAGCCGCGTTGATGTTCGACAAGTTCCAGCAGTTCTACCCGGACTCCAGGTACCACGCTCCCGGGCTGTACAACGCCGCGCACAACTACGCGCTGACCGGCCAGACCCGTCTCGCCATCGAGCTGTTCGAGGCGTACGTCGATCGCTACCCGGACGACGAGCGGACCCGCCCGCTCTACTTCCGGATCGCCGACCTGTACGCAGACACCTCCGACCTGGAGAACGCCATCCGCTATTATGAAGCCCTGTACGAGGACACAGCGGGCCGGGGCGAGGACTACGCAGACGCCCCGGCCGCCCTGTACAACGCCGGGTATCTGCGTATCGGACTCGGCGACTACGACGGTGCAGCCACGAGCTTCGAGCGCTACGCAACCGAACACCCGGACCTCCCAGACACCGAGGCCGTGTTTTTCAGCGCAGGAGAACACTGGGAGAGGGTTGGAGACACCCAGAACCTCGCGTTCTATCGGCGATACGTCGAACGATTCGGCGATCAGAACCCAGACCACCTGCTGGAAGCGCTCTACCACATCGCGCGCCTCACCGAACAGAGCGGGGAGACCGCGGGAGCGGATCGCGCCTGGGATGCGCTGTCGAGAGCCTACGACCGGCTCGAGCCATCAGGCAGCGTGGGTAGCATCGGTCGGCACTACGCTGCTCACGCTACCTTCCGCACGCTCCAGGCGCGCCTGGATGCGTTCACAGACGTAGTATTCAACGACGATGAGCGCCACAACGCCGAGCTCCTGAACCGTCGCCAGCAGCTCCTGCCGCAGCTCGATGCCGACTGCACTGCAGCCATCACGCGCTTTCACGACTTCGAGACGTCTTCGGCATTCCTGTACACCTCAGGCATTGCCTTCCTGTCCTACGCCGACATGCTCCGCCAGGCTCCCCCGCCCCGGGAGTTCACGGAGGACGAGGATCTTCTCGGCGCCTACATTGAGCAGATCGATGAGCTCGCCGTGCCCGTCGAAAACAAGGGGAAGAAGCGCCTGACGCAGAGCATCGCCAGCGCTCGAGAGTTGAACCTCTGGTCGGATCATCAGACAAGATCGCTGGAGGAGCTGAATCGGCGATATCCGGGCGAATTCACGTCTCGGCGCTTTGAGGCGAACATGGAGAGTCAGCTCGGGTCCATCCCCACAGGCGCCCCGTGGTGGCTCCCCCCCGAAGCGGACTCCGACCAGGATGACAGCGCCCTCGCCCTCCTCCGTTCGGGTGGTCCTGAGGAGATACTCCAAGCCCTGGAACGCCTGCAGGCCCTCCCGAGCGCACCACAGGTCACCTATAACATCGGGCTGGCCCACCACCTGCTGGGCGACCTCCCTGCCGCACAGCGCGACTACCTCGCGGTGGCCCAGGCCGCGCCCGCGCATCCGGACTCCTGGTTGAACCTCGGCGCGCTCGCAGAGATTCAGGGACGCCCGGCTGTCGCGGCCCTGTACTACCGGGCGGGACTCCGCTATCGCCCCGGCCGCGCGGAGCTGGAGCAGGGACTCAGTCGCGTGTTGGGCCGCCAGGGCCTGCATGACGAGGCCAGGACGATGGCCATCGCCGCGATCACGCGCAACCCCCTCGATGTCAGCGCCCGGGTCCACCTGGCGCGGACCTACCGCGCCGCGGGCGACCTCAACCTCGCTCAGTTCACCTGCCAGGGAGCGCTGGAGCGACTCCCCGAGGCCCATGACTCTGCAGAACTCCGAGCCGAGCTGGGCCGTGTGTTTCAGTCCCAGGATCGGCCGCTCCGCGCCCGTCAGGAGTTCACCGCCGCGCTGGAGCTGGATCCCGATCTCCTGGAGGCCCACCTGGCGATGGCCCGCATCCACCTCGACAACCGCGACTTCGAGAGCGCCCTGCTCTCGCTGGAGCGAGCCCGGAAGCAGGCTCAAGCTGATCCCGCCTTCTGGAACAACCTCGGAGTCGCCTACCGCGGGGCCGGCCGCGACTCAGAGGCCGAGGAGGCGTACCGCCGCGCCCTGGACCTGGCGCCCTGGCTCACCCAGCCGCGCACCAACCTCGCCATCCTGCTCGGCGACCACATGCAGCGCTACGCCGACGCTGCGGAGGAGCTCGCCGTCATCGAGACGGACGAGGCGCGCGCATGGCGAGAGGAGCTGGAGCGACAGGCCCGTCGCGAAGAGCTCCTCCTGCAGCGACGCGCGCAGCGCGACGCGTCGCGTGGAAGCCAAGCGCTGTCCCCATGACCTCGCCCCGGCGCCGCTCATGCTTACTTGTGGAAGGAGCAGGGAGGAGTGAGGCGACGTGGCGGGGATCCGGAAGATGCGGCGCTCGGACGCGCGGGCGGTGGCGGTGGTCCACTCCGCGGCGTGGCGCGCGGCTTATCGGGACGTGCTCCCGACAGCGTTCCTGGACGGCCTGACGGTCGGCGTGCTCACCCGGCGGTGGTGGAAGCGGGCCGGCAGCAGCGACGCCGAGCGCCTGGTGTGGACCGATCGCGGGAAGGTGCAGGGCTATGCCACGCTGGGCCGCTGCCGCGACCGGGATCTGGAGCCGGGCTTCGCCGGGGAGGTCTTCGAGCTGTACGTCCACCCGGCGGCGCAGGGGCGCGGGATCGGCACGGCGCTGCTCGGCGCGTGCTGGGATCGACTGGCGACAGCGGGGCACTTCTGGGGGGGTGCTGTGGGTACTGGCGGCCAACCGGACCGGGCAGCGGTTCTACACAGGGCGCGGCCTCACCCGGGATGGAGGGGTGGGGACGAGCTCCATCCAGAATCGCCGATTTCCGATCGTTCGGATGGCACGCGCGCTCAATCCCGTGTTGTAGGGAGAGCGGGTGTAGAGAGAGCAGGTGTAGGGAACGCCGCCAACGCGAGGCCCAGCTCGGACTCGGGGCTGGCCTCCAGCGCTGCGGCGATCTGCCGCGCTTCGTCCCGCATCGGCCTCGGGTCCTCTCCCAGAGACATCGCCAGGCGTCCCTGCGCGCACCGCACCAGCGCCAACGCCAGCGGTCGCTCGTCCTCTCGCAGCCGGGTCTCGGCCCGTCCGAGCAGATTCGCGGCCTCCTGGAATTCACCCGCAGCCAGCGCCACCTCTCCCAGCGCTGCCAGCGCGCTGGCCTCGTAGCGGGTCAGACCCCGCCGGAGGAAGAAATCCAGCGCGCCGCTCAGGCTGCTGCGGGCTGCGTCCAGCTCCCCGTGTGCCCGCTGGACCTCCGCGAGCACGATCTGGAAGACAGCCTCCATGACCGGCTCATCGAGCCCGCGCGTCATCGCACAGGCCGCGTTCGCCCGCTCCAGCGCCGTGTCCAGTTGCCCGCGCTTGAGCGCGACCTGCGCCTGGTTGATCTCCGCGACAGCTTCGCTGAGACGATTTCCGACCGCCCGGTGGATCTCCTTCGCCGCTGCGTAGTGCGCGTCGGCCCGCTCCAGATCCCCGCGCTCGTTGTACAGGTTGCCCAGGTTGCCCAGCGTGATCCCCTCGCCGCGCTGATCGCCGACCTCGCGCTGGGCCAGCAGCGCCTCGGCGTACTGCTCCAGCGCCTCGGCGACGCGCCCCCAGCCTCGGTAGTAGTTCGCCAGGTTGCTGCGCAGCACCCCCTCCTGCCAGCGCGACCCGATCTCCTGCTGGATCGCCAGACCGCGGAGCATGTGCGCCTCACAGTCGGCCTGGTCACCGGTATCGTGGCAGAGGACGCCGAGAGCGCGCTCCATGATCCCCTCACCGAGCCGGTTGCCCGCCCTGCGATGCAGAGCGAGCGCGCCGCGAAACCAGGTCTCGGCCGCGTCCAGCTCGCCATCGGTGTGCTCCAGGAGCCCCATTCCGCCCATGGTGTTCGCTCGGCAGATCTCGTCTCCCTCAGGGCCGAGGCTGTCCAGCCCCCGCAGGTAGCTCCTCCGAGCGGCCTCGCTCTGGCCACTCAGTCGCTGGAGCTCCGCGAGGAGACGAAGCAGGCGCGCGCGGTCAGCGTCGCGCTCTCCCCCCGCCAGCACCTCGGTCGCCAGGGCGATCCCCGCCGCCATGGGGCCCCGCAGGAGGAACACAGACAGCGCCGCGCAACCGCAGCGCACGGCGTCAACACCAGAGCCCCGGCGGGCACCCGCCGCCAGGTTCTCCAGCTCCTTCTCCAGCTTCGTCCGGTGCTCGGGACCCTGGGCGGAGTGCAGCGCCCTGATCTGCTCGGCCGTGCCCAATCGCGCGTAGTACCCGGAATGCCTGCGCCGCGCGGACTCCGGGTCGTCGAGGTGGCTCGCCGCGTAGACACGAATGGACTCCAACAGCGCGTACCGACCGCCGCCCGACGGTGCATCTTCGCGCCGCAGGAGGTGGTCGGCGCACAGAGAAGTGAGGACGTCGATGACGGGGGGAGCGTCTGGCCCCGATCCATCAAACCCTGCCAGCACGCCCTCGGCGGCCGACAGGTCGAAGCCGCCTCGGAAGACACTGCATTGGGAGAGGGCGGATCGGTGCGCGTCGTCCAGCAGCGCCCACGACTGGTCCAGCGCCCCCCGCAGCGCCCGCTGCTGTGGGTCCCGCAGGCCGTCCCGAAGCAGCTCCAGGCGCTGACCGAGTCTGCGCTCCAGCTCCCCCACCGACAGTATGTTGAGACACGCTGCTGCCAGCTCCAGCGCCAGCGGCAGCCGGTCCAGCGAACGCACCAGCCGAGCGACGACACCCCGATTTTCCAATGTAAGAGAAAAACCCGGACGCGCGCGAAGGACGAACATCTGCAGCGCGGCGGTGAAGGGCAGCGGGAGCACCTGATGGATCTGCTCATCCACTCCACCGAGGACGCTCCGGCTGGTCGCCAGCACCCGCAGCTCCGGGGCCAGCGTCAGCCACCGCGTGATCAGCGGCGCGATCACCCGCGCGATCTGCTCCAGGTTGTCCAGAACGAACACCAGCGGTCCACGCGCCGCCAGCGCCGCGCCGATCTGCTCGACGGCGTCGCTCCGGCCCAGACCGATCCCGAGCGCCCGGGCCACCGCCGCCAGCGCGCCGAGCGCGCTCCCACGCCCCCCACCCCGCCTCATCGGAGCCTCTGTCGGTGTCTCCCAGGACGGCGTCGACCTCGACACGGAGCCGCGCCGCCCGCCCCCGCAGCGCCGCGGCGTCGGCTGCCGCCTCCTCGGCCTCCGCGAGCATCTCCCGGGCCTGCTGCCGACGCTGCGCGCCGTCCAGCCACGCCGCCACGGCGTCCGCCAGTGCCCGAGCGATGACCTCCGTCAGGCGCTCGCCGCGGACCTCCTGCATGGTGAAGAACAGCCGACCGTCCGACAGGCGACCCAGCTCGTGGACCGGGACGATCGCGGGGTGCTGGAGCTGCGCCGTCGCCTGCGCCTCGGCCATGAACCGGGAGATCGCGCGCTCCCGCCCCAGCAACCGGACGGAGATGACCTTCATGGCGAGCGTCCGTCCCAGCTCTCGATCGCGGACCTGCCAGACCTCCCCCATGCCGCCGCGCCCAAGCAGGCCCAGGCGCTCGTAGCGCCCGGCGTCTCCCACGGAGGGCAGCCGCAGAGAGGAGCGGGGCTCTGCGGCCTCCGCGGGGGGCAGGGTCTCCCCCGCGACGGTGGGACCGGCCCGCGAGAGAGGAGCCTGCCCGGACGCCGCCGACTCCGCGAAGATGGTCTCGATGATCAAGACCTCTTCATCGGAGAGGGTCAGCCGCGTCGTCAGGAGATCGCGAATGGACGGCATGGGGCTGGGATAACCCCGCGCCCCGCGCTCAGGAGTCGGCCTTGCGGCCCACCACGCGTACGCTCTGCACCTTGCCTGCCACGGCCTGCGCGCCCTGCGCGATCAGCTCCTCGGGCACGCAGCAGCCCAGCTCAGACGCCACCATCCCGCCGATCTGCTCCGCGTCGTATACCAGCCGATCGACGACCTGCACGTCGGTGAGTCCGGCGGCGCGGATACCGAACAGGTACTCCGCTTCGCTGACGGCGCCGCCGATGCAGCTCTCGTAGACCCCCGGCACCTGCCGGATCCAGTCGGGCAGATCCGAGACGACGACGTCGCTGATGGAGATCTTCCCGCCGGGACGCAGCACGCGAGAGATCTCCGCGAACACCCGCTCCTTCTCGGGCGAGAGGTTGATCACGCAGTTGCTGATCACGTGGTCGACGCTGGCGTCGGGCAGGGGCAGGGCCTCGATCGTGCCCTTGATGATCTCGATGTTGGGCACGTCCGCGGTGTTCTCGCGGGCCCGTGCGATCATCGCGTCGGTCATGTCGACGCCGACCACGCGCCCGGTGGGCCCCACCTTCTCTGCGGCGAGCAGCAGGTCGAGCCCCGCTCCCGAGCCCAGGTCGAGCACGGTCTCCCCCGCGCCGATCCCGCTCAGCGCGACGGGGTTTCCGCAGCCGAAGGAGCTGCCGACGGCGGCGGCGGGGAGATCCTGGAGCTGCTCAGGGGTGTACCCGGCCAGCTTCGCGGTGGCGCAGCCGGGCTCCTTGTCAGCGGGGCCACAGCAGCCGGTGCTGCGGACGATGGCGTCGGTGTAGGCGACGGAGACCTGGGTTCGGACGTTGTCGGCGTGGGTCATGGCGTGGGCTCCTCAGGGTTCTGATCGGGCTGGTGGGGGGCGGGTGGGGTCGCGGAGGCGCATGCCTCCAGGGCATCGGCGAGATCACGCAGCCCCTGGACCAGCGCGGTGGTGCGGACCCGGTAGTAGACCTGCCTCCCCCGACGGTCCGCGGCGACCACTCCGGCCCGCCGCAGCGCCGTCAGGTGACGGGAGACCACGGAGAGGTCGATGGGGCAGCAGCAGGCCAGCTCCGAGACGGTGCACGGGCGAGCGCATCGGGCCAGGGTGGCCAGAAGCGTCAGCCGGTTGGCGTCGGAGAGCGCCTTGAACAGCGCGGGGTCGAGCAGGTCTTCCAGGGAAGCACAGCACGTTCCAGGATTGCATGATTGCGTCATAATGCAAGTATAGTCCGCGGTCCGAGGGCGACAAGGGGGTGGCGTCGAAAAAGGACTCTCAGGGCTGCTCCCACCCCCCGATGAGCACCCCGTCGCCCGTCACCAGGCGGAACCGATCCGCCCGCTGCTCCCACCGCGCGCCCTCCGGCCCGACCACCACCAGCTTCCACGCCAGGATCGCGCCAGCAGGGACGCGCGCGTTCCCCGCGGCGAACCCGTCCGGCCCCACGTCCAGCGGCACCCCCTCGCCAGGATCCCAGCTCCCCAGCTCCGGCCCCGAGCCCACCGCCACCAGGCGCTCACCGGGTCCCAGCTCCGGCGGGGTCACCACCACGAGCAGGTCCGCCAGCTCCGCGATCGGCGCAGTGATGGCCCCGCGAACGAGCGCCACGACCAGACCGGTCTCCGCCTCCGCCTGCACCTCGAGCGACCCGGGGAGCGCCCCCTCCGTCGGAAGTCCCGTGAGCCCTGAGCTCCAGCCGGTCAGGATCTCCGCCCCCACCAGCGCCTCGGGGATCGACACGGTGCGCTCCCCGCGCGCGGCGACGATCAGCGCGGACTCCCCGCCGCCCGATCGCAGCAGCACCAGTCCCCTGCCGTCCGCGACGAGCACCCGCGTGGGCGCAGACGCCAGCCAGGGGTGCGCCGCTCGCAGCGCTTGGAGCTCCGTCAGCAGGGGCAGCATGGGCATCGGCGCCCCCCACGCCATATCCGAGCGGTTCTCCGGCTCTCCTGCGCCAGGGGCGAGCGCCTCGACGCCCCAGGTCAGGCAGGGCGTGCCGCGCGTGACGAACTGGAAGGCCAGCGCCCGCTCCACCCGCGCGGAGTCCCCACAGACCGAGGCGACGCGCGGCAGATCGTGGTTGTCCAGAAAGGTGACCAGCCGTGAGGGGTCGGCGTACAGCCGATCCAGCGACAGCACCGAGCCCAGGCGCGCCGGGGGAGCGTCGCGGCAGAAGACGTCCACCATCGCGTAGTGCAACGGGAAGTCGAACATCGCATCGAAGCCGGCCCGCGCCATGCGCGCCGACAGCGCCGCCGGATCGCCCTCGAAGTCCTCGCCCAGCGTCCAGAACCCTCCGGTGTGGGCATCCAGCGTGGCGTTGATCCCCGCGAGGAAGTCCACCGGCAGGTGGCGCACGGCGTCCACGCGGAAGCCGTCCACCGCCACGCGATCGATCCACTTCAGCGAGGCCGCCGTGAGGTGATCGCGGACCTCCGGGTTCTCCTGCGCCAGATCCGGCAGCCCGTGTACGTCGTGGGTGACCACCTGCACCGGATCGTCCCAGTCGGTGATGTCGCCGTTGTGGTGATACCAGTCGGGGCGCCGGGCGCGCATGGGCGCGTCGTGGGCGGTGTGATTGTAGACCATGTCCAGCACGAGGCGCATGTCGCGCGCATGGAGCTCCGTCGAGAGCCGCCGCAGATCGCGTAGGGTGCCGAAGCGCGGATCGACCCGCCGCAGATCGCGCACCCAGTAGCCGTGGAAGGCACCCCACTCGCCGATCTTGTCCTCGCTCATCTCGAAGATCGGCGACAGCCAGAGGGTGCGTACGCCCAGCGCCTCCAGGTGATCGAGGTGATCGATCACGCCCTGTAGATCTCCGCCGTGGAAGCCATGGGGATCCGCTGGATCGATCGGCGACCGGTTCGGCGCGCCGTCCGCGAACCGATCGACCATCGCGAAGTAGATGAGGTCGGGCGGGGGCAGATCGGACGAGGGGAGAGTGGGCGCGGGTGACTGCGCGAGCGCCACGGAGAGGAGAGGCCACAACATGCCCGCCGGTTATCGCGATGGGAGCCGCGGCGGCCCTCTCAGAGCCCCCTCGCTGTCCTCGTAGATACCCCTGCTGAGATCACTGCCGCGAACGGGAGCGCGATGAAGCGATCAACCTGCTGCCTCCTCGCTGGGCTGTGGGGCTGCGCGCAGGATGCAGAGAAGGATCGCGCGCGGTACCAGCGAGCGCTCGCGACCACAGACCCTGCCTCCGCGACGGCGATCTGCGCCGAGATCGTCGATCCCGACCTCCGCGGAGAGTGCCTGGTGGGGATCGCACGCGTCGCCGCGGGCGCAGGTGCCGCAGAGACCGCCTGGGCCGCGTGTGACGCCATCGGGGCAGTGGCCACACAGACTCCATCCCGACAGGCCCGTCCTGGAGGTGC
>CAYXGP010000184.1:0-17152 GCA_964464515.1 uncultured Enterobacterales bacterium
CCAGACCGGGTCCATCCAGACCGGGTCCATCCAGACCGGGTCCATCCAGACCGGGTCTCGCCAGACCGGGTCTCGTCAGACCGGGACCGTGGATCTTCCCGTCGCGGAGGTGGCATGCGACGCAGGTGATCCCCTCGTCTCGAAGCGCGGGGTCGAACACGGGGTTCTCTGCGAGGATGGGGTGTTCTACGTCGTCGTTGTGCAGGCCCACCGGCCAGAGGTCCTGCTGTACGCGGAGGGGCGTGTGGCAATTCAGGCAGAGCCAGCGGTTGCCTGACTTGCGGATCTCGGCCTGGAACTGGGGATCGACCCACGCGGCGGCGTGTGTGGAGATACGCCATTCTGCATAGATTTCGGCGTGACACCCGCCACAGGACTCCGCCGACAACGACGTGAGCCCTTCCGGTGGGGAGAGCCCGTCGCCCAGCGGCTGCTCGTAGCGGGGGCGCCCCTCGGAGAAGCTCGTCGTCGCGGCGAGATCGACGTCCAGACCCCGCTGGAGCACCTCTGCGCGGTTCTGCGGGTGCGCCTTCCGGTGACATCCGACGCACGCGAGCAACATGATCGCGGCGCGACCCGACAATGGGGTGGGGTGTCCCAGGCGTCACTCGCAGTAGCGGAGGCGCCCGAGCATACCTCGGGTCGGTCAGTTGGCGATCTCGATCTGTCGGAGCACCTCGCCGAGAGCTCCGTGGAGATCGCGCAGCGCCTGCTCCATTCCGGGGCCGAACCCGGTCGCACATGGTGTTGTCTGGGTGCGCCGGACCTCTGCGCGCTCCGCCGAGACCACCAGCTCAAGGGGGGGGGAGGCCGGCGCTGGTCCAGGCGGTGATCCATCGCGCGACGGAGTCGAGCGAGCCGCGAGAGCCCTTCAGGCAGCCGTGGTAGTCCGAGGCCCGAATACCGACCAGACGAGCGACAGCGGCCGCAGATGGACGAGCGCCGCGCTCGGCGAGGACCGCAGTGGCGACCCGATGGAAGCTGTTCGCAGCCTGCTGACGCATGAGTCCCCCGAGTTGGGTGGGTCACTTGCACGGCTAACAAGGCAGCGTGTGATTGTCCGCTTTGTCTCTCAGCTGATTGTGTTGTTACATATCCGCATATTGTCTGATGATAGATTGCAGTTCTGCTGCGGATTGGGTGGCCCGAGATGGCGGCAGCGAAAGTGGTCCACGCCGAATTCGTCACGGCAGACCACGACCTCTGGAGAGGTAACAAGACTGGCGTCGATCTCTCAAGATGTGTCTCATAGGTGCGTAGCGGCAAAGGGTCGCCGCGCCTTCAAGCTGTTCAGGGACGGACTTGAGGGAGTCAGGCTGGCCCGCGGGCCGTGAACGCTGGGAGACCGCTCAGCGCTCGCGGCGCCAGCCGACGAGGAGAGCCGGGATCAGGAGCCACCCGGCCGAGCGCGCGGCGCCGGTCGCGCTGCAGCCGCTGAAGACGGTCCCCTCGAAGCTGCCCAGGCTGGGGGGAGGCTCGACCCCACCGGTGCCTGAGCCGCCGGTCGAGCCACCGCTGGAGCTTCCGGTCGAGCCACCGCTGGACCCACTGGAGCCCCCGGAGCTGCTCGAACCGCCGGAGCTGGAGCTGCTCCCTCCGCTGGATCCGCCCTTGAGGGTGAGGTAGTCGGAGAGCCAGTCGTCGTAGTAGTCGACGCGGGTGGCGCCTGCTGCGGCTCCGTCGCCTTCACAGTGGGGGTAGCCGCCGTTGATGTCGAAGCCGAAGGAGTTCACCCCGGCCAGGACCAGCTCACCATCGACCTCGAGGAGAGCGGCGCCCCCGGAGTCGCCCGAGCAGATGTTGGTCTCCCCGTTGGGGTCGTAGGTGAGAATGAGGTTGGAGTAGATTTCGTAGATCGGGACATCAACCGTGCGCTTGGTGCCGGAGCTGTTGTGCTGGTTGTCTCCGGTGATGCCGTAGCCGACGTAGGTGATGTCCTCGTTCAGGTTCTGGTTGCCCAGACGGGTGGTGTTGGCGTCGATGAGGCCCGCCGAGGTGAGCCGCCGGTTCAGCTCCAGCACGCCGATGTCGTTGGAGTACGTCGATGAGTTGTAGTCCGGGTTGGCGATCTGGTCGGTAATAAGGGAGTAGTCGTCCCATGTGTCGTACACGTCGGTGCCGGTGACGAAGTAGAATTCGGCGTTGTTGCCGAACTTGTCTTCGATACCGTCGATGCAGTGGGCGGCGGTGATGACCCAGTACTCCTCGACCAGCGTGCCCGAGCAGTACTGACCGCAGTAGTTGCCCTGGCAGCCGACGAGCGCGCCGACCGGCTCATAGCCGGACGTCGTGGACCCCCCGACGATCCTCGACGGGGTGGTGGTGGGATCGGTGAACCACACGATCTCCTCGACCAGCACCTCCGGTGGAACGCCGTCGGTGGGATCGAGGTCTTCAGCGAGGGGCAGCGCTGCGGCGGGCAAGCTCAAGCTCAGGAGGAGATTCGACAGCATCGACAGACCTCGGCGGCGGGGGCTACCAACGTAGCCCGGCGCTTGTGAAGGGTTTGTGATTACTGGTCGCGCTGATCAGGGGATCTGTCCCGCGCTGATCCCCCGCGCTGATCCCGCTGCGTGAGAGCTGGGATGTGCAGGTCAGGGGCCGCACTCCAGCGGTTCATCCAGCTCGTCGCCGGTGATGTCTTCCACCCGCAGGGGCAGGCAGTAGGGCTCACCATCGGACCGACAGGACCCACACGACGCGCCGAAGCTGCTGAGGAGCGCGCAGATGGTGTCGGGGTCATCCGTGCCCGTCAGTCCCTTCATCAGATCGGTCATGTTGCGGATGTCGATCTCGCCAGCGAGGAGGCCATCGCGGAAGGAAGCGCAGTCGGACTCGAAGCACCCCGCCACCACAAAATTGTCGACCACCACGCTCGTGCCGCTGACCGTCAGCTCCATGCTCTCGGGCCCGAGCACGAAGCAGGGGTCGTTGAAGGTGGCCTCCAGCGGGAGGCACTCGGCGAAGCCGCCCCCGTCCTCGGCCCAGTTGATGTCGATCTCGTCGCCATCGACCGCCTCGATGCCCATCAAGAAGTCGCTCTCGAGGGAACTCGTGAGCAGGGCGCCCACCCCGGCCGGCTCGACCACCGTGGCGTTCACGATGTCCAGTATGTAGGCGCGATCGGTCAGCTCGCAGGCGACGGGGTCGCCGCCCGGGGTGGTGACGGTCGTGGTGCTTGTTGCCCCGGTGGTGCCGCCGGTCGTGCTGCCGCCGGTGGTCGAGCCGCCAGAGGTGGTGCTCCCTGTGGTGCCACCGGTCACGGTACCGGTGGTGTTGCTGGTGCCCCCGTCCTGGAAGGTTCCGAACCCGCCATCGTCTTCGTCTTCATCGATATCAGCCTCGGTGGCACAGGCGAAGATTCCGAGGATCGTGATCAAGGTCCAGGACATGGGTTTACTCCGGGGTTTTGGCAAACATAGCGGCGGATTCGACGATCATCCACGCTCTTCCGCAGGTGGCGTCACCGGCGACGAAGCTTGCTCATCACCACCGAGAGCTCCTGACGCACGCCGATCATCCAGGCGCCAGCGAGGTACACCAGCGCGGCCGTGATCACCGCGCCGCCGAGGAGCGCTGCGTTGAGGAGTGTAGGTCCGTCTTCCCAGGCACCGAGGGAGGTGATCAGCCACGCCAGAGCGGCCGCAGGGGCTGCGGCGAGGGTCATTCGGAGCAGCGGTGAGACCAGCCTCCGGGCGCCGACACGCGCGCCGACCACGCGATGGAGAGCGCCGCCGTAGACGATGAGCTGGATGGTGGTGGAGAGCGAGAGGGCCTGGGCGAGCCCCTCCACGCCGCCGCCCAGGCGGAGCGAGAGGACCCAGCCGAGTCCCCAGGTGAGCAGGACGCCCAGCGCGCCGACCACGAGGAGCACGTCGCGACGCTCGAGCGCGAAGTAGGGCTTCTTGAGGATGCCGATGCCGGCCACGGCCAGCATGAAGGGGATCATGTGGCGGAGGCAGGCCGCGGTGCCGCGCGCGGCCTCGCCGCTGAACTCGCCGTGCCGGAACAGCGTGGCGACGATGGGATCGGAGATCACGATCAGCAGAGCGGCCGCGGGGATCAGCACCACCGCAGCGAGGCGGGCAGCGGAGACGAAGGTGTCCTCGAAGCGATCCCAGTCGCCTGCGGCCACAGCCCGCGCGATCGGGGGGAGCATGGCGCTGCCCACCGCCACCGCCACGACCCCCTGCGCGAGATCCACCACGCGGTTGGCGTACCAGTACTGCGTGACCGAGCCCGTGGGCAGCTCCGAGGCCAGGCGGCGGAGCACGAGGATGTTGAGCTGAGCGAAGATCCCGATGGCCACGACCTTGCCCATCTCGGCCAGCACGGCGCGGAAGCGCGGCGTCCGCCAGATCGCCACGCCGAGCCGCAGCGGCCCCCAGCGCCGCAGCACCGGGGGGATGCACACGAGGAAGTGCACCAGCCCGCCGACGAGCAGGCCGATGACGAGCGCGATCGTGGCGTCTTCGTCGCTCGCGAGCAGGCCGCCGGCCACCAGGCCTGCGCTGACCAGCCCGGGGGCGATCTTGGGCACGAAGTAGTGGTCGCGGATGTTGAGCAGTCCCTCGCACCATGACACGAGGCTGACGAAGATGACGAACGGGAGCATCCAGCGCGTGAGGCGCACCGTGAGCGCGAATTGCTCGGGGTCGTCCTCGAATCCGGAGGCGAACGCCCACACCAGCCACTCCGCTCCCAGGGCGCCTGCCCCCCAGATGGCCAGACCGGCGAGGATCAGGGCCACGAAGAGGCCGCCAGCGAGGCGCTGCGCGGTCTCCCGGTCGGTGCGTGTCTCCGCGTCGGTCAGCGCAGGCACCATCACGCCGGTCAGCCCCTCATCAGCGACGAAGCGCCGGAATACGCTGGGGATGGTGAAGGCCATCCAGAAGGCGTCGGAGGTGGCTGTAGCGCCCAGGACACGCGCCAGGACGATGTCACGGGTGGCGCCGGCGACCCGCGAGAAGGCGGTCCCGGCGGCGGACGACGCGACGCCGCGCATGAGGTTGGAGGGGGCCATACAGAGGAGGCTCACACACCGCAAGGGGCGCGGCAAGGGAGAAGGGGGTGGCTGATCGTGTTCGGACTTATTATGTCCGTAAATGGCAGATTCAGGGCGTTCATATGGATTTCAGTTCAGTGGTTGCTATACTGATAGTGCAACCAAGGAGGTCTTCGATGTTCCGTATCCCCACTCCCCTGAACATCTCACTGAACACTCTGTGCGCCTATCTCCCGGCGGGCCCCGAGCGCCGTCGAAGGGTGATCGAGCTCATGCGCAGCCCCACCTCTGCAGTGACCGGGCGCTATGCTCCGGCCCGGGCGGCGATCATGTCGCAGCTCATGGCGGACCCCGACGGTTCGCAGGTGCTCGATCGCGCGCTGGCTGATCTCTCCACGCTGCCCAACCCCTCGCAGGACGATCGACTCTCCGTCCTGGCGCTGCGGTCCTGGAAGACCATCGATCGCCCCCGCGTGGGCGGACGGGTGCGCTTCACCCGCGCTCCGCGGCACACCACCCCACTGCGGGTAGGCCGGCTGGGCGTGCTGCTCCGCCCCGAACTGCTCGTCTCAACCTCAGAAGGCGAGATCATCGGCGCCACGCTGCTGTACCTGGTCAAGAGCGAGCCGCTGGACGCCTCGGTGGGTGAGCTGGCTGCGATGCTGCTGCAGGACTGGGCTGAGCGCAACGTCGCGGCGCAGCGCGGCACCGATCGCGCCCGCTGCATGGTGATCGACGTGTTTGGAGAGCGCGTGTTCCGCTCCCCCCGACGGCAGCGTCGTCGCCGGCTGGTGCTCGACGCGGTCGTGGAGGAGCTGTCCATGCGCCTGGGTGTCTCAGCACTTCGCGATAACGTCATCCCGCTGGTCGCAGAGCCCGAGGTTCGCTACGCCGGCTCGCCCGAGCTGCGTCCCTGCGCCTGACCAACTTCCTTGAGCATCCGACGGAGCTCCGCCACCTCGGCGGGGCTCCCTGCCTCGAGCATCGTCGCCAGGGCTTCTCGGAGGAGGGACTCGGCGGTCTCGTGACGATTCGTCGAGATGTGCAGTCGCCCCATGTGCATCAGCGCGGTCCCCTGGGAGTATCGATTGCCCACCTCCCGGTGAATCTCCAGCGCGGCTCTGAGGTGCGCCTCTGCAGCTTCGCTGTCTCCCTGGCGAAGGTGGAGCGCCCCCATGTTGCCCCGGGCCATTCCCTCACAGCGGCGATCTCCAAGCTCGCGGAACATCTCCAGCGCTCCGTGGTAGGCCTCAAGCGCTGTGCCGATCTCTCCGCTGTCGGCATGCAGCACTCCCAGATTCGCCAGCACCATGGCCTGAGGGCGCCGCTGACCGCCCACCCGATACAGCTCAAGCGCAGCGCGGTAGTGTCGGCGCGCCGCCATGAAGTCCCCCTGCAGATTGTGGAGGATCCCCAGGTTTGCCAGGACGATCCCCTCGCTGCGACGCACGCCGACGCGGCGATGGATCACCAGCGCGGCGGTGTAGCAGGCGCGGGCTTCGTCCAGGCGATCCTGCTTCATGAGGAGGATCCCCATGTTCCCCAGGGTGATCCCCTCGCTGGGGTGATCGTCGAATTCCCGGTGGATGGTGAGCGCCGTCTCGTAGCAGCGCAGAGCGTCTTCCGACCGCCCGAGCAGGTGGTACACCGAGCCGAGCGCGGTCAGGGTGTTCGCCTCGCCGGCGCGATCACCGACGGCGGAGAGCAGCATCAACGAACGCTCCAGGATCTCCTGGGCTCGAGCCATCTGGCCGCGCTCCTTCCACAGCAGCCCGAGGCTGTTCAGGCTGATGCCCTCTTCGCGTTGGTCTCCCAGAGCACAGAAGCCGTCCCGGGACAACTCCAGATGCTGCCTCCCCACCTCGATTCGCCCCAGCGCTTTGTGGAGGATCCCGAGCCGCCGGTGTGCCCGCGCGACGATCGCCGGGTGCCCCTCGGCCAGCGACAGGGCCTCGGTCGCGGCCTCCAGGGCTGCGGTGTTGTGATCGCACAGCCGAAGAAGCACAGAGCTCGACAAGAGCAGCTCGGCTCGTGTTTGTGCTGACAGTCTCTCGCTCGACAGGCTCTCCTTTGAGAGGACGGTCTCTGCCAGCGCGATGCCTGCGGAGAGGGGCCCGCGGAACTCGAATAGAGCCAGCGCGGCCAGGCAACAGCGGGCGCCGTCGTCGCTCGCGACGCGCTGCGCGGCGACCGTCAGGTTCTCCAATTCGGCGAGCAGACTCAGTCGACGCTCTGCGCCGCCGACGGTCTTGAGCGATCGGAGCGCGTCGGTGGCGCCGAGCCGCCCGAAGTGCGCTGCATGTCGTCGCTGGAGCTCGAAGGCGTGCTCAGCCAGCCTCAGGCCCGCGTACATCCGAATAGACTCCAGCAGCGCGTAGCGCGCGCCGGCTGCTCGGCGCAGCAGGTGGTTGTCGCAGAGCGCCTCCAGGAGATCGAGGGTGGGAGGGGCGCCTGCGGGTAGCTCCAGCACGGCCTCGGCGGCCGGCAGATCGAAGCCGCCGCGAAAGACGCTGCACTGCGCCAGGGCGATCTGCTGCGGGGGAGTCAGAAGCTCCCAGGACCAGTCCAGCGCCCCCTGCAAAGCGCGCTGACGGGGAGCGCTCCGTGGGCTCCGGAGGATCGCGAACCGGGCGTCGAGCCGACGTCCCAGCTCCGTCAGCGAGAGCATGCCCAGGCGCGCCGCCGCCAGCTCCAGCGCCAGCGGAAGACGGTCGAGGCGCTCCACCACAGCCGTCAGGGCGTGCCGGTTGGATTCGGTGAGGGAGAAGTCGGGCCGTGCCTGCTGTCCTCGCTGCACGAACAGCTCGATCCCCTCCAGGATCGAGAGCGGGCCGAGCGGCAGGGTGACCTCTTCATCGAGACCGAGCCGGACCCGACTGGTCGCCAGGATCTGCAGCCCCGGGGCCTCCGCCAGCCAGCGCTCCAGCAGCGGGCGACCCTGAGACGCCACCTGTTCGACGTTGTCCACCACGAGCACGAGGACGCCGCGGCCGGCCAACGCCCCCGCGAGCTGTCCTGCGTCGTCGCGCGCCGACAGCGGGCCGGAGAGGGTCCGGGCCAGCGCGCCGCAGATCCCCGACGGGGTCCGGGCCTCGGTGAGATCGCAGAAGAGCGCGGGCCGGTCGAGTCGGTGGAGGAGATCTCGCGCCAGTCGCGTCTTGCCGACACCCGCAGGGCCCACGAGCGTCACCAGACGCGCGCCTCGCCTGAGCTCCTCGGTCAGCGCCTGACGGTGCTCCCAGCGGCCCACCAGCCGACCGAGCGGCTCACCGTGGCTCGGCACCAGCGACGACGCCTCCCGTTCCAGACGGGGGAGCATCTGCAGGTGTGCGTGAAAGCGACACGCGGCGGCTTCTGCGCCGAGACGATCCCCGCGCGTCACCGCGTCGGCATGCCGGGCGCGGTGGAGCGCCGCCAGCGCGCGATGCGCCGCGGGCAGCTCCGGCTCGTAGACCAGGGCTCCTTGCAGATGCTGCTCCTGCTCCAGTTCGAGCTGCAGCGCTCGGCGGAGTCGGTCTTCGGCCTGCTCCCAGCTCTCCCAGCCTGTCGCGGAGCCTCGCTCAAGCGCTGTGTCTGCCGCTCTCCGGAGCCTTCGCGCCTCGACCCGCAAGGCATCGCCTTCAGCGGCAGCGGCGTTGCCGCGCTCCAGCACGGCCAGGGCGCGCTCGCGCCGCTCGGCCCCGTCCAGCCACCGACCCACCACCGCGGCGAGCTGACCGGCGGTGGGGTAGCGGTCTGCGGGCTGCCGGGCCATCGCCCGCTCGCAGATCTCCACCAGCGCGGCAGGTGGGGGATCGGCGAGTTCCGAGAGCGGGCGCGGCTCGTGCGCGCGCACCTCATCCAGCACCGCCGCCGCGCTCGCCCCTCCGTAGGCGCGGTGCCCCGCGAGCAGCTCGTAGAGGATCGCTCCCAGCGCGTAGATGTCGCTGGCAGGTCCGATCCGGTTCGTCTCTCCTCGGGCCTGCTCGGGGGCCATGTAGGCCGGGGTGCCAGCCACCGTGCCTACCAGGGTGTGGCTCGCCCGCGAGGTGCGCACGTGCTCCTCGCTGTCCTCAGCCCCTACGACGAGCTTCACCAGCCCCCAGTCGAGCACCAGAACCTGTCCCCAGGCGCCGACCATGATGTTGTCCGGCTTCAGATCGCGGTGGACGACGCCACGCTCATGGGCGTAGCCGACGGCCTGGCAGACGGTCTGGAACGCGGCCATGCGTCGCCGCAGCGGCCACGCGAGGGCTGCCTCCGACAGGCGCCGTCCGCGGACCTCACGCATGGTGAAGTACAGACGCCCGTCCGGCAATCGACCCAGCTCGTGGACCGGCACGATCGCGGGGTGCTGGAGCTGCGCCGTCGCCTGCGCTTCGGCGATGAACCGCGTGACGGCCTCGGGTCGCCCAAGCAGATCGGGCTGGATGATCTTCATCGCCAGGGTGCGACCCAGCTCGTTGTCGCGCACCCGCCAGACATCTCCCATCGCCCCCCGGCCGAGGAGGGTGAGCTGCTGGTAGCGGAGCGCCCCTGACGTCCCGGAGCCCGCGGTGCCGCGCGGCAGGGGGGCGCCTGGGCGAGCGGCCTCCGGCGGCGGCGCGTCCGTCGTGGCGTCTGGGAGCAGGGTGGCGCCCTCCGGCACTGCGCTGCCCGGTCGCGGGGATTGCGGTCGCAGGGTCTGCTGCCACAGCGTCTGCCGCCAGAGGGTCTCCAGCTCTGCTGTCGCCTCCGCGGACAGTCCGTGTTGGTCGGCGAACAGCTGCAGTGTGGGGAGGGACATGGGCGCCCGCTCTGTCAGGAGAGCTGGAGACCCGGGGGCTGCCGAGGCGAGAGGCGGAAGCACCCCCGCTCCGGCTGGCAGCGCTCGGGGGCGACCAGATCGTCGTCCGGTCCCCAGCTCGCGCAGGTCTTCAGGCAGGAGAACGGCACGTCGTTGCGCAGCAGCGCCGCGTCCAGCTCATCCTCGGTGCGCCAGCGCGCGCCGTAGAGGCTCTTGCAGCGCAGGTGGTCGCAGAGTTTCATCAGGGCTTGATCCGGCGGGGCTGCAATCTGAGGGGCTTCATTCCGCGCTCTCCGGCAGGGCGAGCGCGGCGGGGGCCTCCGCGGCCTGTTCCAGCGCCGCCGCGATGGTGGCGGCGACGAGGGGCACCTTGTAGCCGGTCATCGGCAGGGGGCTGGCGTCGGCGATCGCCGCCTCACCCAGCGCCGCGAACGCCGCCGCGCTCGCCGGCTGTCCCAGCAGGGGCTCGGCCGAGACCGCGATGGGGCGAACCGCCACACCGCCCAGCGCTAGCGCGGCGTGGACCACCCGACCCTCGACCACCAGCAGCCGAGCGAGGGTCTCCACGAGCGGCCACTCCGCGTGGGCGCGGCTGATGGCGCGCAGGTACGCCGAGCGCTCGCCGACGACCGGGGTGGGCAGCACCACCGCGGTGAGCAGCTCCCCCGGGCCCAGGGCGTGTGCCCGCGTGGGATCGGTGCCGTCGCCGAGGAGCTCGGGGATGGTGCGGATCTGCCAGCCGTCGGGCGCAGCGACCTCTACCCCCGCGCCCATCGCCAGCAGCGCCATCGCCAGCGTGGAGGGGTGGGGGGTCACGCAGGGACCGAGATCGAAGCAGGCATGCCGAATGTGATCGCCAGCGCGGGCCAGGCAGAGGCCGCCGCCGGCGCGCAGGCAGCGCTGCCCTTCCACCGGGCGGCGGCGGTAGTACCAGCAGCGGACGTCCTGCAGGAGGTTCCCGCCGACGGTGCCGCGGGCGCGTATCTGCGGCGTGCCCAGCCCCCCGGCCGCTGCGGCGAGCCCGGGGTAGCTCCCGCGGATCCGCGCATCGGCGGCGAGATCGCGGACGCGCACCAGCGCGCCCACGCGCAGACCGCCGCTCGGGGTGACGGTGATGGCGTCGGCTCCGGACAGATCGCGCAGATCGACCAGCGGCCCGCCGTTCATCTTGAGGTGGCGGCGCTCCTGCAGATCGGTGGCGCCCGCCCGGAAGGTGCCCGAGGCCCGAGTGGCCGCCTCGACCGTCTGGGGGAAGGTGATCACGACAGCCCTCCCAGGACGACGTCGGGGCGCAGCGGCAGCGCGGTGGGACGCCAGCCGGTGGCGTGATGCACGGCGTTGGCGATGCAGCCCGCGGCGGGCACGGTGGCGGCCTCGGCCAGCCCCGCGGCGCGCCCGAGCACGCCCTCGAAGCCCGCCTCGTCGAAGTGCACGTTGATGGGCGGAACGTCTCCGATGCCGGCGATGCGGTAGTCCTCGAGGCCGGCCGTGAGGGTGCGGCCCGTGTGCGGATCGAGGCGTCGGTCCTCGTACAGCGCGAAGCTGATCCCCTGGATGATGCCGCCCTGCACCTGGCTGCGGGCCAGCGGCGGCACGACGATGCGCCCGGCGCCCACGCCCATCCAGGCCTCCAGCACGCGGATCCTGCCCAGGCGCGCGTCCACCTCGACGTGGGACAGCATGAGGGTGCCGGGGAAGTCCTTCCCCACCTTGATGCCCGCCAGGGCCACCGGCAGCAGGTAGCCGCCCGGATCGCGCCCCCGACGACCGACGACGGTGATCCGCTCGCCCTGCGCGCGGGCCTCGGAGAGGGCCTCTGCCCAGGAGATCAAGCCGCCGCTGTGGTGGAGCCCCTCTGGGGTGGGGATCGCCTCGCCCAGTCCGCGGGCCTCCGCCAGCGAGAGCGCCAGGGCCTCCTGGAGCTTGCCTGCGGCGTCTGCGGCGGCCGGGCCGATCGAGCCGGTGGTGCGGCTGCCGCCGCTGAGGCAGCCGTGGACCCACTGGGAGTTGCCGAAGCGCACCTCCACAGCGTCGGGAGACAGCCCGAACGCCTCCGCGACGGTCCAGGACACCACGGTGCGCGAGCCGTTGCCCATGTCCTGGCAGGCCGACGTGGCGATGAGACCGTCAGGGCCGACTTCGAGCTGCACCTGGGTGCCGGCCTCGTGGAGCGTGAACCAGCCGCCAGCGGCCAGCCCCACCCCGCGGCGGAAGCGGCCGCGATCGGCGGCGGCGTGCGTCGCGCGATCCTGCCAGATGGGCAGGGCCTCGGCCCAGTCGTACAGGCGGCGGCGCTGGGGGTTGGGGTCCCACTTGCGGCGCAGCGCGATGGGATCGATGTGGAGACGTTCGGCGGCGATGTCGGCCGTCTGCTCCAGCGCGAACTGCGCGGACGGTCCCCCGGGTGCCCGGAACGGTCGGCCCAGCGGCGCGGTGGTGATCACATCGTAGTCGATGAAGTCCTTGTGATCGCAGACATACATCAGCCGCAGCAGGGCGCCGATGGCCCCGCCGATGGCGGCCCCGCCGTCGCTGTGGCTGACCGCCTGCATCGCCCGCAGACGACCATCCCTGTCGAGCCCCACGGTGAGCTCGATCTCGGTGGCCGGCCGCAGCCCCCCGACGGTGAGCTCCTCGTCGCGGTCGAGGGCCACGCGCACCGGCGCGCCGGCCTCGCGGGCCAGATCGATGGCGATGACCGCCTCCTGCTGAAGGGTGGCCTTGGCCCCGAAGCCGCCGCCCACGTAGGGCGCATGCAGCGTGAGATCCGTCAGGCGCAGCCCCCATCGCTGGGCGATGTCGTCGGCCACCCAGTTGCAGCCCTGGGTGGACAGGTGCACCTCGAGCGTCTTCTCGCCCGTCCAGTGCGCCACCGCAGCGTGGGGCTCCAGCGCGGTGTGGCACTGCACGTGGGTGGTCCACGTCTGCGAGATGACCGTGTGCGATGCGGCGATCGTGCGCTCGGCGCCAGCCGGCTTGCCCATCATCGAGGTGTTGAGCGGGCCGCGCACGTTGCCCTTCCACGGCGCCGGCATGTTCGGACCCTCGCTGGCGTTGTGGACGGTCCGCTTCGTGCTGCGCTCGGCGAACACCGCGGGCGCGTCGTCGGCCCGGGCGGCGTCCATCCCCAGCACGGGCGGCAGTGGATCGATCTGCACGGTGATGGCGTCCAGCGCTGCGTCGGCCTCCGCCCGGGTGGTCGCGGCCACCGCCGCCAGCTCCTGACCCGCGAAGCGGATCTTGCGTCCGGGCTCCACGAGGGCGACGACGGCCCTGACGCCCGGCATGGCGGAGGCGGCCGAGAGATCGAGGCTCTGGAGCACGCCGTGAGCGTGGGTCGCGCGCAGGACCCGCCCCTCGAGCTGCCCCTCGAGCCGGACGTCCACGGTGTAGCGGGCGCGGCCGGTGACCTTCTCCAGGGCGTCCGCGCGGCCGGTGAAGGTGCCCGGCGCTGGAGCTTCGTCGAAGGCCCCCATGCAGGCCTGCGCGATGGCCGCGTAGATGGCCTCGTAGGCGCCGCAGCGGCACAGGTGGCCGGCCATCGCCGCGGCGATGGTGTCGCGGTCGGGGCGCTCCGTGCCGTTCTCAGCGCGCCAGGCGTCCATGAACGCTGTGGCCTCCACCACAAAGCCGGGGGTGCAGAACCCGCACTGCAGCGCGTCGTTGACCATGAACGCACGCTGCATGGGGTGGATGCCCCCGCTGATGCCTTCGCCGATGCCCTCGATGGTGGTCACCGCGCGGCCCTGGAGGGCCGTGGCAGGCAGCAGGCATGAGGCCGTGGGCGCCCCGTCTACCCGCACGGTGCAGGCTCCGCACGAGCCGTGTCCGCACGAACGCTTGGACCCGGTGAGGCCCAGGCGCTCCCGGATCACCTCCAGGGCATCTGTGTCTGCATCGACCGATATGGAGCTGGGCGCGCCGTTCACGGTGAACGTCACATCCAGCGTCTCCGCGTACTCTCCCGTGCGCTCCTCAGTCGTCTCGGCGGCGGCTGGATGCTCGCGGAGGAGGCCAGCCCCCGCCGTCGCGACGACGCCTCCCTTGAGAGAGCCACTGAGAAATCCGCGGCGGCTGAGATCCATTCAGTCCTCCCGACCGACCAGCACCGGGGCGGCGACCATGCCGTCGGTGTCGAGGGTGTCCATGTCCGACGACGAGTAGCCGCTGGCGTTGCCCCAATACAGATAGCTGTCGGGCAGCGTGCTCCAGCTCCCGAGGTAGTACCCCCCGAACAACAGGTCGATCGATCCGTCGCGATCGAAGTCATCGACCGCCACCCGCAGCGGGCCCAGCGTGGACAGCGCTGTTCGGTCAGAGTCCGAGTAGCCGCTCGCGCTCCCTGCATACACATACGAGTCGGTGTAGTACGACGACCCATCATAGTAGATCGGCACGACCAGCTCGGGGTAACCGTCGTCGTCCAGATCGCGCATCACCAATCGACGCGCACCCGTCGTGGTCAGGGCGTCGTAGACGCTGGAAGAGAACCCCAGGCTGGAGTTGTAGTACACCATCGTGTAGGCGGTACTGGACCAGCTCCCGCTGTGGTAGCCGCCGAACACCAGATCGGTGTACCCGTCGCCGTCCGCGTCTCCAGCAGACACTGACAGCGTTCCATAGGTGGGCAGGCTGTCTCGATACGCCGTGGACCAGCCGGCGGAGGTGCCCCAGTAGACGTAGGAGTTGGTGTAGTAGTTGCTCCCATCGAGTTGGTTTGCGAACGCCAGATCGGTGTACCCGTCGCTGTTGAGGTCTTCGATGACGATGCCGCGGCACCCCTGGGTGGGCAGGTCTGTGCGACTCGACGTGCTGAATCTGCCGGAGGAGCCGTGGTAGATGTACGAGCTGGTCTGGTGGCTCGACCCGTCGTGGTAGTTGCAGAAGACGATGTCATCCCAGCCGTCCTGATCGACGTCCTCCACCTCCACCGCGAGGGCGCCCAGCGTGGGCAGCGCGGTGGCGCTCGTGAAGCCCCCTGAGCTACCCCAATAGACGTATGAGTCGACGCTATAGCTGCTGTAGTAGTGGTCGGCGAACACCAGATCGAGCCAGCCGTCCTGGTTCAGATCGGAGATGACCAGTCCGAGCGCGCCGTAGGTCGTGAGGTCGGTGCGATCACTGTCGGAGTGCCCCGAGGCGGAGCCCCAGAACACCGACGACGTCGCCGAGTACCCGGAGTCGGTGTAGTACATCGGTACCACGACGTCGAGGTAGCCGTCGCCGTCGAGGTCGGCGGCGGCGGGCTCGCCCCAGACGCCGTAGGTGGTCAGATCGGCGCGGTCGCTGTCTGAGAAGCCCGCGCCGTCTCCGTAGTACAGGTGGGTGCCCGCTGTGTAGCTGCTGCCCGAGTAGTATTGGCCGATGATCAGGTCGGGGATCCCATCGCAGTTGAGGTCGGTGCAGGCGTCGATCCCGTCGCAGTCGGTGTCGATCCCGTCGCCCGGCGTCTCGGTCTCCGTCGAGTCGGGGTAGGCGGTGATCTCCGTATCTTCACAGTCCGTGTCGTCGGATACGTAGCCCGTGGGCTGGCTGCAAGCGGTCAGCGCCGTGTCAGGGTCTCCGAATCCGTCGCCGTCGCTGTCGGCGTACCATGTGTCGGCGTCCAGCGCATCGCCTTCGTCGGTGGTGCCGTCACAGTCCGTATCGACGCCGTCACAGTACTCGTCCGCTCCGGGCCAGGCAGCGCCGTCGGCGTCATCGCAGTCCGTGGCGTCCGCGACATAGCCCGTGGGCTGCTCGCACGACTCCACCGTATAGCTGCCGCTGCCGAATCCGTCGCCGTCGTAGTCGATGTACCAGGTGGTGCTCCCCTCCTCGTCGATGTCGCCGTCGCAGTCGTTGTCCACTTCATCGCAGACCTCGACGGCGTTGGGGTTGATCGCGTCGTCGGCGTCGTCGCAGTCGGTGTCGTCCGAGACTGTGCCCGATGCCGCAGTGCATGCCTCGACGCTGCTGTCGCCGTCCCCGAACCCGTCGCTGTCTGCGTCGGTGTAGAAGGTGCTGGTCACCCCCTCGTCGATGTCTCCGTCGCAGTCGTTGTCGGCTTCATCGCATGTCTCCGCGGCGCTCGGGTTTGCGTCTTCGTCCGTGTCGTCACAATCGCTGGCGTCCGACACCATGTCGGAGGGGGCCGCGCAGGCCTCCGCTGCGCTGTCCGGGTCGCCGAAACCGTCGCCGTCGCTGTCTGCGTAGAAGGTGCTCAGGACCTCCTCGTCGGTGTCGCCGTCGCAGTCGTTGTCCAGCTCATCACAGACCTCGGCGGCGCCCGGGTTCTCGCTCGCCCCCGCGTCGTTGCAGTCGGTGTCGTCGCCGGTGTAGCCAGACGGCGCGGTGCAGGCCTCGATCGAATCTGACGCTGCGCCGTAGCCGTCGCTGTCTGCGTCTGCGTAGAACGTAGAGGTCACCTCCTCGTCTACAGAGCCGTCGCAGTCGTTGTCAGCTTCATCGCAGATCTCGGTCGCGCCCGGGTTGGAGCCGGCCGCGGTGTCATCGCAGTCTGTATCGTCGGAGACGTACCCCGAGGGGGTCTCGCAGGCCTCCAGCGTCTCTGCGCTGTCCCCGTATTCGTCCCCGTCGGCGTCGGCGTACCATGTGCTCGCGTCCGCAGCCCCGCCGTCCGTGTCGCCGTCGCAGTCGTTGTCCAGCTCATCGCAGACCTCGACGGCGTCGGGGTTGATCGTGTCGTCGGTGTCGTCGCAGTCGGTGTTGGTCTCTGCGAATCCGCTCGGCGCCTCGCAGGCGTCGGTCTGTGCGGAGGGACTGCCGTACCCGTCACCGTCGCTGTCTATGTACCACGTCTCTGCGTCGGCGGCGTCGCTGCCGTCGATCGTTCCGTCGCAGTCGTCGTCGATCTCATTGCAGATCTCGGCGGCGCCGGGGTTCACCGATGGATCCGTGTCGTCGCAGTCCGATGGGTCGCCTGTCCAACCCTCGGTGGCCTCGCAGGCCTCCTGGCTGGTGTCGAGATCACCGTAGCCGTCGCTGTCTGCATCGGCGTACCACACCGACAGCAGCTCCTCATCGATCTGCTCATCGCAGTCGTTGTCGACGCCGTCGCAGGTCTCGGTGGCGTCCGGGTGGGCCGCTGCATTTTCATCGTCGCAGTCCCCGGCCTCGGCGACCCACCCGGCGTCCGGATCGCAGTCGTCGGTGATCGTCTCTGCATCGCCATCGCCATCGGCGTCGGCGTCGGCGTACCATGTGGTGAGCTTGTCTTCGTCGACGTCTCCATCGCAGTCGTTGTCGACGCCATCGCAGCGCTCGGCGGCGCTGGGGTAGCTGTCGGCGTCTGAGTCGTCGCAGTCGCCGCTGTTGGTGGCGTACCCGCTGGGCGCGGAGCAGGCCTCCACGGTGTCGTCCGCTGCGCCGTAGCCGTCGGG
>CAYXGP010000185.1:0-2570 GCA_964464515.1 uncultured Enterobacterales bacterium
AAGATCGGGGACGGTGGGCGTGGGGTCCATGAACCCGGACTGCACGACGGCCGGCGCGGGTCCGGAGCGCTCGGGGGCGGGAGGTATCGGGGCGGGGGGCTCGGGCGCCGCGGCTCCCCATGCCGCTGCAACCGGCGCTGCGGCCACCGGTTCGGGGGCGACCGGCGCTGCGGCTTCGGGGAGGGCCTCGGGTGCGGGAGCCTCCCACGCGGGGGACTCCGGCGCGGAGGGCTCGGGCGCAGGTGGCTCGGGCGCAGGGGGCTCCGGCGCGGGGGGCTCTGGCGCCGTGGCTTCCCATGCCGCTGCAACCGGCGCTGCGGATTCTGGTTCGGGGGGGGCTTCCGGCGCTGGGATCTCCGGGGCCGGGGCGGGGAGCTCGGCGGCGGGAGCGTCCGGGGCGGGAGAGTCTGGCTGGGCGTCGACCGGCGCGTCGTCGGTCTCGTTGACGGCCCAATTCGAGAAGTCCGCGGTGTCCAGCTCGGTCTGGTCGGCTGGCAGCGCGGCGGGCTCAGCGTCAGCGCTGTCGGCGTCATCGGCATCATCGTCGGTCGCCTTGCTCTTCTTGTACAAGAAGAACCCACCGCCGCAGAGGACCAGGGCCGCGCCGGCACAGCAGCAACAGCTCCCGAGGAGGGGGAGCAGGGAGATGGGGTCGAAGGCCATGGCGTCACTCCGGGTTGGCGGCCGATACCATATTCCGTCTGGTGTGGCGCTGGCGAACCCACGGTTCAGCGGGGGGGATCACCGAGCGAGCGCGATCTGCCAGACGGTCGGTCCGACCTGATCCGCGACATACAGCGTGTCGCCTGCGCGGGCCATGCTTCCCGCCCGCGCGATCTCCGAGCCGCCCTGCGTGCTCCCCCCTACCTCGAAGATCCCGTCGCTGGAATTCGCGGCCCAGATCGCGCCGTCCACCGCGATCAGCCCTCCGGCGGCGCGCTCGTCCACGAGCTCGGCGGCGCCACCCGGCCAGGCGATCTGCCAGATCCCATCGTCTCCGGCGATGGTCACGGTGCCGCCGCTCTCGACGAGCGCGTTGGGGGCGGTCGAGCCGGCGTCCGCGAAGGTCACCGCGCCCGATGCGGAGACGGTGAACAGCCCCGGCGCCTCGTGATCGGCGATCAGCCAGCCTCCGCCCGTGGCTATGAAGTCGATGGGATCGCGAAACAGCGTGCCGTCGTCGGCCTGGGTGTGGACCTCCTCGGCGAAGCGCCCGTCCAGCCGCGACAGCGAGCCCGTGACGCCCTCGGCCGTCACCGTCACCCACGGCTGGTCACCGTCGAACGCGATCCCGCGCACACCCGCCACCTCGTCGGTCAGCTCGTCGCGATCGTCATTCGAGGGATCCCAGGTGTAGATCTTCCCGCCGCCCTGCGCGGTGGCGTACACCAGATCATCCGGGGCGATCGCGAGATCCCAGGCGCGCTCCGGCACATCGAAGGCCTCCTCGGCCGCGAGGCCTCCGCTCGTCGCGCCGCTGGTACCGCCGCCACCACCTCCGGTGCCCGCGCCGCTGGTACCCGTGCTGGTGGTGGTGTTCGTGGCGGTGTCATCGCTCTTTTCGCTGCAGGCGATCGAGAGCGCTGCGAGCAGGAGGGGGAGGGTCGCAGGTGTCCGGCGCATTTCAACCTCGCGTTCAGGGCACCGAATATTACCGGGGCCCTGGCGGTATCCGCGCAGGAGGCGCTGTACATGTCCCGACCTTCCTTGCCGACGCCCGCAGATCTCCCACAGCTCCCAGCAGAGCTGGCCGACCCGCACGTGGCGGTGGGGCTGGCCTCGATCTTCTTTCTGGTGCGCGGCGCGCGCTGGTATCGGCTGGCCCTGATCAGCCCCGGCGTGATCGCTGGCGGCGCGGCGGGCGTCCACCTGACCGAGGGCATGGCCTCAGAGGCTCAGCTCCTGACGATCTGCGCGCTGGCGATCGTCGGCGGCGCCATCCTCCACTTCGCCGAGCGCCTGGCGATCGCGCTGCTGGGTGCGATGGTCCTCGGGGGGCTCAGCCAGACGGTCGCGGCGGCCTGGCTGGCCTCGGAGCCGCACTGGGGGATCCCCGTGGCGGGCGCTGCGGTGGGTCTGGTGATCTTCCCGCGAATCTACAAGGCGCTGCTACCGGTCATCACCTCCATCCTGGGCGCGCTGGGGCTGGCGTGGGCGCTGGACCGGCCCGATGATCTCCTGCTGATCGGCGGGCTGTCGGTCGCGGGTAGCCTGGCCCAGATCATCCTCGCGCGGCGTGAGCGCAGCGACGACGAAGACTGACACGAGCCGCGCGACTCACCGCACGCACGGTGGGGCTGGCGGTGCGTCATCGGGCTACCATGACCCCATGTCCGACGATCCCGTCATCACCGCGCTCCAGGCTGCCCTCGACGCCGCTCCCCACCCCGACCTGCACGCGGCGATGGGGCAGCGCTGGCTGACCATCGGGGAGCCCGAGTCGGCGCTGCGGGCGTTTCAGGCGATCCTGGCGGAGTCTCCCGCGCACACCGAGGCGCTCTCCGGCGCGGCGAGCGCGGCGGCCGCCCCGGGGCAGGGGGGGAAAAAACCCCCGGGTAGTAGACAGGGAC
>CAYXGP010000185.1:2580-8493 GCA_964464515.1 uncultured Enterobacterales bacterium
GGTGTTCGTGTATATCTTGGCGTAGTCTCCCTGTAACACCTAGGCGCTCGCGGGGGCGGCTACCGCTGCGGCCGCAGCGGGTCAGGGGGAGAAAGCCGACGGGTATCGTCGCCTGGCAGCGGCCCTGGGAGCGACCATCCCGGCTGCGCCAGCCCGCACGCCGGCCACCTTCGAGCTCCCTGCCCTCCAGCCGGAGGAGGGGCCGGCTGCAGAGAGGGCAGCAGCAGAGGGGCCCCGGCTGCGGCTGCTCACCGGCGATCGAGACGGGCCCGCGGCGCTGACGTTCGCGGACGTGGGGGGGCTGGAGGACGTCAAGAAGCGCATCGAGCTGGCGTTCCTGGCGCCGCTGCGCGAGCCGGCGCTGTTCGCGGCCTACGGGAAGGCGATCAACGGAGGCCTGCTGCTGTACGGGCCGCCGGGCTGCGGAAAGACCCACATCGCGCGGGCCACCGCCGGCGAGGTGGGCGCGCGGTTCACGGCGGTGGGCCTGATCGACGTGCTCGACATGTGGATCGGCGAGAGCGAGAAGCGCCTGCACGAGATCTTCCGCACCGCCCGTCGCGAGGCGCCGGTGGTGTTGTTCCTCGACGAGCTGGACGCCCTGGGCGCGAAGCGCAGCCAGCTGCGGCACCGGGCGGGGCGCAACCTGGTCAACCAGCTCTTGAGCGAGATGGATGGCCTGGAGCCCAAGGACGGCGTGTATGTGCTGGCGGCCACCAACCACCCCTGGGACGTCGATCCCGCGCTGAAGCGCCCGGGGAGGTTCGATCGTACGGTGCTGGTGCCTCCGCCGGATCGCGCGGCGCGGACGCACATCCTCACGCGCCACATGCGGGGGCGTCCCGCGGAGCGACTGGACTTCGGCGCCCTCGCGGCGCGCAGCGCGCGGTTCAGCGGAGCGGATCTGGTGCACCTGTGCGACACCGCCATCGATCACGTGCTCGACGCGGTGCTGCGGGGTGGGGAGCGGCAGCCGGTGTCCATGGCGGACTTCGCGGCGGCGCTGGGTGAGGTGAAGCCGTCGATCGGTCCGTGGGTGGAGATCGCCCGCAATTATGCGCTCTACGCCAACGAGGGTGGGGCCTATGACGATCTGGCGGCCTGGCTGAAGACCTGGCGCTGACCTCGATCTGATGCAAGACCCGCAGCAGGCGGCGTATCGGCGCCACACCCAGCGCGCCGAGGCGCTCATGGGGCTGGGCCGGCACGAGCAGGCGCTGGAGCAGGCGCATGCGGCCATCGGGGTGACGCCGGGGCACTACAAGGCGTGGTTCGAGGCGGCGCGCGCGCTCACGGCGCTCGGGCGGCACGAAGAGGCGATGAAGCACATCGACCAGGGGCTGGCCTGCGCGCCCGAGTCGGTGTGGGGTCACCGGCTGCGCAGCTTCGTGCTCAGCAGGTTGGGCAGCCACGCGGAGGCGCGGGAGGCCGCCGAGCGCGCAGTGGCGCTGGATCCGGAGGACGTGGCGGCCCTGCGGCGGCTGGCGCGGTGCCTGCTGGTGGAGGGCGAGAGCGAGGCGGCGTGGGAGCAGATCTGCGCGGCGGTCGCGCGCGATCCGCAGGAGGCCGAGGGGCACGGATTCATGGCGGACGTGGCGCTGCGGCAGGGGAGGGTGCCGGAGGCGGTGGCGGCGGCGCGGAAGGCAGCAGAGCTGACGCCGGGGGAGGCGTGGTCGCTGAACGTGCTGGGAGACGCGCTGCTGCGCAGCGGGGATCTCACGGGGGCGCTGCGGGCCTACCTCCAGGCGTTCCGCACCGATCCCACCGACTCCTACCCCCGCACGCGCCTGCTGCAGACCGTCAAGCGCATGGGGCGCTGGCCGATCATCGCGTGGGCGGTGGGCAACCTGGCGCTGTTTTTGGGGGCGCAGCGCGTCCTCTCCCACCACACGGTGCGGCACCTCTCGCTGGTGATGGCGGCGGCCATCGCCGCTGAGATCGCGTGGCTCGTGGCGTCGTGGGTGCTGATGCGGCGGCGGGTGAGGCGGCGCGTGGAGGCGGAGGTGCCCGGGGCCTGGGCGGCGTTCGAGACCATCTCACGGGCGCCGCGAGGCGGTTAGCGGCACGGGAGGGTCGGGCCGATGTTGGTGGTCCAGAAGTACGGCGGCTCGTCGGTGGCGGACATCGCGGGCATCCACCGGGTAGCCGCGCGGGTCTGCGAGACGGTGGCCTGCGGGCACCGGGTGGTGGTGGTCGTCTCGGCGATGGGCAACACCACCAGCGAGCTGCTGGCGCTGGCGGGGCAGGTCTCCGCGCGGCCGGGCCGCAGGGAGCTCGATCTGCTGGTGAGCGTCGGCGAGCGCGTCTCGATGACCCTCCTGGCGATGGCCATCAACGATCGCGGCGTGCCGGCGTCGTCCTTCACCGGCAGCCAGTCCGGCATCATCACCGACGGGGAGCATGCGTCGGCGCGGGTCCTGGAGGTGCACCCCCATCGCGTGCGGCGCGCGCTGGATGCGGGGGCCGTGGCGATCGTCGCGGGCTTCCAGGGCGTCAGTCGCAGCGGCGACGTGACGACGCTCGGTCGCGGCGGCTCCGACACCACGGCGGTGGTGCTCGCGGCGGCGCTCACGGCGGACTGGTGCGAGCTGTGCTCCGACGTGGACGGCATCTACAGCGCGGATCCCCGGCGGGTGCCCGGGGCGCATCGACTGGCGTCGCTGCCACTGGACGCGGCGCTGGCGCTGGCGCGGGCGGGCGCGAAGGTGGTGTCTGCGGACGCCGTGGAGATGGCGCGGAAGATGGGGGTGGAGCTGCGGGCGGCGGCCACCGCGCGGCCCTCGGGCACGGGAACGTCGCTGCCGCCGGGCCCGGTGCCGGAGGCGGTGGTGGCGGTGGCGCTCCACCCACGCCTGGAGCTGTGGCCCCTCACGGAGCTGACGCACGACGCGGGCGCGCCCGTCGCGTGGTTCGGAGGGACGGTGCTCGTAGATCCCGCCAACCGTCACGACCAAGCCGCGAGCGGCGGCGGTATGAAGGTGGCGGCGGTGACCGCGGTGGGGCGCTCGGTGGTGCGCGACCGCGCGGTGGCGCTCTCCGCGCTGTCGGCGGTCCCTGAGGCGTTGGCGTGGCAGGCGATGGACGCGCAGTGGATGGGGGTGGTCTCGCGAGACGCTGCCCCCGAGGTCGCGCGCCGGCTGCACACCACGCTGGTGGAGCCGGAGTGAACGATGTATACACCGCTATGACGGTTGCTCTGACATGACGCGACGACGAAGGGCTCGCAGCGACGCCATCCTCGACGCCGCCGAGGCGCTCCTCCTTGAGGGCGGCGACGGCGCCCTGACGATGCGGGCGCTGGCGCAGCGCGTGGAGATGACCCCCGGGGCGGTCTACCGCTACTTCGGCGGTCGGATGGAGATCATAGCGGCGCTGGGCCAGCGGACCCTGGGGCGCTGCGGCAGCGCGCTGGCCGAAGCGGAGACGCTGGCGCGGTCGGCTGGGGGTGGGCTGCCTCCCGAGGACGCGCAGCTCCTGGTGCTGGCGACGAGCGTGCGCAGGTACCTCATGCTGATGAGCGACGGATACGCGAGCTTCCGGCTGTTCAACCTGCTGCTGGTCGACTTCCGAGCGTTCTTTACGAGCCCGGATTCGCACGCCCGGTTCATGGCTGGCTTTCGCGCGCTGTTGCAGCACACCGCCGGGCACATCGACGCCTCGGTGGCGGCGGGGGCGCTGCGACCGGGGGCGGCGATGGACCGCGCGCTCGGGCTGTTCTCCGCGCTCAACGGCGCGCTGATGCTCGTGAAGACCGCGCGGGGTGATCCGGATCTGATCGACGTGGAGGCGATCGCAGGGGGGCTCGTTCGCGGCCTCCTGCGGGGCTGGGGAGCCGACGAGCGCGCGGCATCCGAGGCGTGGACCCGCGCAGGGGAGGTGCTCGCGGCGGGCTGATCGAGAGCTGCAAGCGGAGAAATTCCATCTGGGACTTGCATTGAAAGTGAACAGCGTTTACAAAGTGAACAGTGTTCACGGCGATGTGCCGTTCACAGAAACGCCCCCACGGGAGGTCCCCATGCACCTGTTCGCCCTCGCCTTCAGCCCCCTGGCGTTCGCCGAAGAGCCCCCCGCGGCGCTGCCCGTCTACACCTCCGTCCGGGCAGGAATGGCGGTCCCTGCGACCGCCCACGGCGACGTGCTCACGGGCGGTCTGGGACTCGGCGTCGAGCTGGAGCCCGAGAACACCCTCGGCCTGCGGGTGATCTACATGCATGCGCCGCCGGAGAACCCGCTGGCCGTGAACACGCCGGACGTGCCCTGGGCGTGGGGGCCGGTGATCGACTGGAGGCACTTCTTCGGCCGCACCTCGTCCATCAACTTCTACACCTCCGTGAGCATCGGATATGTATACGGTGTTCCCGAAAACGAGCACGCGGACAACGTGGTGCTCCCGATCGTCGAGGGGGGCTTCGGGGCGCGGCTGTCGCGCACCACCAGCAGCGGCGCGCGCATCTTCATCAGCCCCGAGCTGGGCGTGGTGCCGGCGGCGCTGGCTCCCTACAGCGCGGTGACGGTGGGCGTGATCGGTCCGCGGCGGTCCGGATGAGCGCCGGTGAGGTGGCGCTGCTCCTCGGCGGCGGCGTGGCGGTCCCCACGGGCGTCCACGGCGACGTGGAGCTGGTGACGGTGGGCGTGGGGCAGCGCCTGGAGCGAACGACGGTGCTGCTCCGCGCGGGGTTCGCTCCCAGGGGGATCCCCACCGATCAGGGGGACGTCAGCGGCCACGTGGGGCTGCTGGAGGTGCGCCGCCGCGCAGGCGACGCGGGGGTGCAGCCGTTCCTCGGCATCGGACTGGGGTTCGTCGCTGGGGAGCGCGCGTCCGCGGAGAACCTGGCGTTGCCGGTGGCGACGCTCGGTGGAGGCCTGCGCATCTGCATGGGGGAGGAGTGCGCGTTGGCGATTTCGCCGGCGGTGGCGGCGGTGCCGAGCGCGCTCTATGGGGGGCCGGTGTTCGGCGCGGCGGCGATGATGAGCACCATCGATCTCGTGGTGTGCGCGCCCTGAGCCATTCAACGCGAGGCGCCCCCGCGCAGCAGGTGAGAGCCGCTCGCGCATCTGGCCGCGGTCGTTTGCTCGGCGGGCGGTTTGGGCCTAAACTCGTAAGGATCGAATGAGGACGGCATCGATGCTCCGACACTTCCTCAATCCCCCCAATTGGTTCACGTCAGCCAGTTTGTTCTGCGGCATGTACGCGATCATCCTGGCGACGGGGGTGGAGGGAGAGCCGAACCTCTACCGCGCGGGCTCCATGATCCTGTTCGCGGCGGTGTTCGACACCATCGACGGCGGCGTGGCGCGGCTCACCCGCACCGGCAGCGATTTCGGCATCCAGCTCGACTCGCTGGTCGATGCGGTGTCGTTCGGCATCGCTCCGGCGGTGCTGCTGTACGCCTGGGGGATCCACTCGCTGGGCGTGCTGGGGCTGGTCGGTGCGTTCGCGTTCGCGCTCTGCGGTGTGTTTCGTCTGGCGCGGTTCAACTGCGGGGCAGACGGAGAGAAGACCCCGTACACCGAGGGGCTGACCATCACGATGGCCGGCTCCACCGTCGCGGCGGCGGTGATGACCCACGCCTCCACCGGGCGGACCTCGGTGGAGAACCCCGTGTGGGTGTTGATGCTGGCGCTGATGCTGGCGACGCTCATGGTCAGCAACGTGCCGTACCGCTCGATCAAGTCGCTGCGGTTGCGCGCCAGCAAGGTGGTGACCATCTCGCTGTCGATGGCGGCGATCCTGATGATCGCGGTGCGCTACAACTTCTCCACCGGCTTCCTGGTGATGCTGGCGTTCTACGCATCGACGGGCCCGCTCGAGGCGCTGCTGTTCCGTGATCGCCTGCGCTCGACGGGCGTTCCCATCAAGCCAGAAGACCCCGATCTGGGGGATTGAGTCTCGTCTTTCGGTCACTCGATCTT
>CAYXGP010000185.1:8593-17060 GCA_964464515.1 uncultured Enterobacterales bacterium
GATCACTCGATCTTGATCACTCGATCTTGATCACTCGATCTTGATCACTCGATCTTGATCACTCGATCTCGATCGCTGATGGGTCAAGCGGTTTGAGTATCGGTAATCGACCTCGTTTTCGGTGCTCGCTCTCGTGTACCCGCGGTTCGTGAAACCGTGGAGTCGTGAGCGAAGCGATCCGTGGCTCGGTGAAGCCGCTGCTCTGCTCGACGGTGAAGCCGCGCTGCCGATTGACCGCGCTGCCGATAGATCGCGACGCCGAGTGAAACCGTCTCCTCGGACCCACGACTGAACCGGAAGCGCGGAACCACGGACCCGCGAGACCTCGATTCGCGAGACCACGCTCCGCGAGACCGCGAGACCACGATTCATGACCCAGGAGCTCTTGAGTCCCGAAGATCGACAGTCTGGTCCAGCGTCCAGCACAAACAGAAGCGCTTGCCACCCGGACAGGCGTGGCTAATCTCCCCGCGATGCGGAACCTGAACACCACCTCCCAGCCCAACCTCACGACGCCCTCGTTGGCGGCGACGTTGGATGCGTGCGCATGCGCGCTGGAGGCGGACCCGTAGGCCAACAAACGGCCCACCCGACCAGGCCCCCTCCGGCATCTCGCCGCAGGGGGCTTTGTCGTTTCCCCACCAATCAGGGGCACGGCCCCGAGGAGCACCGAGAATGGGGAAGATCCATGTCAACATCGGCACCATCGGTCACGTCGATCACGGAAAGACCACGCTGACGGCGGCCATCACGGCGGTCCAGGCGAGGCGGTTCGGCGGCGACGTCGTGGCGTTCGCGGACATCGACAAGGCGCCTGAGGAGCGCGCGCGCGGGATCACCATCAACACGGCGCATGTGGAGTACGAGACGGCCGACCGTCACTACGCTCACATCGACTGTCCCGGTCACGCGGACTACATCAAGAACATGATCACCGGCGCTGCCCAGATGGACGGCGCGATCCTGCTCGTGGATGGTTCGCAGGGCCCGGAGCCGCAGACCCGGGAGCACGTGCTCCTGGCCTCGCAGGTGGGCGTTCGGCACGTCGTGGTGTTCGTCAACAAGATCGACCGCTGTGACGATCCGGAGCTGCTGGAGCTGGTGGAGATGGAGGCCGCGGAGATCCTGGAGCTGCACGGCTACGAGGACGTGCGCTTCATCCGGGGCTCCGCGCTCGTGGCACTGCGCGCCGCGGAGAGCGGTCGCAGCGAGGGCACCGCCTGCATCGCGCAGCTCATGGACGCCATCGACACCGCGATCCCCGATCCGGTGCGCGACGTCAGCGGGCCGTTCCGCATGAACGTCGAGGACGTCGTGACGATCACGGGGCTCGGTACCGTGGCCACCGGCCGCGTGGATCGCGGTCAGGTGCGCGTCGGCGAGCTCGTGGAGATCGTGGGTCTGACCGATGTGGACACTCGTCCTCGGAGGGTCGTCGTGAAGGGGCTGCAGATGTTCCGCCGTGACATCCCCGTCGGGGAGGCCGGCATGAACATCGGGATGCTCCTGCGGGGCGTGCGCCGCCACGAGATCCGACGCGGTCAGGTGCTCGCTGCGCCTGGTTCCGTGCGGAGCCACGCGGAGTTCATCGCGGAGTTCTACACGCTCACCGCCGCTGAGGGCGGGCGTCGCAAGCCCTTCGGCACCGGCTACAAGCCGCAGTTCTACTTCGGCACCACGGACGTCACGGGCACGGTCAACCTGCCCGAGGGCGTGCGGGTGCACCCCGGCGAGCGCGTGGCGATGCAGGTCGCGCTCGAGCGGCCCGCGGGCTTCGAGGTGGGCTCCCGTTTCGCGGTCCGTGAGGGCTCGCGGACGGTCGGCGCGGGGATGGTCACCGCAGTCAGCCAGTAGGTGTCACCGAGCAGCGACCTCGGCCCCGGGGGCACGGATCCCCCGGGGCCCTCTTTCTCTTCGCGGCTGTGCCACCGCGTGAACAGCGCCCCCTCGTCCTGCGCGAAGACAGCCGTGGGTGGGATCGCGAGGTGGTAGGCGCGGAACCGCCTGGTGAACGCGGCGGGATCCGCCGCGAACGCGGCGGCAGCCTCTGCGCTGCCCTGCAGGAGGCGCTCGAACCGGAGTCGGGCGATGAGGAGCGCGGAGATACGCAGACCGTCCGGCTGGATCCTCCGCAGGATCTCCGCGAGGGGAGGGGAGGCCCGCGCGATCTCGATCTCCAGCGCCGCGCCCGGATCGGCCGATCGCAGCACGCGGGCCAGCAGGGCGTCCGTCACACAGACGCCACGCAGCGGGCGATCTGTTCCATCTCTTCGACCAGCAGCGGGACGTCCGACCGCGAGAAGGTCCCCTCTCTGCGCTCCAGGGTGATGGCGCGCAGTCCCGGACAGCGCAGCGCGACCGACCACAGCAGCGACCAGACCGCGTCGGGCACGGGACCGTCGTGGCTGTCGAGACGCAGCGCGCTCCCGCCGGGGAGCCAGCCTGGCAGGCTCTCTGCGCCTCCGGAGACGTGGATCTCGATGACGCGATCCAGCGGCGCGCGGGCCAGCCAGGCCTCGGGATCGAACCGTAGATTCTGCGACATCGTCCAGAGATTGTGCAGATCGAGCAGCCACCAGCCCGGATCGAGGATCGCATGCAGAAACGCAGGCTCGTCCATGGGGTCCGACAGCGTGAAGTAGCTGACGGCGTTCTCCACGCCGACGATCGGGACGACGGCGCGCATGGTGTCGAGACGGGCCCTCCAGCGGACCACCGCCTCCGCGTCGGGCACGAAGGGCAGTGGGAGGATCATCTCCAGGTCGTCGAGTCGGACCTCTCCCAGGTGCTCGGTGTACCACAGAAAACCAAACGCGGCGTGATCTCGCGCCAGCGCATCTGGCCAGCGGGCCCCGGTGATCCCGTGGGCGACGAAGGGCTTTCCGCTGATTCGTGCGAGCTGCCGAAACATACGTCCGTAGAGGTTGGGATGGAGCCCACCCAGCTCGTCCGGGGCCCAGGTCGTCTCGGGCGTGACCTCGTACATCGTGGCCCGGTCGATCAGCGGACGCAGCAGCGCCAGCGCCTCCCGGTCCGGCGGCAGCACCAGGCCGACGTGCACCCTGTCAGTCACCCCTACTGCAGTCGCCCCGGACATCAGTCACCGGTGTAGTAGCTGAGGAAGAGGCTGCTCCGCGCAGGGACGTGACCCAACCCGCAGCCGAACGCGACGCCGCGATCCTCGGCATGTATATAGCGCACGCCGCAGCCGTGGCTGCTGGCCCAGCGCGCGCCCGGTGGATCTACGCCCAGGATCTCCCTGCGGGCAGAGTCTCCAGCGCGGTCTCCAGTAGAACCTTCAGTAGGGTCCTCAGTATCGGAATTCAGCGACGCAGAGACGCCGGGGGGCACCTCCATGAGAACGCGGAAGGCGGTGCTGGTGCCGGCGATCCGGCGGTCGATGCCCTCGTCTTCCCAGGCCGCTCGCTGCTCCCTTGTCCACGACTCGGCGCCCTCCGGACGCCCTCGATAGAACCCGTCCGGAAGGTCCTCCACCGCTACCCGAACGAAGCGGGGGGAGCCCAGGGCACCCGCGGGATGCGCGAGGACCATCCAGGCGTCCTCCAGGACCGTCGGCAGCATCCGGCGGACCTCCTGCGGGCGGGCGCAGACCAGCGTGAGCGCAGACAGCATGGCGAGGTCTTCCGCGGGGCCGTGGACCAGCCACTCGCCAAACACGTGACCCCGCCGCCACGACGCCCCCATGTCCTCGGGGAGCACGAGGATGAGGAGCGGTCGGCTGGCGTCTGCAGCAGCGGCCCAGGCCTCCGAGAGGCGGCGAAGCTCACCCCGGGGCTCGGCGAGGGCGTCGGTGATCAGCGCGGGCATCGCGAACAGACCGAGGCCGCGTTTCAGGAGAGAGCGTCGATTCATCTGCAGCTCCGGCCGGTGAGGACGACCCCGTGGACCACGAGCGGACCGCAGGTGGCGCCCGCGAGGGTCGGCGAGTCGCTGGTGGATTGGAGGTAGAGATCATCGGTGCCCGACCAGAGCCCGACGACGTTGTCGAGCCCGGAGGAGCAGAGTCGGTACCCGCCCACGGCGTCCAGGAGCAGACACTCGTCGGAGCCGCTGCCGTGCAGGCCAACCCAGCGGGCCGAACGGTCTACTTCACGCGATGCAGACGCCGTGGCCAGCGGCGCTCCGGTGGCTGGCCTCCCTTGAAGCACCGCGCTCACCTGAGACACCGCGCTCACCCGAGACCCTGCGGCGGGGGTCCACCGGGGTCGCGCTGCGCGGCTCTGCCGTCGGAACGTGTCGGCTCCACGAGTCGCTCCGGAGCCCGCGCGCACTTCGTAGGGGCGGTCTGATCCCAGTACGACGTCGTCTGGCGTCACGGGAGACACCGCGTACACCCCCTCCACGTCTCCCGCCAGCGCGAGGCTCGGGTAGAGATCCCGGCCCACGAGCATGGCGCCGCCTTCATCGCCCGGCACCACCTCGGCGCCGGTCAGCTCACCGAGCACCTGCAGCGCGTCGCTGGTCGCCTCCACCCACACACGGTCGGCGTCGATGTCCTCACCAGGCACGAGCGGGTCCACGGATGCCACTCCGTCATCCTCCGCCGTGATCCAGGCCAGCTCGCCGGACCAGACGTCGACGACGAGCGGGCCCATGACGTCATGGAGCGACAGGTCCGGGCCGAGGAGCATCGGCAGCGCCGGCTGACCCACGAGCCCATCGGCCTCCAGTGTGACGCCATGATCCGCTGCGGTGGCGTCGAGAAGCACCATCCGGGCGACGGACGCCTCCGGAGGAGCACAGGACATCAGGAGCAGGGACAGGATGAGGACCATCGGCGACTCCGGGGGGAGAACCTCCCGACAGCGGCGCCCCCCGAGAAGTTCCCGCGCCGATGCGCGCGGCCGAGGGTTGACGAACCGCGCCGACGTGACCATAGTTTCGGCGCGTCGTCGGACGCTTGATCCTTGACAGTGATGTTTTCAATGGGTGTCTCCCACACCATCACATCGCTGTGATCTCTGGGGGGCGAAACGGTTTCGACGGGGCTGTGTTTGTCGAGGCTGCGTGTCGAGGTGTTCGGATCCTCGTAAAACACCGAAAAAACCAATCAAGTGCCAACAACAACAAGCACTTCGCTCTCGCTGCATAGCAGCTGAGCCGTCCGATCCAGAACGTGCCAGGGCGTCTGGTGTCGGGCGTGTCACGACCTGGCTAGTCCTGACCCACCCCGCGGCGTGGTGGTAGGGGACGATAAATCAACCGCGTGCTCTTTTGAGCGAATCGCCGTCCACTTCGGTCAAGGGTCTGTCCCGAAACCTGGCTGGAGTTGCAGAGTCGGGGCTATGCACGTAGACGCTGAAGCAGAGCAGTTGCGGACGCGGGTTCGACTCCCGCCGCCTCCACCATCCTTTCCTTAATGATTCCAGTCACTTATGGTCATGAAACCCAGCTAAGATCGGCTGGTGTGACCAAAACGTGACCACTTCTCGTCGCTGGGCTCCTCCAGGCGCGCGATGTAGTCCGGCTGAACCTCGGGCGAGAGGTGGCTGTACCGCATCGTCGTCTGGATGTCCTTGTGCCCCAGGAACACCTGGATCGCGCGCATCGGCACTCCCTTCATGACGAGCTGGCTGGCGAAGCTGTGTCGCATGTCGTGGAGCCGGATCTCCGGTAGCCCCGCTGCGGCGAGCACCCGCCAGAACGGACGCTTGACCACATCGCGGTTGATGTAGCTGCCGTCCTCTCGACAGAAGACCAGCTTGCCGCGCATATGGCGGTGATCCCGAAGCACCACGGCGAGCTGGTCCGACATCGGCACTCGCCGCTGCTGCCAGTTCTTCGGGGTCGTGAGCTGGCCGTGCGTATAGTTCCGCCGGACGTGGATGCGCTTCTTGATGAAGTCCAGATCGCCCCACTCCAGCGCGAAGATCTCCCCGATCCGCATCCCGGTACGGAAGCCGGTGAGGAAGAACGGGTGGTACAGCGGCTCGATCTCGGCGGCCTTCGCCAAGAAGGCATCGGACTGCTCGCGGTCCCAGAACAGCATCTCGTCGTCGGCGGTCCTGAGCAGGCTCACCTTCCGAAACGGGCTGCGTTCGAGGTAGTCCCACTCCTCGGCGCTTCGGAGCATCCGAGAGAGGACACCCAGATGGTTGTTGACCGTCTTGGGATTGAGCGTCTTCAGCTTCTCTGCCTTGTAGGCTTCGATCTGCTCGGCGGTGATCGCCCGCATGTCCCGGTCCCCGAAGAAGGCGACGAGGTGGATGCGGATGATCTGCTCGTAGGAGCGTCGGGTGGAGTGCTTGAGGTTGGGAACGACGTGAAGGTCGTACCAGTGCTTGGCGAAGCCGCTGAACGCCGCTCGGTTCCGCCGCTGCTCTGGTGGGGGTGGTGGGGTTTCGAGCTCCAGTTTCCATCGGTGCGCGAGCTCAGTCGCCTCCCTCTTTGTTGTGCCCGGTCCAGTCGTGCGGCGGCAGCGTCGTCGTTTCCGGGTCAGGGGGTCGGTGTAGCGAAAGTCGACGTGCCATACGCCGCTTCTCCTGTAGACCGTCATGGTCCTTCTCCTCGGGAGAGCGGGCCACGACAGCTTGCCGTCGGCTGAATCGTAACACTTCATCCCATTCGAACCGCAGCAGACGGCCGATCCGAAGATGGGGCATCTTTCCTCGCTCTACCCAGCCATACACGGTCTTCGGGGACACCCCGAGGCGTTCCGCGACCTGGCTCGTCGTGAGTAGCTCCGTGTTCATCTTCTCGCTCTCCACTCAGATCAATCGTGTTGTGGAGCCCGTCCCCGCAAGGCTCCGAGTTCCTGCATCAGTTCTTCGAATGTCTCCTGCATTCGCTTCTCAAATCGATCGAGATCGCCCCTCTCGATCATGTGCCGATCTGGACCGGGTTGTCCGTCGTCGGGTGGGTCAGGCATCTCTGACCGAGGTGTGAAGACCAGCTGGACATTGAACCCGCACGCCTCCCCCCAGTCGAAGAGCAGCTTCAGCGGTGGGCGACGTTGCCGTCGGTACGCTTCCAGATTGCTGACCTGCGCTTGTGACTGATCGATGCGCCGAGCCAACTCGTCCTGTGTCAGACCGCTGGTGGACCGGAGCCGTCGCAAGACGTTCGCGAGGCGTTGGTAGCCAGGAAAGCCGTAGAGTTCATCGCAGTGCGTCAGCCACAGCTGCGTGTCCAACTCGATCAGCTCTGGAGTGCGATCGTGAATGGTGTCGGTGAGCGCCTGGGCGTGCCAGATGAGCTCCAGGTGAGGGCGGAAGGCTTCGGGGAACGGTGGACCGTTCTCAACGAGGGTGAGGGCCTGCTCTTCCAAAAGCCCCCCATCTTCCAGTAGCGACATCTGCTCCCGTTGCAGCTGCCGGGCTTCGTCCACGAGGATGCCTCCCTGAGAAAGCAGGCGGCTCACGACCCCCAAGATCTCACTGCGTGGAGGGGGAGCTTCACGGTCCCGCCTTGCCTGAAGGGCAGAAACCTCACTCATCCACTCCGCTGCGGTCTGTCTGAATCCGTTGACTTCCATGAGCCCCATTATTACCACTTGCTGTGCTAATGGCCATGACATTGACATATGAAATGGAGCGGTGTGGCGATGAGCGGCAAGTCATCCCAGAGAGTCGGTGGGGGCAGGAGCACCAATCGCGGCCTGTCGGTTTCTGACAGAAAGAACCTCCGGCGCGGTCTGGCACGCCAGAAGCGGAGGGTCCGGCAACGGAAGCTCAAGGAGCGTGATGTCTTCCGTCGGTGGGAGGATCAGGCCGAGCATAGATGGAGCCTCGCCCTGTGGCTCAAGGAGGAACACGAACTCTTGGGGTGGCCCGGCTACCTCGAAGCCGCCGCACTGCTGATGACGGCGGTGATGTGCTCGTGCGAGACTGAAGGGTCTGGCTGGAGCGGGTACATGGCCGCAGAGTTCCTCGGGGTGTCAGTAAGAACCGTGCGGAGGGCAGTGAGGTGGTTGGAGGAGGAGGACTACTTGTTCCGTGTGGATACGCCAAACGCCGAGGAAGGCCCGGAGGCGTGGATCGAGTTCTACGAGGAGCGTGGCGGCAGTAGATACGTTCTGACAGACATGGGGCGCGACATCTCCCCGATTCTCCGTCAGCTCCCTCCCTCCGCAACGCTTGAGGTGCCGGTCTGCAGGAGCGGTGGCTGCTCCAAGTCGATCCGGAGCAAGAGCGACTTCTGTTCGGAGCGGTGTAAGAAGAAGCACCAGCGGTCCCGCAACCCAAAGAGCCGAGGGTCAACGAATGCCGTTGGCCGCCGTACAACGGGGGCGAAATCTGCCACTCAGGGCAGCACCCGTCCCACTTCCGCCTCCCCACCAGTCGGCAATCACCAGACCGCTTGTCCCACTTCCGCCTCGTTAACCCCCGGTTCGCTGCCGCCTGCCGCCTCCCGGCCCCCCTGCCTCGGTCCAGGTTGTGCGCCAACAGTGCGGGCTGGCTGGCAGATGGCCGCCGCTGCCCGCCGGCCTCTCCGGGCCCGGCGTGTT
>CAYXGP010000186.1:0-16815 GCA_964464515.1 uncultured Enterobacterales bacterium
CTCACCGCCGTCGACAGCGACATCCGAATCGACGGCGGAGCGTACCATAGCTTTGGTATGATCACCACGTACTACGCCGGTCAGATCCTCACCGGCCCGGTCGACATGGCGGCGTACCATTTCCGCGCCCGCCGATTCTACACCAACAAGCCCTGCTGCGGACCAAAGCGCGGACACGGCTCGGTGCAGCCCCGTTTCGCGTTCGAGTGTGCACTGGACGAGCTGGCCGAGAAGCTGGGGATCGACCCCATCGAGATCCGACGGCGCAACGCCTTGACGTCCGGGCAGGAGACGGTGAACGGACAGCTCGTGCCCAGCACCGGGCTGCCGGAGTGTCTCGACGTCGTCGCCCGCGACAGCCGCTGGGCCGAGCGGTGGGGCAAGCTACCGTTCGGGCGCGGGCTGGGTGTCGCATGCTCGATGTACATCTCGGGCACGGCGTACCCCATCTACCCAAACCAGATGCCCCAGTCCGGGGTCCAGCTTCGCGGCGATCGCTCGGGCAAGCTCACGATCTTCTGCGGCGCCAGCGACATCGGCCAGGGCTCCGACGGCATGCTGGCCTACATCGTCGCCGAAGAGACCGGCATCGATCCCGACGACATCGTCGTCGTCTCTGCAGACACCGACCTCACGCCGGTCGATCTCGGCGCCTACTCATCCCGCATCACCTACATGGCCGGCATCGCCGCGCAGGAGGCCGGGCGGTCGCTCCGGACACGGATGGTGCAGAGCCTGGCCGACCACTGGGAGGTCCCCACTGAGCAGATCGGCGTCGCGCTCGGCTTCTACCATGACCGCTCCGACCCGGGGCGCCAGATGGCCGTACGCGACGTCATGATTCTGGCAGAGTCAGCCACGGGAACGCTCGGCGCCACGGGCGGCTACCGAACGCGCGAGGTGGGCGGCAAGTACCGAGGCGGCACGATCGGCGCCTCGCCGGCCTACTCAACGACAGCACATGTGGCCGAGGTCACGGTCTGCCCGGAGAGCGGGATCGTCCGGGTGGAGAAGGTCTGGGTGGCCCACGACTGCGGGCGGGCGCTCAACCCGGTCATGGTCAAGGGCCAGATCGAGGGGTCGGTCTATATGGGGTGGGCCGAGGCCGTGATGGAGGCCCAGCTGTTCGACGAGCGGGGGCTGCACCGCGGGCCCAACCTCCTCGATTATCGGATCCCCACCAGCGTCGAGACGCCGGAGATCATCGCCAGAATCGTCGAGACGATCGATCCCGGGGGACCGTACGGGGCCAAGGAGGCCGGCGAGGGGCCGCTGCACCCGATCATTCCCGCGATCGCGAATGCGATCTGGGACGCGGTCGGTGTTCGGCTTCGCAGGACGCCGTTCACGGCGGATCGGGTGCTGGCTGCACTGGAAGCTCAACGAGCCGCAGCACGGTAGACCATGGTCACCGCCCTGCTCGTGCTCAGTCGGCTGGCCGCCGCGAGCGCCGGGGCGGCGACGTTTCATGCACCCGTTCCGAGCGGGATGGAGCCCGGCTCGGCAGCGGCCGGTGTGCTGTATGCGCGCGGGGATGACTACTGGAATCAGGTCTTCACTGAGCCGTACACCATCATGTTGGGGATTGAAGGCGAGTTCGCCCTTGACTCCAACCTTCGGGGTGGGCTGTCCGTGGTGCGGGACTCGTTCCACGAGATATCCGCTCCCTCTGCCGTTATGGGGTACGCATGGTTCGGGACCGACGTCGAATTCGAAGCCTGTACACTCACGATCTACGGACTCGTCGGCGGCTGGACAGACACCGGAAATTGGGTGTTCGGTCTGTGGGGATTCGCGATACAGGTTGGAGCTGGAGCGGCTGTCCGAGTTGGTAACGAGCGGGTCTATCTGGACATCAGCGCTCCTTCTCCTGGTCTCATCGGATTGGGGACGGGCTTTCTAGAAGACGACATCGTGCTCTATCTACCACCCGACTCCCTCCACCTTACATTGGGCCTGAGCGAGGCCGGCGTCAACCTCTCCTCCGGACCCCACACCGCTCGTCTCGGATTGACCACCCGGCTGCCGACCGTCACCTACCGGTTTGAATGCGAGCGTTTCTACGCGGAGGCATCCGTGATGCATCTCCCAAGAGAAGATCCCTTCTCGATGATGGGATTCCGCCTCGCAGCGGGTGTCTTCATCTGACGACCAGGCCAGCAGATAGCTACTCATTACGTGGATCGCGGATCGTGGACCCGAGGTCTCGTGGATCGTGAAGTCGAGGTCCGCGAGATCGAGGAATCGCGAGGTCGCGGGGCCGATCTCATGGGGACAGACCACCAACAATTCAACCCACCCGCGGTGCCTCCCCAATCAGCAGCCCGGCCCGAGCCAGCGCCTCAACCGCCCCCCCAACCGATCCAAACACCGCGATGAACCGATTCTTGTGACAGAACCGAGCTCCCGAAACCCCCGTCACGGCCTCCAGCGCCTCATCCGTGAGCCCGGCCCAGCTCTCAGGCAGCGACCGTTTCTGCGCAAAGCTGCCCTCCTCCGGCGGAATGGCAGAGATCCTCCAGCTCCCGTCCGATCCCGGATGCAGCACATACTCCGTGATGTGGTCCACCCCGCCATTGGCGAAGTAGATCGGCTTCCACCGATGATACCGCTCCAATACAAGAACATTGGATCGGCGCCCCTCGGCCTCTTCCATGGCGGCCTCGACGGCTTGCCGCGACGCCCGGAGCTGGGCGTGCCCCCGCGTCAGTCCCTGAACGCAGGCGCGGGCCATGATCGTGGCCTCGATGAACCGGAGATCGAATTCCTCGCCTGTGCGACAGCCCATCTTGAGGGTGTCGATCAGGCGCGAAAAGCAGGGCACGGACTCCGAGGGCGTGATCCGCCCGTTGTCCACCGCGTCGACGTAATCGACGAGCTGGGTCCGGAGGTGCTCCCCGAGGTCGGCCGAGATGTGGGCCTCTGCCACCAGCCAGGACAGGACCATCCCCGCCGATGAGAGCGGACCGTGATAGGCGTGCTGGTGATGATCGAACCTGCACCGGTCGGGCGCGTACTCCCCCCCGACGTCCACCACGATGTCGGCCTCATCGAGCAAGGCGGCATCTCGGGTGCGAACGACCGCGGCGTCGGCCTGCACGAATTGACGGATCAAGGCGACGGCCAGAACGTCGTCGGCGTGAAAGGGCCCGGAGTGGGTGGCGATCTGCAGCGACATGGTGGGCCCTCATGCTGAGGCAGGCATGTTGAAGATGGCAGGTTGAGGATGGTGTCATGTTGAGAATGGACGGGTTCGACTTTATCCCGGCCCGGAGCCCGTCCGAAGCCGTGACGCTGTACTCCGGCGCCTCATCCGCTGCCTACATCGCCGGAGGCACCGATCTGGTGCCCAACCTCAAGCATCGCATCGTCCGCCCGGAGCGGCTCGTGGGGCTCGCCGGGGCGCTGCCGACCGGCTGGACGATCACCGACACCGACATCCGGATCGGGGCCGGGACCCGACTGGCGGCGCTCACCCGGCTGGCGGAGCTGCCCGCGCTGGCCCGAGCGGCGTCGCTGATCGCCAGCCCGCAGATCCGCAACATGGGCACCATCGGCGGCAACGTGTTCCTCGACACGCGCTGCGTCTTCTACAACCAGACCGAGAGCTGGCGGAGGGCCCTGGGCTACTGCCTGAAGGCCGAGGGCGACTGGTGTCATGTGATCGGCAGCGCGCGCACCTGTGTGGCGAGCCAGTCCAGCGACCTCGTGCCGGTGCTGATGGCGCTGGACGCCACCCTGGGCCTGCTGGGGCCGGCCGGCGAGCGGCGCCTGGCGCTGCGCGATCTGTTCGTCTTCAACGGGATGAAGCACCTCAAGATCACGCCCGGCGAGCTGCTCACACACATCGACGTGCCCCGGCCGCCCCCCGGCCACCGCGGCTGGTACGACAAGGTCCGAGTCCGCGACAGCATCGACTTTCCGCTCCTGGGCGTGGCGATCACAGGCGTGTTCGATGGCGAGGGCGCGAACTGCGTCGCCCGATCGCTCGACATCGTGGTGGGTGCGATCAACCCGGCGCCGCGGCCGCTCAAGGGGCTGGCCGCCTTCGTCGGTCGGGCGCTGGACGACGCCGCGCTGAAGGAGCTGTCCGCGCTGGCCCGCAAGCAGAGCAAGGCGCAGGGCTCGCTCCAGGGACCGGTGCCGAGCATGGAGAAGTGGCGGCGGGTGATGGTGGGATTGACCGTGGCCCGCGGTCTGCGGGCGGTGACCCAGCGCAGCTGATACGTAGCGCGACTCCCAGCCAACGCCGGCTATCAAACCAGAATGTGGAGGAGTGATGCTCCGATTCCTGTCCCCCCTGATCATCCTGCTGGCCTGCAGCGGAAAGTCCAACGACAGCGCTGACCCCACCAGCGGCACCACGAGCGGCGGCACCACGAGTGGCACCACCACATCGGGCGGAACCACCAGCGGCGGAACGACGACGGGCGGTACCACAACCGGCGGAACCACCAGCGGGGGCACATCGACCGGCGGAACGACAACCGGCGGAACCACGACCGGTGGAACCACGACCGGTGGAACCACGACCGGTGGAACCACCAACACCACCTTCGACTGCGAAGAGGACCCTACGGCTCTGGTGATCTTCGCGAGCGATGAGGGGGTGTGGAGCGTGGGAGCCGACGGCTCCGCGCGCACCGAGCTGACCCTGGAGGACGACAGCAACCCGGTGTGGTCCCCCGATCGCAGCCGCTTCGCTGTCGGACGTTGGGACGACGGATACGCGAAGATAATGCTGTTCAACGCCGACGGTTCTGCCCCGGTCGCGCTGACGGACAGCGGCGGCGACGGCCGGGACTGGGGGCCGGCGTGGTCACCTGATGGCGCCCAGATCGCGTACTTCCGCGAGCAGGACAGCGACACCGGCGGGATCCGTGTGGCCAACGTTGACGGCAGCGGCGAGGTCCGGCTCACCGATGACTCCAGCGATCGGTACCCCGACTATTCGCCGGACGGAAGCCAGATCGTCTACATCCACGACTTTGACCTCTGGATCATGGCCGCCGACGGCTCCGACGCCCCGGGCACGCAGATCACCTTCGACGAGTACGATGTCCAGGAGGACCACCCCCAGTGGTCGCCCGATGGCCGAAGGATCGCGTACACCTGGAACGGTGATGGAGAAGATGTCTACGTGATCAACACCGACGGGACCGGCGAGACCAACCTCACGCCCGGCACCGACGGAGACGACGACGTGTACCCGGCCTGGTCGAAGTGCGGCACGCAGATCGCCTTCCAGTCCGATCGCGTCGACGACGACGATCACATCTTCCTGATGGACGCCGACGGGGGGAACGTCACGCAGATCACGTCAGCCTCGGACGACGACCGCGACCCCCACTGGCAGCAGTAGACCGGCAGCGGTAGCCCGCTCCAGAAGCGACGGCTGGCGTGAAGGCCAGCCGCCACCTCGCGCTAGAGCTCGAAGTCGTCCACAACGTAGCCGGTGCCGTCAAACCGAACGACGGAGAGGCTCGTCTGGGTGGTGGTCTTGCCGGTGTGGGTGACCCCGCTCCATGCCATGTAGACGTGGTCGCCCTTGCGGAACGAGAACGGCGTGCCGGCCACCGATGAGTTGGCGAGCACCCCGGGACTGGGGGCGATGAACAGGCGGCTGCTGGTCGCGGAGGTGGGGCTGTTCTGCTGAATGGGATCGAGCACCATGACCACCGGCGTGCCGTCGATGAGGCCGCGGATCACCACCTCGGGGGTGCGATCGGTGTCGAGATCGGCGCGCCAGCCGTCGAACGCCTCCACGCGATCTGAGCCCAGCCCCATCGAGGAGATCACGTTCAGTGAAGCGACGACCTCGGCCACCTCCATGCCGTACAGACCAGCCACCCCGGCGTTGGTCGGAGGAGTGCGCTCCACCGCGCCGCTGGCGGTGCGCTGCCAGCCCGCGCCGGGACCCAGCGCGGCGGCGCCTGTGCGCTCCGCGCGGGCGGCGGCGGGGCTCAGCCCGAGCACCTGCTGAACGAGGGGCGGCAGAGTGCGCACCTCACCGGCCGGTAGCGTCCAGTTTCTGAGCACCGCCGGCATCCGAGAGAGCGCGTCGGAGCTCACCCGCAGCCCGTCGCCCGAGCGCTCCAGGCGCCAGCCGGCGGGCATCCCAGCCGCGCGAAGGTTCTCGCCCAGGGGCGTGGCGGACGCCGAGGGCGGACGACCCGTCACCCAGGGCGCCCCGCCCCAGATCGGCTGGACGAGCTGGACCGGTCCAGCGGACCGCAGGATCGCGCCGTCGTCAAGCATCGGAACACCGCCGGTGTCGGCCGGGAACCACCGCCGGACGTCGGGGGCGTCGGGGAGGTGCTGCAGATCGACCTGATGCCCCGGCCGCAGCGAGACGGCACGCAGCCCGAGGGGGGCATGCACCTGGAACACCGGCCAGGCGTCGGGGCCGCAGCCCTGGTCCCAGCCGATGGGGCGATACATCCGCCCCGAGCCGATGGAGATCTCAACCGCCGGCGTCTCGGACATCGGCACGTCCGGCACGTGGCACACCGGGACGCGAGGCCCCCCCGCGTTGCCCTGGTCGATCGGGCCCAGCGCCACGCCCCACGACTGCAAGAGCGACACCGCCGCCTGGTCCCACGGACGCGCGCCGGCCTGGACGTCCCACAGCACCCAGCGCACCCACGGCCCCAGGTGCTCGGGGATCACCACCGGGGGATCGACCTGGACCTTCACGTCGCGGCCGTCGATGGTGACCTTGAGGAAGCCCTCCGGGTAGCGCTCGACCAGGCCAGCGAGCGCAGGGTGATCGGGGTAGCGTCGGGCTGCCGAGGCGGCCTCGGCGCTGCTGCCGGCGTCACGCACGGCGGCGTTGGCGGCCAGCCGAACAAAGTCTGCCTCGGGGACGGTGTCCATGTAGCGCTCGGCGAGCTCCAGGAACCACCCCTCGTCGGCGGTGGGGCTGGTGTCGCGGAGGACCGAGCGGGCCTCGCGATCGAGGGCGCGCTCCGCCCAGGTGGTGCCGGCCCAGAGGTCGCGGAACGCTGCCCAGCCCGTCTCGTCGTCCCGCTCGTCGGCGAGGGCCCAGTACGCCTCGGCGCAGATCTCCCGCAGCGTGGCCTCGGTGTCGGGGGTGGCGGCTCCCCAGCGCTCGCACTTCGCGCGAGCGACATCTCCCCGAGCCTCCGCCAGCAGGCGGTCGACCGACTCGGCCTTCCCCCCCTGGGCAGGGACGCTGAAGACGAAAGCGCCCCAGATGAGGACGCCCATTCCTTTGGTTCGTGCCCGCTTCACCGGCCTCTCCCCATCGGCTTCATCGAGGCGAGGCTGTCTAACCCGCTCCGGGCGCAGGCATCCCCGCGTCGGGGGTGCAACGGCTGCGATTTGTGGAATGTTCCGGATCTGGTGTTGACCTTCGGCGGCGTGTCGGGTATTTCCGCGGCCGAGCGAGTGGGGGGACCCTCCAGACGCCGGCTCTGTCATCGCCGGCCGGGAGCGCCCGCCACCAGGCTTTGTCTTTGGAGGGGTCACCCCTCCGGCAGTGGAGGTAGCCGTGGGAACCAACAACCTGCGCAACATCGGGATCAGCGCACATATCGACTCGGGGAAGACCACCCTCACCGAGCGGATCCTCTTCTACACCAACCGCATCCGCAAGATCCATGATGTTCGCGGCAAGGACGGCGTCGGCGCCAAGATGGACTTCATGGAGCTGGAGCGCGAGCGGGGGATCACGATCCAGTCCGCCGCCACCCACTGCAATTGGGACGGCCACCAGATCAACATCATCGACACCCCCGGGCATGTGGACTTCACCATCGAGGTCGAGCGGGCCCTGCGCGTGCTCGACGGCGCGGTGCTGGTGCTGTGCTCGGTCGCGGGCGTGCAGAGCCAATCGATCACCGTCGATCGGCAGATGCGGCGGTACGGCGTGCCGCGCGTGGCGTTCGTCAACAAGTGCGACCGCCAGGGCGCCGATCCCCTGCGGGTGGCCCGGCAGCTGCGCGACAAGCTCGATCACAACCCGCTGGTGGTGCAGCTCCCGATCGGGCTGGGCGCCGAGCACGAGGGCGTGGTCGATCTGATCGAGATGAGAGCGATCTACTTCGACGGTGAAAACGGCGAGATCCTGCGTCGGGAGGAGATCCCCGCACACCTGCGGGAGGAGGCCGAGAAGTACCGCGAAGAGCTGCTGGACACCGCCAGCATGTTCTCGGACGAGCTCACCGAGGCACTGATCATGGAGGAGGAGATCACCATCGAGCTGGTCTCCAACGCCATCCGGCAGGCCACCATGTCGCTCCAGATCACCCCTGTCCTGATGGGCAGCGCCTACAAGAACCGCGGGGTGCAGTGTCTGCTGAACGCGGTGGTGGCCTGGCTTCCCAGCCCACACGAGGCCGAAAACGAGGCCATCGTGGTCGGCGAAGGCACGTCGGAGGCCCCCGTCACCTGCACCATCCCGTGCGATCCCGCCGAGGATCTGATCGCCCTGGCGTTCAAGCTCGAAGACGGCCGCTACGGGCAGCTCACGTACCTGCGGGTCTACCGCGGAACCATGAAGAAGGGCGCGACGATGGTCAACGTGCGCTCCGGCAGCAAGGTGAAGATCGGACGGCTGGTTCGCATGCACGCCAACGAGATGGAAGACATCGACGAGTGCAGGGCCGGCGACATCGTGGCGATCTTCGGCGTGGACTGTCGCAGCGGCGACACCTTCTCCAGCGGCTCCACGAAGCTGGTGATGAGCTCGATGCACGTCCCCGAGGCGGTGATCAGCCTGACGGTGACCCCCGCCGACAACAGGGCGCGGATGAAGCTGTCAAAGGCGCTCGCGCGCTTCACCAAGGAGGACCCGACCTTCCGCGTCAGGCAGGAAGAAGGCGAGACGATCATCTCGGGCATGGGCGAGCTGCACCTGGAGGTCTACATCGAGCGGATGAAGCGCGAGTACGACGCCACGGTGACCACCTCGCCGCCGCGCGTCGCCTACCGCGAAGCGCCCACCCGCGCGATCGACTTCGACTACACGCATCGCAAGCAGACCGGCGGTTCGGGCCAGTATGGCCGCGTCACCGGCCGCCTGGAGCCCATGGAGTCGGGCACCTTCGAGTTCATCGACAAGATCCGCGGCGGCTCCATCCCGCGCGAGTTCATCCCATCGGTCGAGAAGGGCTTCCGCTCGATGCTCGACGCGGGCGGGCTGATCGAGGCCCCGGTGGTGATGTGCCGGATCGTGCTCATCGACGGCAACAGCCACTCGGTGGATTCTTCTGAGATGGCCTTCCAGGCCGCAGCGCGCGGCGCGTGGCGCGCGATGTACCACAGGGCCAGGCCCGTCATCCTCGAGCCGGTGATGAAGGTCAGCGTCGAGGGACCAACGGAGTTCCACGGCGCCATCGTCACCACGCTGATGCAACGCCGCGGCATGGTCCTGGGCGTCACCGAGATGCACAAGTTCGTGACGATCGACGCTGAAGTTCCGCTGGCGGAGATGTTCGGCTACTCCACCACCTTGCGGTCTTCGACCCAGGGCAAGGCCGAGTTCACCATGGAATTTTCGCGGTACGCGACGGTGCCGCGCGACCTGATGGCCACGCTCATCCGCGAGCACTCCGAAAAGAAGGCGTCATAGGGAGATCCCATGAACATCGAGGACTTGATCGAACGGAGCCCGATGCAGGCCGTCTCCACATCCATCCGAGGTGGACTGGAGATCGGCCAGCTGGGCGGCATCCTCTCGGCCGCGGGTGTGGGCAAGAGCACCTTCCTGATCCACGTGGCGCTCAATTCGCTGCTGCGCGGATCTCCGGTCCTGCACATCTCGCTGGGAGATGGCCAGGCGCATGTGCGCAGCTACTACGACGAGATCCTGACGGCCCTGGCCCGCGCCACCGGAGAGGAGATCCACCCCAGCATCCCACTCCAGATCGAGCGAAATCGGGTGATCCACGCCTGCCTCGGCCGTGACTTCTCGCCATCCGAGCTGACGCGCCTGCTGGGGATGCTCTCCGAGGTGATGGACTTCCGACCCACCCACGTGGTGATCGACGACAGCCCCGGCACTGATCTGGCGAGCTGGCGCGAGACGGCCGCGGCGCACCGACTCCGCATCTGGCTGACGGTCTGCACGCCAGATATCGCTCCTTCGGCAGAGGTGTTCGACACCGCCGTCACCCTGCAGCCGCAGGGGCGAGACGTGGTGCTCCGCCTGCGCCAGAACGGCGGCCCCACCGAAGAAGACTCCCCCCTGCTGCTGCTCGACCCCGTGAGCATGCTGGTCCGGCCCGAAGACGTCCGCGACCCGCGGACCTCGCCGCCGTCGCCCGACGTCAGCGCCTGCACGTTGTTCTCGGGTGCAGCCACCGGATCCGAGGCGGCCTTCGGCGAGAACGCCCAGCGCTGGGGCATCGAAGAGGTCAACTTCAGCTTCGAGGGCCACAGCCCGGTCCGCGAACGCGGCCTGAAGGTGCTCGCCCCCCGAGAGCTCGCGGCCGGCGCCGTGAGCCTGCTGTACGTCTCACACCACCTGCGCAGACGCTGGGAGCAGACGGCGCTGCTGCGCAAGGTGCTGCAGATCCAGTGGCACATCGTCTCGAACGCCGACCAGATCTTCGTCGTCGGACGCATCCACGAGGGCGGGACGGTGCACGGCGGCACAGGCTGGGCCGTGGAGCTGGCCCGCCGCTGGAACAAGCGCGTGTGGGTCTTCGATCAGGAGGTCGATCAGTGGGTGTACTGGGCGGGCAGCGCCTGGAAGCCTGGGGTCCCCGTGATCGAGAGCCCCCACTTCGCAGGCACAGGCACCCGCTTCCTGTCCGACGCCGGACGGAACGCCATCGCGGACCTGTTCGATCGGAGCTTCGGCCCCGCGTCTTGACGATGGACATCCCAGCCGCCGTCCTCGATGCAGATCGGGTCCACCACGATCTGCTCCGGCGTGTGGCGTTCTCGCGCCACCTCAACCCCACCAATCGAGACGCGGCCCGGCTCGCCTTCCTGGCCGGCGCGACAGCGCCACCGTTCTCGTACATTCCGCTGCCCGATCCCCAGGGCCTCCTCGCTCTCCTGGATCGTCACGAGCCGCCGCGCGATCACCCCTCTGGTCAGATCGTCGGCGCGTGCTTCGACAGCATCCGGCTGCTGATCGAGGCGCTGGCGGAGCGGAGCGCAGCGGCGTTCGATCGCCTCGCGTGCGCGGCGGGCTGGTACCCAGAGCCGGAGATGCTGCGCATGCGGTTCCCGTCGGGCCCCGCGCCGGTCCTCACCTTCTCGGTCGATGCGCGACAGCTCATGGCCCGCCTGCGCAGGGCCCTCACCGAGCGCGCGCTGGACGACTGGTCGGTCGAAGCAGACACCGTCATGTCTGCCCGCGTGCTGGTGGACAGCGCCAGGCGCCTCCTGCGGGTGAACCCGCGGGCACGCTTCCACCACGGCGATCTCGAGCGGCTGGTGGTGCATGAGATAGACGTACACGCGGTGCGATCAGCCAACGGCCAGCGGCAGAAGCTGCGGTGCTTCGAGACCGGACTGCTCGGCTCGCTGATCACCGAGGAGGGCCTGGCGATGGTCGCCGAGGAGCTGGCCGGGGTCTCCTCGCCGGGGGCGCTGCCGCGTCAGGTCGAGGTGGTCCGCGCGGTGGAGCTGGCCCGCCATGTGGGGTTCCGCGAGCTGTACCAGCAGCTCAAGCCGCGTGTGGGATCCGGCCTGGCCTGGGGGATCTGCCTCCGCGTGAAGCGCGGACTGGCACACCCCGACCAGCCTGGGGTGTATGCCAAGGACACCGTCTACCTGAAGGGGAGGATGAAGGTGCGAGAGTGGCTCGACGACGGCGGCGACATCACCCGTCTCTATGTGGGCAAGGTCGCGCTGCACCACCCCGTGGGGGCGTGGCTCGAGCAGGGTTGGGTACGGGCCGCGCCGGTGCCGGAGCTCTGGCGACGGCCCGCGGGAGGAGCGTCTTAGCCCTCCTTGTTGGAGTCCCATCCGAGCTTCGCGTCGAGCTGCAGCCAGCCCCAGTACTGGGTGTCGCCCTCGTCGGGCATGAACATCGCGCCGCCGAGGCCAAGGCCCAGACCCTTTGACAGCTTCTGCTTCACCACGAGGTCGAGCTCCATCCCGATGGCGTCGCCGGAGCCGTCGGTGGTGGCGAAGCGATGGGCGTCCACGCCGAGGCTGGTGCCATCCATCGGCGACAGACCGACCTTCAACGCGGCGTCCTGCAGTCCGCGACCGTCCGCGGCGCCGCCCAGCGAGAAGGCCGCGACGTCGGCGTGACCGTAGAACTTGTGGTTCGTCGCCATGAGGGTGTTGAACGCCGGGGTCTCTCCATCTGTCGCGGAGAGCTGGTCGAACCACAGCGTGAGCTTCGGTTTGATGCTGGCTTCCGGGGCGAGGGTGCCCTGGACGCCGAACATGTTGGCCGTGCCGCCCTCGGTGATCTGGGCGTAGCCCTCTGCCCGCGCCGACACCATTCCGGCGCCGCCCTTGACGTACAGTCCGGCCGTGATGCGGTCGAGATCACCGGAGGTGTTGGTGTCGCGGATGGCGAGCACGTCCACCCTGGTGCCCTTCTGGGCCCAGCCCGCGCGGAGCAGCGCGAGGGTGGCGTCGTCGTCCCAGCCGGCGGTGTCGGAGTCGGTGACGATCGCGCCGGCGACGTCCGCGGACACCGCGCCGCTCTTGAGGCTGGCCTTCGCGGCGTCCAGGCTGCGGCCCTGCTGGGTCCAGCCGACCGTGCCGATCAGGCGATGCTCATGGATGGCGATCTCCTGCCGTCCCACACGCAGCGAGAAGGCGTCGGCGGGCGTCCAGTCGAGGTAGCCGGTGTGGAGATCGAAGCCGTCGGCGGTGTAGTCCTTGAGGGTGTTGAGCTCCTCTCCCCAGAACCGGACGTCCTGGACGCTGAGCCCCACCCCGACGGTTCCGTTGGAGATCCCCAGACCGGCGCGCGCACGCTGGGAGACCCACGCCACGGGATCGCTGTCTTCGGAGACCTTTCGCACTTCGGCGCGGGGGCGGATCTGGAGGTCGATGTCGGCGGCTTGTGCAGAGACGCAGAGCGAGAGCAGGGCGAACATGGGAGTTCCTCGGGTTGATGCGGCGGATGTCTTTCCGCCGCTTGCGCAGCCGCCAACACAAGCAAGCGGTGTGCCATCACCCCGTGGCCCCCTGACAGGCTTTAGTGGTTCAAATCACCCAACTTCCGGTGCGATCTAGCGCCCAGCCCTCGGTGACAACCGGCGCCCGCCTCCAAGCGGGTGTCAAGAACACCGCTCTGACGGGGATCAACAACTTCTGGAACGCGACTTGCGTTCCTCTCGGTCCCCACACGGGCCGCGAGGCCAACAGGAGATCACATGAGCGCGCTGTTCAACACACGTCGAGAGGCGGGCCGTCAGCTCGCCGAGCTTCTGGAGCAATACCGGAGCAGGTCACCGCTGGTGCTCGGGATCCCCGGTGGTGGCGTGCTGGTCGGTGACGAGGTCGCCAACGCCCTCGGCGCGCAGCTGGCGATCGCCGAGGTGGTGCCCGGCGGCGCGGGACGCGGGGCACGCTCACGAGCCCGGCGCAGGCCCGGGCGCGCGATGCTGGACACCGCGCAGCCGTCGGCGGTCGGACCCCACATGGCAGATCGGCGGCAGACGGTGGAGCTCCCCGACGTGTTCGGTCGAACGGTGATCGTCACCGACGACGGGTTGCATGCGGAGGAGGCGATCATCGCCGTGATCGAGGCGCTGCGGGTGAACGGCGCGCGCCACGTCGTCGTCGCTACTCCGATGCTCTCGCGATCGGCCGCGGACCGCTACGGGCACGAGGCGCACGCGGTGGTCTCCCTGAAGCGTCCCGAGCAGCTCCAGAACGCATCGAGCTGGTACGAAGACGCGCGCTCGCCCACGCCGGAGGAGATCCGCGCGCTGGTCCCGGCGGTCCCCCCGCCGGAGGCGGCGAAGCAGGTCGCCGGCGTGTACCGGGCGGTGCTGGTCCCCACGGACTTCTCGGCGGTCTCGCAGCGGGCGCTCCAGCATGCGCTCCGGCTCGTGGCTCCCGAGGGAGAGCTGGTCGTCCTCCATGTGCTGATGGGCGGAGACCTCATCGACACCCGGCAGCGTCTGCAGGAGCTGGTCGAGAGCTTCCCTGCGGAGACCACCCCTCTCCTGATGTTGCGTCAGGGAGACAGCGCCGCAGAGATCCTCATGCAGGTCGAAGATGGGCTGCACGACCTGGTGGTGATGGGCACCCACGGTCGTCGTGGCCTGGAGCGGCTGGTCCTGGGCAGCGTCGCCGCGCGCGTCATCCGCGAGAGCCCGGTGCCGGTCATGGTGGTCCCCGACTGATGGACCACGGCAGGGATGGTGCGTGGGAGCATCATCTCTGCCATCAAGGCGCAGCGGCTCTGCCGCCAGCGGTCGGTGGAGGTGGGAGCCCTCTGCCGGCCGCTGTTCACTTCTCCGGGAAGGGACCGCGTCTCTGACAAGATGATCGCACCGAACGCGGTCTGCCGACTGGTGGCGGAAACCGAGGGGATATATGGGGGCGATCCGAGGGGTCGTGGCGTCCTCAACAGACACTGCGCGACCCCCGCTGAGCTCCACTTCACCGTTCGCCTTCCCGGAGAGGCCCATGACCTCCTGTGGCACCCCCACGCCGCCGACCAAGACCCCCAACACAGACCTGCAGCGCGGCACCGAGCTGCTGCGAACGGGCAACACCAGCGAGGCGCGCGACGTCCTGCGCGCTGAGATGGAGCGGGCACACGCCGCGAACGAAGCCTCCGCCGAGGCCTATGCGGCCAGCCCGCTGGCGCAGGCCCTCCTGGCGCTCGATGAGACGACCGCCGCGGCAGAGGTCGCCGCCCGGGGCCTCGAGCTGACGATGGCCTCGGGGGACAACTCCGGCGCGAGCCACTTCCGACAGATCCTGACCATGGCGAACGGCAGCGCCACGCCGTTCGACGCCACAGCGGCCCTGCACAGCGCCGACGCGATGCTCCGCAAGGGCGAATTGGAGCCGGCCATCGCTCTGCTGCGACGCGTCCTGGAGGGCGCGAAGGCGGCGGCGGCCCGCGGCTCGGAGGCCTCTGCTGCCGGCATGCTGGCCCAGGCGCTGGGGGCATCCGGTCGCTCTGCGGAGGCCCTGGCCCTCGGCCGCAGAGCGCTGGCGCTGGCGCGAGAGCTGGGCGACGATGAATCCGCGCAGCACTTCCAGTCGCTCTGCGAGGGGCTCAGCCAGCCCACCACGCCCGCGGAGGTCCTGGAGGACGCGCACGGACACCTCGCGGCGGGCCGAGCGCAGGAGGCGATCGAGCTGCTGGAGCCGCTGGCAGAGGCCGCCGAGAAGGCGAAGGTCGACGAGCTGGAGGCGGTGTCCTGCGGCCTGCTGGCCCAGGCGCATGCCATCGTCGGCGACCCCTTGAGGGCCCTGGTGATGGCACAGCGCGCCCTGGAGATCGCCAGCCGCTCTGGCCGCCCGGAGGTCGTCCAGAAGTTTCAGAAGCTCCTCGATAAAATCGTCCAGTCGCAGCCTCTGGCGAAGTGACAGCCGCCGGGGTCGGGTCGCTGTAAGTCCCGAGTAAGTGACGAAAACTACATCTCAAGCACAACGCAGAACCATCTGCGGGTGAGCTTGAGGAGCGTAGCGTCATGCGCGAGGTTCGAAACACCCTTCTCCTCGGATTGCTCTTGATGGGCGTCTCCACGCCCGCCGCCGCGGAGACCGGCGAGGAGCTTTTCAAGGGCCGTTGCGCCGCTTGTCACACCGTGGGAGAAGGGCGCCTGATCGGCCCCGATCTCGACGGTCTGGCCGAGCGCCGCGAACTCGACTGGATCGTCTCGTTCGTGCAGTCATCGCAGAAGCTGATCGCCTCCGGCGACGCGGACGCGGTGGCGGTCTACGAGGAGTACAACAAGATGGCCATGCCGGATCAGCCGCTCAACGCGGCCCAGGTCACGGCGATCGTCGAGTTTACGAAGACCGCCGCGAAGCCGGCGGCCAAACCTGCGGCGAAGGCGGCCCACAAGGCCGGCGGGAAGAAGGCCGCTCCAGCAGCAGCCCCCGCTCCGCAGAAGGCCTCCCAGGCGGACATCGAACTTGGACAGGCTCTCTTCCAGGGCACGACCCGCCTTGAGAACGAGGGCCCGACCTGCAACGCCTGCCACGACGTCACCCACGACGCCGTCATCGGCGGCGGGGTGCTCGCCAAGGAGCTGACCACGGTCTTCTCCCGGCTGGGCGGTCCTGGCGTGCGCGCCATCCTGGGCGCTCCGCCCTTCCCCGTGATGCAGCAGGCCTACAAGGATCGCCCCCTGACCGACCGCGAAGTGGTCGCGCTGGTGGCCTTCCTTGAGGACTCCGATCGCGAGAAGGCGCTGCAGCAGCCGCGGGACTACGGGCCAAAGCTCGCAGCCAGCGGGGCCGCCGGGACGGCGCTCCTCCTCGGGCTCTACACCCTGCTCTGGAAGGGCCGCAGACGCGAGTCTGTCAACCAGAGCATCTACGACCGGCAGATCAAGTCCTCGGATCTGTGATCCCGGATCTGCGCATAGACACAGACCGGACACACCAAAGTCAGACAGTCAGAAGAGTCAGACAGTCAGACAGTCAGACAACGAGCAGGAACGACCATGGGTTGGATCAAAGACATCATCTCTCCCCAGACCCGTCAGTGGGAGGAGTTCTACCGCAACCGGTTCCAGCATGATCGCATCGTGCGCAGCACCCATGGGGTGAACTGCACCGGCGGTTGCTCCTGGCAGATTCACGTCAAGGATGGGATCGTCACCTGGGAGACCCAGCAGCTCGACTACCCGCTGCTCGAGGACTCCCTGCCCCCCTACGAGCCCCGGGGTTGCCAGC
>CAYXGP010000187.1:0-7607 GCA_964464515.1 uncultured Enterobacterales bacterium
GAAAGCTGCATGATCAGCGAATCAGGGAGTGCCCCCCAAATGCGAACGCGCCCAGGAACCAGTCGTCGTCCAGCGTTTTTTCGCCTTCGCCCACGGAACGCAGCGACTCCGGCGCGTTCGCCAGTCCGCCGCAGCGCGCCTCCAGCTCCTCCACCGCCTCGCGCCAGGCCGCGGTCCGCCTGGCCCGGTCCCGGATCGCGGCTCTGCGGTTCTCTGCGGCGGCGTCGCGCGCGCTCCCCCGCTGCCGCAGCGCGACGATCGCCGCGCGCAGTCCCTCCGTCGGCGGCAGCAGCGCGTGGGGGAGGTCCCTCAAGAGCACCTCCAGCCGCGACAGCTCTGCCTCGCCGCGCGCGTCGGCTGCGAACGGGCTGCGGTAGTCCGCGAGGGCTGCGGTCAGCGCGTCGGCCAGCGGGGCGGCCTGCGGGGACCAGGCGGCGGGCGGCCTGCGCAGGGCGGCGACGCAGGTGGTGATGGTGTCCGCGAGCGCTCCCTCGGACGAGCGCCAGGCGTCGTGGGCGAGCGCGTCGGCGGCCTCGGCGGCCTGCTCGGCAGTGCGCGAATCGGCGAGCGCCGCGGCGGCGACTCGCAGGGCTCCGGCGGCCGCGAAGACGCCGGGTCGATCCCCGGCGCGCTGGAGCGCCTCGCGGATCCAGCGCTCGGTGGAGGGCTGCGACGTCATGAGGCTGAAGCGCTGCGGCGGGACCGCTACAGGCGGGCGACGAACAGGTGCCGCGCGCGCTGCTCGGCGGGCCACAGATGGAAGGTGCAGGCCTCGGCGAAGCGCTGCTCATACAGCTCGTCGAGCCCCTCAGAGGAGAACCCGGGGCGGTTGGCCTGCAGCAGGTTCACGCGCCGCTCCCAGTGCTCCGCCTCGAGGCTGGTGAGATCGACGGAGGTGAACGAGAGGCCGGCGGCGCGCAGGGCCCCCGCGACGGGGCTGCGACCCGGGCTGCGCCGCCGAGCGCCTCCGGTCGCGGGTCCCCAGTGACTCTGCACGATGCACAGGCGGCCGCCGGGGCGCAGGGCCCGCGCGAGCTGCTCCACGTGCGTCGAGAGATCGGGCAGGAAGTACAGCGCGTCGATCGTGAGGGCGACGTCGTACATCGCCACCGGCACCGGCGGGGCCACGGGATCGATCTCTGCCCAGCGCAGGTCGGGGTCGCGACGGGCGCGGGCGCGGGCCTGCCGGATGACCGCCCCGGCGGTGTCTACGCCGGTCCAGCGAGCGCCGGTGAGCTCGGCGAGGCGCGCGGTGAGTCGCCCGGTTCCGCACCCGAAGTGCAGCGCCTCGGCGGCGCTGTCCACCCGACAGGCGCGCAGGAGGGCGCTGATCTGGGGATCGTCCATGAGCTCGTGGAAGCCCAGGTCCACGCCCTGGAGCTCCGCGCGGAGCGAGGCGAGGGTGCGGCTGGGGCGCTGCGGCACGGTGTACGCGGTGTCGAGCCACATGGGACGTCTGCGGAGGACCGCGGCGGCCAGCGTCTGTCCGGCCTCGGTGAGCCGCCACCCGCCGCCCTCGGTGCCGCAGGTGAGGCCGGCCCGCGCCATCCAGGTCTGCGCATGGCGCCAGTCGTTCAGCCCCCGCGCCAGCCACGCGCGCGCGAAGGCGTCGAGGTGGGGGCGATCGGTGGTGCGACCGCCGGCGAGCAGGGCCAGCTCCCCCGGTCGACCGTGGAAGGTCGCCATGAGGATGAGGCTCTGCACCACGCTGGCGCTGAGGTTCAGGGAGGACACGGCGCTCCGGGGGTGCGCAAGCAGTCTATCGCCCTGGAGGGGGCGACGCCGTCCTGGCCTTCGCCGCCTTCTCCGCCTTCGAGCGCGCCTCCAGCAATCGGCGCATGCGCTCGGCGCGCTCCTCGGACGAGAGCTTCGAGCGCGCCTTGCGGGTGGCTTCGGGGATCCCGGGCGCGACGTCCTCGGGCGGACCCTTCTCTGCGCCGGTCATCTCTGCGCCGGTCTCTTCAGCTCCGGTCTTCTCCTTGTCCTTCTTCTGGTCCGTCTTCGAGGGGACCTCCTCGACGACCTTCCCTGTGGCCTTCTTCAGGGTCGTGTTGCCCGCGCCGCTCTTGTCGCTCTTGCCGAAGCAGCGATGGTTCCACAGCAGGACGTCCACCGGCTCGGGCAAGGGCTCGCCAGGAGCGGGGGTGCGCTCCTTGAAGAAGCGGATCTCGAAGTTGGTGATCTGCTCACGAACGGGCGTTCCTGTGTTGTATTCGTAACAAAGCCACTTGCCGTAATACAGCCGCACATCGGTGTACTTTCTGTCCCAGAAGTTCCGCATGTACTTGCGCCAGCGCTGGGTGCGGTACAGCAGGCTGGCCTGCTCGGGCTTCTCCAGGGTGTGGGGCTCTCCGGTGAACAGGTCGAGCTTCTCACCGTTGCGACGCTTTCCGGGGATGTGAAACCACCCGTCGTCCTTCATCGGGTACGGAGCGAACATGTTCCAGAACTGATCGAGCCGCAGCGTGTGGCCGATCCAGCGGACCTGCTTGGGGACCGGGCGCTGGGCTTTGATCTCGGTGAAGGGGACGGTGTGCTTCTTGTTCAATGTGCTCAGGTTCCAATTGAAGCACAGGCAGATGCAGAAGAGAGCCCAGACCTGCGCGGGCCAGCGCAGACCCACCCGGGGGCCGTCGGGGGCGGTGGTCCGACGCAAGGAGCCGCGCTGCACCCGAGCCTGGACGCGATCCCAGAATCCTCGCGGCAGCAGGGCCATCCAGGCGACCATGCAGATCCAGGGGAACAGCCCCAGGGTGAGGAAGAAGAACAGCCCGAGGTGCAGCGCGATGAATCCCAGCACCGCGAGTGTGCGCCAGAAGTCGGACAGCACCAGCCGCGACAGCGCCTCGCCGATGCGTCCGCCTGGCAGCAGCGCCGCGAGCAGCGGCAGGAGCAGCAGCGCGGGGCCGATGTGCTCCCACGCGAGGACGCTGTACGTCATGGCCCGCAGCAGCTCGATCTGATCCACCACCCAGGTCGTCTGGGGCTGCTTGGCGAAGTGATCTATCTGCAGCGCGTAGTAGATGGCGTGACCGTTCTTCCACTCCGCGCCGTTCTTGAGCACGGCGGTGAAGATGTAGATCGAGACGATCAGCAGGAGGTAGCCGGCGGTGCCGAGCGTCGCTGTCCACGGCGCGGGTGGGTAGGCGCCCCGAGACCTCCGGGCGTCGAGTGACCACACCGCCCCCAGCGGCATGAAGAGCGCCCAGAAGAACATCAGGCGCAGCATGACGTCGCCGCCCTGGAGAATGAGCGGGTTGCGACTGTGCACCGAGATGAGCAGGAGCCAGCAGATCAGCTTGGCCCACCGCGTGTGCCTTCCGACCAGCAGGAAGACCGCCGCGACGGCCTGGAGCGCGAACAGCATCGCCTGCCAGGCCCACGACCCGCTGGCGAGGTGGATGGAGATGTGCCCCCACCGCTCGATGTGCTCGAGGAGCGCCTGCCGGGGCATCAGCCCGACGTCGGTGTAGTGCGCGGTCAGATCGCAGCAACGCACGGCGATCTCCACCAGGAGCAGGAGCGCGAGGCCGATGCGGAGCGCCGCCAGCGCTCGCAGGTCCATCCCGAAGGTCGCGGACACGGCCGTCCGCGCACGCGCTGTCCAGCCCATCGGCGCTCCTCGGGGTCCGCCGGCGAGGGGGCGACCCGAACAAGCGAAGCGTCTAACCTGCTATGATGGGCCGGCGTCTTCCGTCGTGACGTGAACTCAACGAGGGCAGCATTGGACCGGCAACGCAGGCCTCTCAGCCCCGAAGGCGCTGACCGGTACGACGATCAGGGCCCGCTCGGCGAGGGCGGGATGGGGACGGTCCGGCGCGTCTTCGACCTGCGTCTCCAGCGGGAGGTGGCGCTGAAGATGCTGCGGCCGGAGCTGGCCGCGCGCCCCGAGCAGCAGCGGCGCTTCTTCCGCGAGGCGCTGGTGACGAGTCGGCTGCAGCACCCGGGGATCCCCCCCGTACACGACCTCGGCTTCCTGGAAGACGGTCGGCCCTACTTCACGATGAAGGAGGTGCGGGGGCAGACCCTCGGTGACGCCATCCACGCGTTCCACGCCGCCGGCGGGCTGTCGCGGGGGGACGGGCGGGTGGCGCTCCGCCGGCTGGTGGAGGTCTTCCGCAAGGCCTGTGATGCCGTCGCGTTCGCCCACGCGCACGGCGTCGTCCATCGCGATCTGAAGCCCGCGAACGTGCTGCTCGGCGAGCACGGAGAGGTGCAGGTCGTCGACTGGGGGATCGCGCGGGTCTCAGACGAAGACGGTCCGGGCGCAGAGGAGATCACGGGGGTGCTCGACGACGATCTGGACCTCGAAGACGCCGACACCCGCGTCGGGGCGGTGATGGGCACCCGGGGCTACATGGCGCCCGAGCAGGCCCGCGGTGAGAACGAGGCGGTCGACGCCCGCGCGGACGTCTACGCGCTGGGCACGCTGCTGTACATGCTGCTGTACGGTCGGCGTCCCGATCAGGGGGAGCTGCTCTCGGCGCAGGTGACGGCGGTCGAAGCGCTGACGCTCCACACGCTGTGGGAGGGAGGGGAGACCCGCGAGCTGGCGCCCGCGGTGGTCCCGCCGAGGACCCACCTGCCGGGGGCGGATCTCGCGCCGCTCGGAGAGATCTGCGAGCGCGCGCTCCAGCCCGAGCCGTGCCAGCGCTTCGCCAACGCCGGGCAGCTCGCGGCGGCGGTCGGCGGGTGGCTGGATGGGGTCCAGCGCCGGCAGCAGGCGCTGGCAGTGGTGGCCGACGCGCAGGCGCTGACGCCGCGAACCGAAGACCTCGCCGAGCGCGTGCTGACGCTCCGGCGAGAGGCCGAGATGCTGCTGGAGGGGGTGCCCAGCCACGCCCCCGAGGACCAGAAGGCGCCAGCGTGGAAGCTGCTCGATCAGGCGCGGGATCTCGAGCTGGAGGTCGATCTGCTGTCGGTCACCCGAGACCAGCTCCTCCACGCCGCGCTCACCCACGAGCCCGATCTACCCGAGGCCCACGCCGCGCTCGCGGCGCACTTCCGCGCGCAGCACATCGACGCGGAGGCGGAGCGTCGACTCGACGACGCGGTGCGCCTGGGGATCCGCCTGCGCACCCACGCCGAGGCGCTCCCCGAGGACCACCCCGACCGCCGCTCGCTGCTTTCGTATCTCAAGGGCGACGGGGTGCTCACGCTGCGGACGAGACCGGAGGGCGCCGAGGTCTTCGCGGCGCGCTACACCCGGCGCGGCCGTCGGCTGGTGACGGGGCCGTCCACGCGGCTGGGACGCACGCCGCTGGTGCGCCACCCCATGCCGATGGGCAGCTACATGCTGTGGCTACGCGCGCGCGGCTGGGCCGAGGCGCGGTACCCGGTGCTGATCGGCCGCGAGGCCCACTGGGACGGCGAGGCCCCCGGCGGCGGGGGAGAGATCGCGCTGCCGCGCGCCGACGTCGGCGGCGACCTGTGCTTCATCCCGCCGGGGTGGTTTCTGTACGGCGGCGATCCCGAGGCCGCGCTGGGCCTGCCGCTGCGGCGGCTGTGGACCGACGCCTACGCCATCACCCGTCACCCGGTCACGCACCGTGAGTACGTGGTGTTCCTCGAAGATCTCCAGCGGCGCGGTCTCACGGAGTACGCGCTCGGTCGGGTGCCGCGCAGCAGCGAGGCCGGTCCGCTGTATCTGCTGAATGGTCCGGGACAGACGACATTCCCCCATCGCCCCCCCATCGGGCCGTGGGGGCTCGACCACCCCGTCACGCACGTCACATGGCACGACGCCACGGCGTACGCTGACTGGCTCAGCAAGACCACCGGGCAGCGATGGCGGCTGCCCTCCGAGGTCGAGTGGGAGAAGGCCGCGCGCGGCACGGACGGGCGGTCCTTTCCGTGGGGAGAGACCTTCGACCCGTCGTGGGCGTGCAGCGCCGGGAGCCACGCCGACGGCGAGCACCCATGCTCCATCTCGGAGTTTGCATTGGACGAGAGCCCGTTCGGGGTTCGGGGACTCTCCGGGAACGTCCGCGACTGGTGTCTCGACGACTGGAGCGACGTCGCGCCGCCGACCAACCGGCCGGGGCTGCGGCGGGCTGACGAGGGGATGACCGGCTACGCCGTGATCCGCGGGGGGAGCTTTCGGGGGCCGGAGATTGGGAATCGGCTGGCGAGTCGGTTCCGTATCCGGATGGAGTGGGCGGATCCGACGCGGGGGTTTCGGTTGGTGAGGGAGGTGGCGAGACCTTGAGCGGGCCGTATAGCCGTGGAGTCGTGAGCGAAGCGACCCGTGGTTCCGTGAAGCCGCGGCTCCTCCAGAGCGGCTCCGTTGACCGTGAAGCCGCGTTGCCGACGGACCGCGCTGCCGATCGACCGCGCTGCCGATTGACCGCGACGCCGAGTCGAACCGTCTCCTCGGACCCGCGGAGATACGGACCTACGGAAGCGCGGACCCACGAGACCTCGATCTACGAGACCGCGAACCATGGCGAGAGCGAGAGTCGAGTCAGTGAGTCTGCGCCCTGTCCGAGAGCCCCCCCCTACTCGAGAGCGGCCGCCAGATCTGCGATGATATCCTCGACATCCTCGATGCCGACGCTCAGCCGAACCAACCCATCGGTCAGCCCGCGCGCGATCCGCTCCTCCCGCGGAACATCGACGTGCGTCATCGTCGCCGGGTGCGTAATCATCGACTCGACAGCGCCGAGGCTCTCGGCCAATGCACACAACTGGACGCCGTTCATCAGGGCCTTGCCGGCGTCGATCCCGCCCACCAGCTCGAACGAGATCATCCCACCGAACGCGGACATCTGCTGACTGGCGATCGCATGCCCGGGATCGCTCTCCAGCCCGGGGTAGGCCACCCGCGCGACCTTGGGGTGGGCCTGGAGGTACCGGGCGACCTTCAGTCCGTTCTCGCTGTGCCGCGCCATGCGCAGAGACAGGGTCTTCAGTCCGAGCAGCGTGAGCCACGAGTCGAACGGACTCGGCACCGCGCCGATCGCCTTCTGCTGATACTTCATCTTCTCGTGGAACGCGTCGTCGTTCGTGATGACGCAGCCGCCGATGAGCTGGTTGTGCCCGGAGATGTACTTGGTCGTCGAGTGCATGACGATGTCGGCGCCCCACTCCAGCGGCCGGAGCAGCGCCGGCGAGGCGAACGTCGAGTCGACCCCCAGCGGGACGCCGTGACCGTGGGCGACGTCAGCCACCGCGCGGATGTCGCTGATCTTGAGCAGCGGGTTGGTGGGCGTCTCGATCCAGACCATCTTCGTGTTGGGCTGGAGCGCGGCCTGGACCTTGCTCGGGTCTGATGAGTCGACGTAGGAAAACGACAGCCCGTGGCGCGCGAGGATGGTGTTGAACAGGCGCGAAACGCCGCCGTACACGTCGTCGGAGCAGACCACGTGGTCGCCGGCGTCGAGGGTGCGGATCACGGCGTCGACCGCGCTCATGCCGCTGGCGAAGCTCGCGCAGTGCTTCCCGCCCTCGATGGTGGCGAGCGCCCGCTCGACGGTGGCGCGGGTGGGGTTGGACGACCGGGTGTAGTCGAAGCCCTTGTCGCGTCCGACCTCCTCCAACACGAACGTGGCGGTCTGGAACAGGGGGGGGACGATCGCGCCGGTGACCGGCTCGGGGGAGATGCCGCC
>CAYXGP010000187.1:7617-16801 GCA_964464515.1 uncultured Enterobacterales bacterium
CCCCCCCCCCCCCCCCCCCCCCCGCCCGCCCCCCGGCGCGCCCCCCCCGCCCCGGCGCCCGCCGCGGCCCCTTTGCCGCCGCGCACGCAGCGGGTGTCAAAACGCATCGGGGCCGCCAGGGGGACCGACCCCGTACCACGCCGCCCCCGGGCCAGCACCCGGGGGATCGTCGGCAGCGGCGATGTCTCCGATGGAACGTCGAGGGTCGCCGCCGCGGTTGTTGCGCATCGACAGGTGGAAGAACCGATCGGGTTCGGGGTGGGAGAGCCCTGGCCCGCCGCTCCGGCGATCGGCGGCGTCGAGGCGCGCCACGATCGCAGCCAACGAGCGATGCAGGGCGGCCTGGTGGGCGGCCGCGAGGAACCAGGTCACGCGGGGGCGCGTGTCGTCCGGCGGTTCGTTGGTGGGGTGGGGGGGGGGTGGGGCGTGAGGGTGGGGCGGATCCAGGACGAGAGCGGGGAGGGGCGGCAGCGTCTGCCGCAGCGTCTGCCACTGCGGGGCGAGGGTGTCGGCGAGCGGGGCCATCGAGGCGCTGCACAGCAGGGTGAGGTGCAGCGGGGTGACCGGAGCGGAGTCGGGTGGTCGGCGGCCGTGGAGGATCGGGCGGGGGGCGGGGAGGGTGGCGAGGAGGCCTCCGGCGCCTGGGGTCCAGTGGAGGAGAGGGGAGAGGGGGAGATGGAGCATCGGGTCTCCTGGGATCTGGTGCGGATCGGATCTGCGTGTCCTCGGTAGCCGCTGTGGAGCAGCCACGGCTTCGCTGTTCCGCGGTTCCTCGATCTCGCGATCCACGGCTTCGCGTGACCGCGATCCACGTCCCGGTCCATCCAGACCGGGTCTGGAGGACCGCGTGGGCGGGAGGCAGACCGGGTCGCGGTGACGGGACCGCTCGCAGCGGAGCATGACGCGGCGCCGGAGGTCCTTCAGCGATGCTTCGCGGATCGCGGAATCGCGGAACCGCGAGATCGTGATCACCTGGATCGCGAGATCGTGAGAATCGCGGTGCCGCCGAGCGTGGACACGCAGAACCGACCGTGCCCGCGTCTTCTCGCTTCGCGATCCATGTGGGCTGGAGATGAAGAGGTGCCCGGCTCAATCCAGCCCGAACGCTTCCTTCGCCGACCGAAGCTCCAGCGTCGGCTGCTCACTCTTCATCATCAAGAACGGCCCGCAGACCAGCGCGTCCATGTCTGTGCGCATGAAGCACCGGTAGGCCTCCTCGGGCGTGTTGACGATGGGCTCGCCGCGCACGTTCATGCTCGTGTTGATGATGACCGGGCAGCCGGTGAGCGCCTTGAACGCGGAGATCAGGTCGTAGTACAGCGCGTCTTGCTCGCGGCGGATCGTCTGGATGCGCGCGGAGCCGTCGACGTGCGTGATCGCGGGCAGCGGCTGGGGGGCGTCGGGCCGGACGGGCGCGACCAGCAGCATGTACGGAGACGGTCGATCGATCTGGAACCACTCCGAGACGTCTTCCTCCAGGCAGCTCGGAGCGAACGGCCGAAACCCCTCGCGTTTCTTGATCTTGATGTTGATGGTGTCGCGCATCCTGGGGTCGCGGGGGTCGCCGAGGATGCTGCGATGCCCCAGCGCGCGCGGACCCCACTCCAGTCGCCCCTGGTACCAGCCCACCACGTTGCCGTCGTCGATCAGCGCGGCGGTCCGGGTCATCAGGTCGTCGGGCCGGGTGTAGACCGCGCCGTACCGTGTCAAGTCTGTGACGATTCGCGCCTCGTCGTAGCCGGGGCCCAGGTAGCTGGTGGTGAGTCGCCAGTCGCGGGGCTTGTTCATCACCCCATGCCATGCCCACAGCGCGGCACCCATGGCCCCCCCGGCGTCGCCGGCCGCCGGCTGCACGAACAGCTCGGAGATGGGGGCGTCCCGCAGGATGTGTCCGTTGGCGACGCAGTTGAGCGCCACTCCTCCTGCCATGCACAGACGGTCGGTGCCGGCCTGCTCGATGACCCGCGTCGCCAATCGCACCATGACGGTGTTGACGACCTCCTGCAGCGAGCGCGCGACGTCCTTGTGGAATTCGGTGAGCTCGCCGTCCTCGTAGGCCCGCGTGGGCTGCCCCATCACGTCCTCGAAGGACCGGTTGTACATGCGCAGGCCGTGATCGAACGAGAAGTGCCGCATGTCCAGCCGGAAGGTGCCGTCGTCCTTGATGGCGATGAGCTTCCGGATGTGATCGACGTACCTGGGCTGGCCGTAGGGCGCGAGCCCCATCACCTTGTACTCCCCGGAGTTCACCTTGAAGCCGAGGTACCCGGTGAACGCGGAGTACAGCAGACCCAGGGAGTGCGGGAAGCGGATCTCACCCTGCAGCGTCAGCTCAGGACCGCGGCCCACGCCCCAGCTCGCGGTCGACCACTCCCCCACGCCGTCGACGGTGAGCACCGCGGCCTCGTCCCAGCCCGAGGGGTAGTAGGCGCTGGCGGCGTGCGAGAGGTGGTGGTGGCCGTAGAGCACGGGCCCCCGGTAGTCCAGCTCCCGGATGAGGAGCTTGTCGAGGCGCAGCTTGGTGGCGAACCAGCTCGGCATTCCCCGCACGAACTGCGAGAAGCTGTGCGGGAAGGTCGCCAGGTGGCTGAGCATCAACCGCTCGAATTTGAGGATGGGCTTGTCGTAGAACGCGACAGCGTCAAGATCCGCGGCTGTGATGCCGGCCTCTGAGAGCAGCCAGCGGATCGCACTGATCGGGAAATCCGGATCGTGTTTCCTGCGCGTGAAGACCTGCTCGCTGGCGGCGCCCACCGGCACGCCGTCGCGCAGCAGGCAGGCGGCTGCGTCGTGGTAGAAGCAGGAGAGCCCGAGGATGTACACGGTTCGGCTCGCGGTTGGTGGGTAGCAACGTCTTGACCGGAAGCGGTCCCCGGGTCAAGTTGCTCGGGATCCCGCCGCTTGGAGCACCGATGCGTTTCTCGACCCCAACCGAGCTGAATTTCTCTGGTCAGCTGAATCTGTGTGGCCTCCTGATGCTGTGTGGACTCGCGGTCGCCTGTGGCGACAAAGATGAGGAGAATCCCTCCGCCTCAGAGGTCACCCCCTCGGTCACCACCTGGACAACCTCGACCAGCGGGGGAACGACCACCACCGGGAGCACCACCGGAGGGACGACGGGCACGACCGGCAGCACCACGACCGGTGGCACGACTGGCACCACCGGCGGAACGACAGGTGGAACCACCGGCGGTACGACTGGCGGCACCACCGGCGGTACGACTGGCGGCACCACCGGCGGTACGACGGGCGGTACTACGACCGGCGGAACCACGACCGGTGGAACCACGACTGGTGGAACGACTGGTGGAACGACCGGCGGTAGCACCAGCAGCGGCGGTCCAGGCGGCGGCGGCACGAGCGGTGGAACCAGCGGCGGAACGAGCAGCGGCGGCCCCGGCGGCGGCGGCACCAGCGGTGGTACGAGCGGCAGCACCGGAGGGAGCACGGGCGGCAGCACCAGCAGCGGCGGTCCAGGCGGCGGCGGCACGAGCGGTGGAACCAGCGGTGGAACGAGCAGCGGTGGCCCTGGTGGTGGCGGCACGAGCGGCGGCACCGGCGGTCCTCCCCCCAGCGCGGGCTGACAGCACCTCCCTGAGCTGACAGCACCTCACCTGAGCTGACAGCACCTCACCCCGAGCGCTGAAGCCTCCGCAGATCTCGCTGGACGGTGCGCGCGGCTTCGTGCGCCTCCTCGGGCGGCGACGTGTCGCGCGGCAGCGTGTCCAGGAGGTCGTCCAGCGAATCCAGCGTATGCAGTAGATCTGCGCGCACCGCGTCGGGCACGTGGGGGGCGAGCAGCTCCGCGCGTGTGCGGGTCAGCTCGTCCCGGAGCGCCTGGGACTCCGGTGTGGCGGGCGGAGCGGGGGCCACAAGGAGCGCCTGTCCCGCGCGGAGGCGCTCCCGAAACGCGCCGGCCTGTCGGGCCCGAAGCGCCAGCCCGCCGCTCGCCAGCAGACCGACGCCGCCGATCGCTGCGGCAGGGAGGGCGCCGGTGAGCAAGCCTGCGACCACGGTGATCAGCGCGCCGAGCAGCAGCGCCCCCGTGAGGAGACTGGCGGCGATCGCGGGCGTGCCGGCGACGAGGGTCGCGGGGGCGCCGGCCGGCGCCAGCGCTGCGGCGCGCTGCTCGGCGTGGGAGCGGTCGGGCCCTCCGGTGAGCGGCACGGGCAGACCGGCCTCGGCGGCTCGCTCCAGGGCTGCGATCGGGTGTCCGGTCAACGCCGCCACCCGCCGCCGCGCGGCGCGGGTGAGGCTCGCGGGCTCCACCACGACGTTCCAGGACTGCAGTCGGTGATCGCGGCGGCCGCTGCCCGCGACGTCGGGGGCGGGAGCGGTCACGATCGCGGGCGTCTGTGGTGGCGGGGTGACCTCCGGGAGCTGCACCGGCGGCCCGGGGGGCGGCAGCGCGGAGGCGCGGCGGGAAGGCTCGGACGACAGGAGGCGGGACAGCGCCTCGGCGAGCGCCACCGACACCCCAGGCACGAGCGCGGCGAGCGACAGGGGGGCGTCCTGCGCGGCGCGGTGCGCGGAGGGCGTGTCCCCTGGCACGGGCCAGACGTCGGTCACCGCGTGAAAGACCAGAACGCCCAGACCGTACAGGGCCGCGGAGGGACCTCCGGCGCCCTCGGGGGGCAGCAGGCGGGCGGGCCGACCCACCGGATCGTGCGGCACGATGCCGCTCGGCGCGAGGACCACCCGGCGCTCGGTGTCCAGCCACAGATCTTCGGGATCGAGACGCGTCAGATCAGGGCGGTCGATGATCTGCTGACCCACCGACGCCAGCACGCCGGTGGCCTGCTCGGGGGTGAGGGGCTGGTCCCAGGGGCCGGCGCTCGGGGGGCGGACCGCCACCAGGCGCCCGCCGTGGCGACCGCAGATCACCGAAGCCAGCGCACCGGTCGGCGGGTCGTGGTGGGTCTGACGCCACGCCGCCTCCGCGCCAGGTCGGAGGGCGGCCAGCGGGCTGGGCGCGATGACCTCCACGGGCTCGCTGGTGGCGGCGTCGGTGGCCTGCCAGCGATGCAGCTCGCCGCGCGGCGGCAGCGAATCACCGAGGGTGTAGCGCCCGAAGATGCGGGCGCCGGGCACCATGGACATGGACACCTCGCCACAGGGCGTGACCACAGGGGGGATAACAACGGGGAGGTAACCACAGCGGGGAGGACCGCAATGCAGCCACCCGCGCAGCGACCGGCCGGGGGCCCCCTGGCGCCCATCGCGCTGTCCGGGCTGTTTCGGCTGCTCGCGGCCACGTGGCGCGTTCGCTTTCAGGGGCGGGGGCTGCTGCTGGAGATCATGGACCGCGGCCCCTCGGTGCTGGCGTTCTGGCACGGCGAGCAGCTCGCGATGATCGCCGCCCACCAGCGACTCGGCATCCTCAGCATGATCAGCCGCAGCCGCGACGGCGAGCTGGTGGGGAGGGTGGTCGCGGGGCTGGGGTTCGGGGTGGTGCGCGGCAGCTCCAGCAGGGGGGGCGGGGAGGCGCTCCAGGGGTGCGCGGCGGCGATGCGGGCGCGGGGGGCCGCGGTGGGGCTGGCGGTGGACGGACCGCGGGGGCCGCGGTGGGAACCCAAGGCGGGGGCTGCGGTGCTGGCGGCTCGGTTGCAGTGTCCGATCGTGTTCGGGGTAACGCGTGTCCGGCCGGCGCTTCGGTTGGGTTCGTGGGATCGGTTCGAGATCCCGGCGCCGTTCGCGCGGATCGACGTTCGCTATGGGGTGCTGGAGCCGCCAGCGAATGCAGCCGAGGACATCGTCGAGGCGCAGAGGCGGCTGGGGGAGGGGATGCGGGAGGCGTCTCTTGAGTTGCTCGGGGAGCGGTGAGAGGGCTGCGCTGATCGCCATCCACCGCGGGGTGAGCTATGAGCGGGTGTTTGGAGAGTCCGTGCGCGGGCTCACAGTGCCGCGGGTTCAGGTTGTCCACGGGACAAACTGGAATCGTCGGTGCTGGATGCCGCTGCGTGAGCAGCGGCCGGCCACGAAGGGGCCGGGGGGGGCTCCCCCAGGGCATACAGTAGTGCGGGTCAACTTGAACCCGCGCTACTGTACCTCGCCCTCTCGGCTGCCCGCTCCGCGGGTCGCCCCCCCCGAACCCGCGGCCAAAGGGGGGGGGGGGCCCCCCCGGGCAATACTGTCGGGGGGGAAACTTTAACCCCGCGCTACTTTACCGCCCCCGCGCGGGGCCCCGCGCCGGGGGTCGCCCGCGCTGAACGCGCGGCAATTGGGGGCGTCAGCCCCCCGAAACATCCGGCGAAGAGGCGTTGATACAATGCGGAACCGCGTTTTCAAACGCCCTCCGAGCGGGGCTCACAGGAGGCCGGGCGTCCATGGCCGGTAGCTTCATCATCGCGTCGGTGCTCGCGATCTGCCACTTCGCTGGCCCGCGCGTGCTGCGAATGGCCGCTGGAGCCGGGGTGGGGCTGGGTTCGTTCGGGGGCGGCCTGGCGACCGCGTATGTCTTCCTGAACCTCATGCCCGAGATCGAGAACACACACGCCGTGCTGGGTGAGCGCGTCCACCTGATCATCCTGGCGGGGTTCCTGCTGTTCTTCGCGGTCGATCGGCTGCAGCGCGAGCGCTGGCGGCGGGCGCTGCGCCTGGCCTTCGCGGCGCTCTACAACGCGCTCTTGATCTACACCATCGGGGAGATCATGGAGAGGACCGTCTCCGCGATCGCGCTGTCGACGCTGGCGCTGGGCCTGCACCTGATGTTCGCCGACCGCGGGCTGGAGGAGCACCTGGGGCAGCGTCTGTGGAGGCTCGGGCGCCCGCTGGTGGTCGCGTCGCTGTTCGTGGGCGGCGCGGCGTCGGAGATCACCGAGTCGGAGCTGGTCGGCGACCTGTCGCTGCTGCTGTTGACCGGGTTCATGCTGTACAGCGTCTTCGCCGAGGAGCTACCCGACCGGAATCATGTGCGCTTCGGTTGGTTTCTGGGCGGCGCGGTCACCCTCTCGCTGCTCGACGTCGCGGCCGGATCGGGGTGAGCGAGCGCGCCTCTTCAGCGCCGAAACACATACCTCCCGCCCTCGACGCGGGCGTCCGGCGGCCGCAGCGTCTCCTCGAACAGCTCCGCCCCCTCCAGCAGGTTGGCCCAGAACGCCGCCCACTCGGGGGAGTCCGCAGCGTGCGCCGAGACGGCCTCTGCGGACATCCGAAACGGAAACGCGTGAACGCGTACAAACGGCTGCCCTGCCCGGAAGGCTGCGTCCATGACCGTCCAGATCTCCTCGATCCCGGCGTCGGTCATCGCGTAGCACCCCAGCGAGGCACAGTCGCCGTGGACCATGAGCAGGCTGCCGGTGCGCCCGTGCGACCGGTCGTAGGCGTTGGGGTAGCCCAGGTTGAAGGAGAGGTGGAACTGACTCCACGGATTCATGCGCTGGGGCGTGACGAAGTAGAAGCCCTCCGGGGCCTGCATGTCGCCGCGCTGTTGCTTTGGACCCAGCTCGCCCGAGAACGTGCAGATCGGGTACGTTCGAAACCGCTGAAAGGAGTCCCCGTCGCGCAGCCAGACCTCCAGCTCGGCCTCCTCCTTGTAGATGCGGAGGTGGACGGGGGCGCCCAGCGATAGACGCGCCTCGGCCAACGCTGCGGTGAGGGGCGGGACCTGCCGATCGACGGCGGCGCGAGAGCGGGCGCTGGTGGGGGGCGCGCCGGCGTGGAGCGGTCCGGTCAGAAGGAACACGAGCGAGAGGAGCGGGGGCATGGCGCGTTCGACACCTGGCGGGCGGGATGGTTCCCGTCGGTTAGCGAAGGGACAACGGAGAGCGATCGTACATGTGGCTCCTATTCCTGGCCGCCTGCCAGTCCGCGGACGACAGCGGCGGCATCACCGACTGCAGCGACGGCGACGGTGACGGCTATGTCGCCTGCGCGGACGCGGCGGACACCTCTGGAGCGGACTCTTCGGGAGGGGACTGCGACGACGCCGATCCATTCGTCTCGCCGGGGGCGCCGGAGGCCTGTGATGGAATCGACAACGACTGCGACGGCTTGACCGACGAGGACTGGGACGCCGACGGAGACGGTCAGCCCGCCTGTGACGACGGCTCCGGAGGCGACTGTGACGACGCCGACGCCGCGAACGCCAGCCACCTGCCGGAGATCTGCGACGGCGGAGACAACGACTGCGACGGCGAGGTGGACGAGGGCTTCGACGCCGACGGCGACGGCGTGCCCACCTGCCGCAGCGACTGCGATGACACGGACCCTGCGCGGTACCCCGGCGCGGTGGAGATCTGCGACGGGATCGACAACGACTGCGACGGATTGGTGGGCGACGACGCCGACCAGGACGGCGACGGCGTCACGATCTGCGACGGCGACTGCGACGACTGGCTGGCGACGGCGGTGCCAGGTGGCGTCGAGGCATGTGACGGCGCTGACAACGACTGCGATGGACGAGTCGACGAGGCGGTGGAGTGCCGAGCGTGCGTCGAGTCCGCGCCCTTTGTGTTCTGCGATGAGTGGTACTCCTGGGAGGACGCCAGCGCGGAGTGTGCAGAGCTGGGGGGCACGCTGCCGATCTTCGAGACTATCGAGGAGAGCGAGGCGGCCTACGCCGTCTCTGCGACCCTGGGGTACGGGCCGTGGTGGATCGGGCTGAGCGATCTGGAGACCGAGGGCACCTGGGTGTGGGTCGACGGGACGCCGCTGGGAGAAGACAACTGGGCGAACGCGGAGCCGAACGACTGGGAGGGAGGCGAAGACTGCGGCGCGTTCGACTGGAAGGGCAGCGGGCTGTGGTACGATTTTCGGTGCGGAGACGCGCAGAAGTTGCTCTGTGAGCTAGGCTATCTCGATACGTCCAGGATCTGACGCGTCTCGATTTCTCTCCAGGCGGACCGCTCGCCGTCCGGCCAGACGACCGACAGCTCTTCCACCGTCTCTGCGTCACCCAACCCGAAGTGGGCCTCGGCCGGCAGGCTGCTCGCAAGCGACGTCCCGCCCGCGGTGATCCAACGAACCTGCCGAACGCCGCCCGCCACAACCTCGATCCGAGCGCCGACGGCGTGGGTGTTGGGCGCGTCGCCCCGGGGACGAACGCGCAGCCAGGCGCTGTCGTCGCACCGACTCATGTAGACCGGAGACGGCGCGCCCTGGAAGTCGCGGACGATGAGATCGAGGAAGCCGTCGTCGTTGAGGTCGGCGAGACCGACGCCGCGCCCGTGCCCGGGGTGGGCGA
>CAYXGP010000188.1:0-16706 GCA_964464515.1 uncultured Enterobacterales bacterium
GGCTGCTGGACGACCCCCCGCGGCGCGTGGGCCGCGCGGCCCCCCGGCTGGGCTACCCACGTCCCCGCGCACGGGCTGGGCCGACTCTCCGCGCACCACCCGGTCGGCCACGGCGTCGGCGTGGCGCTCGTAGCTATCGCCGGGCTGACCGACTCCGCCCTTGAGTTGGACGCCGGAGCGCTGCTGGACGACGTGGGCAGCTTCGTGGGCCGCGGTGAACATGTCGGGGCTCTTCGCGAAAGCGACGTCATTGCCCGTGGCGTAGGCTTGGGCGCCCAGCGCGTCGCTCGCGGTGCGGGCGGCCCCGCCGACGTGGGCCTTCACACCGCTCAAGTCGTGACCGCCAAAGGACGCTTGGAGCGCCGCGAAATGCGGGAGCGCCGACCCCTGCCCGCCGACTCCGGCCGCCGCCACGTCAGGGGCGTCTCCCCGTAGCTCGCGGTTCGCCCGCGCTTGGACCGGACCATGCCCGGTCGGCCAGGGATATGAGGGGGCTGCCGCCGCGCCCGAGCGCAATGGGTCGCTCAGTGGGTCGCTCAGTGGATCGACCAGCGAGCTCGCCAGGGGATCGGCCTGCACCACAGAGGCCCCTACCTGCGGACTTACGACCTTGAAGGTGTCCTCATCATTGGTGATACGATCTACTGGGATGTCCGCTCCAAATTCCAGGACGTGAAGACCACGGCATCATGTCATGACGCCCGAGTGCCGCCGTGAGGACAGCGGCGTCGAACCGCATTCCTTCACCGAGATGTTCGGCGAAGTGGACGAGATGAAACCGGCGTCTGGCGGCTCAGGCTGATGAAACCGGAGCAAACAGGAGTACAGGGCTTGGCGTGCATGAACCTCCTGACCTCTTCGCGACGGCGCTTCGGAACCAATGGCGGGTCTCGGTTGCCCGACATCATCCGATACCTCTCGGGGACACCGCGGTGAATGGGACAGGTACGCATTGAATATCAAACGCTCTTACAGAAGATGTGGCAGTTTGTGGGAACCCCGAGCTGGGAGGAGTGAGGCGGACTGCCACCGGTCAACCAGGACCGTTGACCGGTGTGTCCTTCTGGGGAGCACCGGGTTCTTGTCGGTTGCAGACTCGCCCCACGGTCCGTTTGGACCCCGATCCGGCAGTGACCCGGTCTGGAGAGACCAAGCCCTCCCCATTCGTCGCCGCTGCGTCCACAGCGGTTTGCGAACAACAGCGGTTTGCGAACAAGGGGGCCGCCCACAGGCCCCTCACCCAGGCGGGGTGGCCTTCAGGCCTTGACCGCGGGAGCAGTCCGGAGGTGCTGCCCCTGAACTGTCCGCGAATCAGACCTGCTTTGACCGGTGTCGGTGATGGGTCAGGAGGCGGAGGGCCGCGGGATCAGGCGAGACAGCCCCTTGCGCTCCTCGGCGAAGGGGTTTCCGTACGACAGGAACAGGCGCCCCCACTCGGTCTCCTGCAGCCACCGATCGACCACCTTCCGGCCCGACAGTGGGTACCAGATGTAGTCGTGGTACACGAAGCTGCCCATGATGAAGGCGTTGACCATCGGCGTCTGGAACATCACGCGGGCCAGGGGGCGCAGCGGCCCGAACCAGAACAGATCGCCGATCTTGCTGGCGGCGTTGTCGCCGACGACGAAGTCCCAGTTGGTGCGCGCCACCTCCGCGTTGTCCAGATCTCCTACGATCTCGATCTCGTCCAGGCGGCCCTTGCCCAGCCCGCCCTCGTGGGCCAGACGGATGCACTTGACGTCCATCGGATCGAAGCCGATCAGCTTGGCGGCCACCGCGTCGATCGCCACCTGATCAGCGCTCGCGAGCAGCAGGTTCTTGACCACCGGGGTCATGGTGCGCGGGCCGGGGCCGCTGCCGCAGGTGGTGCCGTCCGCCACCGCGATGGTGCCCGCCTGGATCTCCTGCTGGATCCGCAGCAGATCGACCAACGTCTCGTGGATGACCGAGTGGGTGTAGTGGCGGCTCTTGTCGAGCAGACCGCCGAAGGCGTTCTTCAGCGCACAGGTGTAGTCGGTGTAGATATGGGTCTTGATGGTCGGCAGGTGGACCACGTTCTTGCCGGCGAAGTAGTCCGGGATCCGGATCCCCTTCGGGAAGACCTTGTCGAGCACGAGCATCGGGCCTTTGGGCTCGTAGGTCACCCAGCGCATGTCGGCCGGGTTGAAGTTGTACTTCACCGGCAGGCGGTACTTCTCGTGGACGGGCGTGAAGTTGTTGAGCTTCTCGCCCTTCTTCGCCTTCGTGACCACGGTGCGGTTCTCCAGCACCATGAGGTCGTCGTAGCCGTCGCCGCGCAGCTTGCGGACCACACCCTCGATCTGCCAAGGCGTCGTGTTCGCCGAGGGGTACAGCATGTGCCACGAGATGTTGTTCTTGAGGATGGTGGTCGCGTTCGGATCCAGGACCTCCGTGTAGGAGATCGCGTCCATCAGGCGTCCGTAGTCATCGAGGACGGTCTGCGGCGTGGTTCGGATGGCGGCGACGATGGACTTGGACATGGGTTCCTCTTGTGCGCGCGGGTTGGTCCGCCCGGGGCGCTGTACAGCAGCGCGCCTAACCGTCGGGGTTCAGCTTGAAGGGTAGCCAGTTGATCTCGGTGAGCTCCAGATCTGAGCGGAGCGTGGCGTCGAAGCCGACGTCGCCCTCGCCTTCATCGGCATGCCACAGACGGAGCGTGCTGCTGTCCAGCGCAAACGGCTCCCGCAGGGGCTCGAATTCGTCGGTGTAGCGGGCGCTCGCCGAGAGGCGGACCTCGTCGATCAGGCCGCTGTGGGCGGCGTCGAGGCCGGCCCAGCAGCCCAGGGTCAGCTCGGAGCCGGCGATGACCCCGAGGCTGGCCTGGGTATTGTAGGCCAGGCCCACGCCGTCGATGTACAGGGTGCTGACGCCAGCGTCGTGTACGCCCGCGACGTGGTGCAGCTCACCGTCGTCGAGCCAGTTGCCGTTGTACTCGGTGCCCGCGCCGGTCGTCCCGTCGGAGAAGCGGCCGCGGCCTTCTTCGTCGACCCACAGCGCCAGCGCTCCCGGCCACGCGATCAGCGCATACGGGCGGTAGCTGCGGGTGTCGTCGAAGCGCACCCAGGCCTCCACCGTGATGGTGCTGGGCAGGGTGATGTCCGAGACGTCGGTCTCGGCGCAGGAGTCGGAGTCGGTGTACTCGAGGGCGTACTCCGTGGAGTCGACCTCGAAGTTCACGCAGCCCAGCAGATGACCTGTCAGGGCGAAGACAGTGAACACGCGCACCTCCCTTTGCGTCGCCCCTGGCGGGCCCGGGTCCCGGGGAGCCGTCGGCAACATATACCGTCTGAGGACCGATCGTCCTGGCGGCTACATGAACACCGGCACTCCTCGTGTCCCTGGTCAGCGAGCGGACCCGCGCCCGGCGGAGCACCACGACAGACGGCCCGGGAAGCTCCAGCGCGACCGGCGGTCCCGCAGCGGACGGGGAGGCTGGAGTGCAGGGCTGCGGGTCCTGGGGCGGCGCGGCCATGGAGATCGGGGGAGTCGGGTTGCTCTTGTTGGTCGGGCGCCGTCGGCTGACCAGACGGTCGGCGAGAGTTCGGCGATCACCTGATCGTGGGCACGCTCAGCCAGGTCGCTCAGCGACGCGGTCGCGTAGACTGGAGGGACACCCCATCCGCAGGACCGCCGTGGCACCCACCCTCTTCAGCCTGGCCGGCCCTCTCCTGTTGGGCCTGCTCCTCAGCGGATGCGGGCCCGATGTCATCCTGCCGGTAGTCGATGACACCGCGGCGATCAGCACGACCCCGACCGACAGCGGCGGCGGCGCGATGACCGACGGCCTGGCCGTCGCGGCGAACGTGAGCCCGACCATCTCGACCGCGGTCGGGGTCGTCGTCGCGACCACGGAGGCCGTCTCCACCGTCGAGGTGACGCTGACCGCCGGTGACGAGGTCCACTCCCGCGTGGTGGAGGCGTCCGCCTCGGGCGACTTCGAGGCGGTCTTCCTGGGCCTGACCGCGTCGACCGTCTACGATTACAGCGTGACGGCGTCGGATCTGACGGAGGGGGGCACCGTCGAGACCGGACCCGATCCGGACCATCTGATGCCGTTCACCGTCGAGGATCTGGCTCCGGATGCTTGGCACAGCGGGGTGTTTGCGACGGCGTTCGTCGCCAGCCCGTCCACGGCGCTGCTGTTCGACACCGACGGCCGCTTCCTGTGGTGGTACCAGTCCGACAGCGTGGGTCCGATCACACGGGTGCGTCTGGCCCGCGACGGCGCCTCGATCCTGGTGCTGGCGCCGTCGATGAAGGACGAGTCGTGGAGCGAGCGCGCGGAGGTGCAGCGTGTGTCGTTGCTCGGAGAGCTGCTGTCCGTCGTGCCGGGCGAAGCGCACCATGACTTCGTGGAGCTGCCCGACGGGACCATCTCGCAGATTCGACACGACGATCGGGACGTCGACGGGGAGACCGTGAGCGGCGATCAGATCGTGGAGGTGGCGCCGGACGGGACCGAGCGGCAGGTCTGGACCGTGTGGGATCACCTCACCTACTCAGCGGACGAACAGCAGCCCTTCTACGATTGGACCCACGCCAACGCGCTGGATTATGACGAGTCGGATGATGCCTACCTGGTCTCGATACCGACCACGGGCTCCATCTTCAAGATCGATCGGACCACCGGCGAGGTGGTCTGGCAGCTCGGCGGCGAGGGCAGCAGCTTTGAGTTGGATGGAGCGGGCGCGATGCCGACCCTGCAGCACCAGTTCGAGCAGGTCTCGGACGGGCTGCTGGTCTTCGACAACCACTACCAGCTCAGCGCCAGCGAGCTCGCCTCCCGCATGATCGAGTACCGACTCGACACAGACGCGGGGACGGCGACCGAGGTGTGGTCCTACATGGCCGATCCACCGCTGTGGTGTCAGGGCCTGGGTGACGTGCATCGCTTCGACGACGGCGTGACCGCCGTGGTCTGGAGCACGGCCGGGCAGATCGAGCAGGTGTCACCGGAGGGGGAGGTGCTGTGGAAGCTGTCCGGCGTGACGAACGGCGGGTTGGCCTATATCGACTGGCTGGACGGCGCGCTGCTCGGGCTGGCAGAGGAGGGCGGCGAGCGGTGACCCTCCCCGATTACAGGCCCCGGTTACAGGAGGGGCCTCCCCGGAGCCCCGAATGCGCAGCGGACTGGACGTTCTCCTCAAGACCCCTGAACTCCTGGCTGACAAGCGTGTCGGCCTGTGCTGCAACCACACAGCGGTCACCCGCGACCTGGAGCACGCCCTCCCGGCCCTGCGCGCAGCAGGCGCGAACATCGTGCGTGTGTTCGGCCCGGAGCACGGCGTCGACGCCACCGCGCAGGACATGATCGCGGTGGGCACCGAGGCCGCGCCCGACGAGGTCCCGGTCGAGATGGTGTCGCTGTACGGTGACAGCGCGGCGTCGCTGCGCCCGGCCCCCGAGAAGCTGGCCGATCTGGACCTGCTGCTGTTCGACATCCAGGACATCGGCAGCCGGTACTACACCTACCAGGCCACCCTCGGCTACATGATGGAGGTCGCAGCGACCGTGGGCACCCCCGTCGTGGTGCTCGACCGCCCAAACCCGATCGACGGCGTGACCGTCGAGGGCAACGTGGTCCACCCGGGCTTCGAGAGCTTCGTCTCGGCGTATCCGCTGGCGATCCGCCACGGCATGACCATGGGCGAGCTGGGCAGCTTCTTCCGTGACGTCGTGGGCATCGCCGCCGACCTGAACGTGGTCCGCTGCGAGGGCTGGGAGCGCCACCAGTGGCTCGACGAGACCGACCTTCCCTGGATCCACCCCTCGCCGAACATGCCGATGCTCGAGACGGCGGCGATCTACCCCGGCATGTGCCTGATCGAGGGCACCAACCTGTCGGAGGGGCGCGGCACGACCCGGCCGTTCCACCTCGTCGGCGCGCCCTACCTCGATCGGCGGCGGTTCACAGACCTGTGCCGCAAGGGCGCAGACGACGCGGGGCTGGCGGGCGTGGGTTTTCGCGCCGCCACCTTCGAGCCGCGCTTCCAGAAGCACGCCGGGCAGGCTTGTCACGGCGTTGAGCTGATCGTCACGGGTCGCCGCGCGCTGCGGCCGGTGCTGCTGGGGCTGGTGGTGCTGGAGGCGGCGCTGCGGGCGGCGCCCGACGCCTTCGCGTGGCGCACCGAGACCTATGAGTTCGTCGACGATCCCATCGCCATCGATCTGCTGATGGGCTCCGCGGACGCGCGCCTGGGGCTGCAGGCCCGCGTGCGGTCTGCCGAGCTGGCGGCGGCCTGGCAGGACGAGCTGACCGCGTTCGAGAAGACGCGGCAGAAGTGCCTGCTGTATTGACCGCTGCCTTGACCGGCCGTCTGACCGCGGCGTGAGCCGCCGGATCGCGCTGGCCGCGTGCGCGGGTCTGGCCTTCGTGGCGCTGGAGGTCGCCGCCGACCTCGTTCGTCCCGTTCCGCTCGACGCAGCGATCACGCCGATCGCGGCCCTGGCGACGGCCGCGGGGCTGGCCGCTGCGATGGCGGCGGTCACCGCGCTGTCGGGGCGTCTCGGCGCGCGGGCGGTTCTGCCGGCGGCGCTCCTGTGGGCGGCGGTCTGGGGACCGGACGGCGCGCGCGCGTCCGGCGCCCTCGAGGCGGGGGTGGTGTGGGCGGGGTGGGTCCCGGTCGGGGTGATAGCGCTGCGGGGGGGGGGGGGGGGGGGGGCGGGCGGGGGGGGGGGGGGGGGGGGGGGGGGGGTCCCGGTCGCGTTGATCGCGCTCCTCGGCGTGAAGGCGCCGCGGGCGGCGCTGGTCCTGGGCGTGCTGGGGGCGCTGTGGATCCCCGCGCTGCGTGATCGCGGCGGGGGCGCGCAGGTCTCCGAGGTCGCGCCTGCGGGGCCGAACGTGCTCGTGATCACGGTGGACACCCTGCGGGCCGACGCGGCCGGCTGGCGGGAGCGCGTGACCCCGCCAGCCGAGTGGGCGGTGTTCACCCAGGCGATCTCTCCAGCGCCGTGGACCCTGCCGGCGATGCACAGCCTCCTCACGGCAGAAGGGGTGGTGGAGCACGGGGGTGGCCTGCGCCTGGGGGCGGACACCTACTCGCGCAGGCACCCTCGAGCCGAGACGTGGATCGAGACGTTACGGTCGCGGGGGTACCGCACAGAGGCGCTCGTGTCGAACCCTCACATTCGTCGTAACAACGGATTTGACGATGGTTTCTCTGCGTGGTCTCACGCCGATTCTTCGCGGAGACCCCTGGCGCTGTGGCACTCTCTGGAGCGGCGACAGGCACGGATGACGGGGCGCCGAGCTCCGCTGTTACGGTCTGCGGACGCGCGTCTGACCGAGGCCGCGCTGCGGCGTATCCGCGACGTCGAGCGCCCCACCCTGCTGTGGGTTCACCTGATGGGGGTCCACGAGTACGCGCGCGATCGACCGGGGGACACCCCGCGCGAGGTGCTGCGAGCGGCCTACGCGCAGGCCGTGAGCGAGAACCGCGAGCGCCTGTCAGCGCTGACAGACGCGGCGCAGGGCTGGGTGGTGGCCCTGACCTCCGATCACGGAGAGGCCTTCTGGGAGGCCGGCTGGCGCGGGCACGGCCGGGGGCTGCACGATCCGGAGCTGCGCGTGCCGCTGGCGCTGCGGGGGCCGAGCGTCATCCCCGGTGAGCGGCCCGGTCTGGTGACCACCGCCGACCTGGGGCCGACGCTGGTGGAGCTGACCAGCGGGGAGCCCGCCCCGGGCCGGCACCTGTGGATCGCGCAGGACAGCGTGGACGTGGGCGGCGTGCGCAGGGAGCCGGAGCGGTTCTCGCGGCGAGACGGCGACGGCCGCTACACCGCTCGCGACGGAGCGGTGCCTGCCGGAGCTCCCGAAGAGCTCGACGCGGATGTCCTGCGGGCGCTGCGCGCGATGGGGTACGTGGAGCCATGACGCGACGTGTCCGGCTCGATCCCGGGGTGCTGGGCGACCTCTCGCCAGCGCTCGACGCGGAGCGCTGGCGACAGCGGCTCCATCAGGCGGGTCTGCTCACGGAGCTGGACCACCGGCCGCAGGACGACGATCACCCCGCATGCTGGATCGCGGCGCTCCAGGACGCGCTGCGCGACCTGGGCGTGATCGAGGCGGCGCTGGCCGAGGCGCGGCGCCCCCTGTGGTTCGAGGGCTTGAAGGTCTCGCAGATGAAGCAGATGGGCATCGTCGCGGTCGGCGGCGTGCTGGTGGTGGCGCTGGCGCGCCCTGATGAGCCGCTGCGCGGGTGGGGTGACCTGTTCGAGATGGTCGACGGCGTGCGCAGGATGATGTTCGTGGGCGTGGCCCTGGGGGTCGCGGCGGCGGTCGGCCTCGTGGTGTTCTCGAAGCTCCGGAACCAGCAGCGATCCGAGATCGCGCGCCTGACCGCCGAGCGCGATGAGCTGGTCGCGCAGCTCGCGGAGGGCTGCGGGGCAATCCTGGGGCGCACGTTCGTCATCCGGGCGGCTCACGCGATCATCGAGAGCCTCCCGCGTCTTCGGGAGATCCGGCGCGAGCGCGAGCGCGGCGATCCGGCCGCGGCGGCGCGGCTGGTCGAGGAGGAGGCAGAGCTCCTGCGCTGGGCCGCCGATCAGCCCGAGGGGAGCTGATCGATCCAGGACGCGAGCTCCTCCAGGTTCGCAGTCGCCGCGTTGCTGGCGTCGAAGCCGCGGTGCTCCGAGCAGTCGCGGTCATCGAGCAGTAGCTCGCGTCGTGTGATCCGGTGATCGATCGGCAGCAGGGAGGGCGCCTGACGGAATTCGGCGGCGCAGAAGGCGAGACCCAACAGGGGCGCCAGCCCGTGGTTCGCGAAGCCCGCTGCGAGGAACGGCCAGCCGTCCACGTACAGCCGAAGATCTGTGGGGGTCTGCCGGCGGGCGCGCCGCGCCAGATCCCCCTCGGATGCGGCGAGCGAGAAGCGCGAGAGGGAGGGAGCGAGGTCCGCGGTGCGCCAGGCCGTCAGCTTGAGCAGCCCCACGACCGCTGGGCGCAGCCGCGCGTTGGGGACGCCGCAGTCGCTGCGCCAGGCCATCCATCCCGCGAAGCTCGCGCCGAACACCTGCCGAGGGGCGAGGCCAGCCGCCCCGGTCGCGCAGCGGGGCGGGTGTTCGAAGTGCCCGATCGACAGCTCTCGCAAGGGGCCCGCGCCGGCGGTCACCCGATCGAGCACCGCCACCCATGCCCGATCGAGGGCGCCGCTCGGTCTCGGCGGCGGAGGGGGCTCTTCCTCGGGCAGCGTGAAGGTGCGGGGCTCAGCGGGACGGAGAGGGGGCGGGGGAGGTGGAGTGGAGGGCCAGTACTGCCAGAGCGCGACCCCCACGAGCAGCCCCAGGATGGCGGCGAGCGCGGGCCAGCGGCGCCGAGGCGGGCGCTCGGGGAGGATCTCCAGGTCTCGCGGTCCCGCTTCGTCCGGCGTCGGAGAGGTGAGCGCCGCCAGGAGCGCTGAGCGGTCGGAGGCCGCGAGATCCTCGATCCCATTGACCATATCGAACAGCTCCGCCTCCGCGGCGGGGTGCGCGGGGATCACCAGGTGCTCGCGCGGCCCCAGGGTGAAGTGCTGCGAGGGTCCGTCCAGCGTCTCCGCGCGGATCGAGGAGTCCGCCCGCACCCGCAGGACCCGCGCGGGGCCCGCCGCGGAGCGGCGGATCTGTACCTCGCCCTTCCCGCCCGGACCTACGTCCACCGTTACCGAGAGGTCCCGCGACACCGCGTGGTTGGCGCGGCCGTCGCGTTGATCCACGGTCCAGCGCGCGGCGTCTGCGCCGTGGAGGGTCACCCGCTGGCGAGGGGGGCACGTCAACGCAGGAACAGCCAGGCGGGGCGCCAGGGCAGCGCGCGGCGCTTCTGGAGGGCTCGCAGCGTCCAGCGCCCGCGGAGCCCGTGGCCGTGACCGCCGGCGAGGCAGGAGTCGGTGAAGGCGACGTCGCCCTCGCCGTCGTCGGGCCACTCCACGATCATCCCCCAGTGCAGGGTCTGTCCCCCCGGGGCCGCCTCCCCCAGTCGGCGCGGGTGCCAGGGCAGCAGCACGGGCAGCCCCGCCTGTATCGAACGCACGACGTCCCGGTGGATGCGCGGCACGGACTCCCGCCGCGTAGTGGTTGACATCCCCCAGGCCTGCGCCAGCGCCAGCAGGGTGCTCGGATCGGCGGGGGAAGACTGTATGCGCTCCGACAGCGGCTCCTCCAGCGCCGCGAGGACCTCCGCGAGGGACTCAGGATCGCGGACCTTCTCGGTGGCGGCCTTTCCGAGCAGACGCGCGGCGCAGGTCACGGCCGCCGGGCCGCCCCAGGCGGTCACCCCCTGCGCGGGCCGAGAGTCGCGGTACCAGCCCAGCCTCGGCACGGAGTGTCTCCCTTGGTTGCCCGTGGTTGCGGGGCCCTGCGATGCAGGTAACGTCGGCCCGATGAAACCGACATCTCGCCCCACGCTCGTCCTCCAGGACGGCACGCGATTGCCAGGGAGGGCCTTCGGGGCGCTCCGCTCGCGCGCCGGAGAGGTGGTCTTCAACACCGGTATGACCGGGTACCCCGAGGCGCTGACGGACCCGTCGTATCGCGGGCAGATCCTCGTGCTGACCTACCCGCTCGTCGGCAACTACGGCGTCCCCGCGCGGCACCCGGCGGGGGGGCTGGAGCGGCGCTTCGAGTCCTCGCGGATCCAGGTGGCGGGCCTGATCGTGACGTCGCGCTCGGCGGCGTACAGCCACTACTCAGCGGTCCAGGGCCTCTCGGACTGGCTGCGCTCCGAGGGCGTGCCCGGGCTGAGCGGCGTCGACACCCGGGGGCTCACCCGGCACCTGCGCTCTCACGGCACGCTGCTGGGCCGCATCGAGATCGACGGTGAGGTCCCCTGGTTCGACCCCGCGCAGCACGATCTGGTCGCGGCGGTGAGTCGGAGCGACGTGCACCGCTACGGCCGCGGTCGGCGCCGCGCCCTGCTGATCGACTGCGGCGCGAAGAACCGCATCATCCACCACCTCGTGCAGCGCGGGCTCGAGGTGATCTGCGTTCCCTGGGATCATGATCTCTCGGGGCTGGACTTCGACGGCATCCTCGTCTCCAACGGTCCGGGCGATCCCCGCCGGTGCGGCGCCACTGTCGAGACCCTCCGGCGCCACCTCGCGCTGGGGACGCCGACGTTCGGGATCTGCCTGGGACACCAGCTCCTGGGTCTGGCTGCGGGCGCGGAGATCGTGCGGCTGCCGTACGGGCACCGGGGTCAGAATCAGCCGGTCCTCGAGGTGGGCACCGACCGCGCGCTGATCACATCGCAGAATCATGGATACGCCGTCGAAGACAAGACGCTGCCGGACGGGTGGGCGCCGTGGTTCCGCAACCTCAACGATGGGTCGAACGAAGGGATACGACACGAGAGCGGCCGTTTCTGCAGCGTGCAGTTCCACCCCGAGGCGGCCCCCGGGCCGGTGGACGCGAGCGGGCTGTTTGATCGCTTCCGCGAGATGCTGGGCGGCGATCGGGTGCAGGTAGCGGTCCCCGCGGAGCTCCCGGCGCCGCCGCGGCCGAAGACGGTGCTCATCCTGGGCAGCTCTGCGCTGAAGATCGGCGAGGCGGGTGAGTTCGACTACTCGGGCAGCCAGGCGCTCAAGGCGCTCCGGGAGGAGGGGATCCGGACGGTGGTGGTCAACCCCAACATCGCCACGGTGCAGACCTCCGAGCGGCTGGCCGACGAGGTCTACTTCCTGCCCGTCACCCCCGAGTTCGTCGAACAGGTGATCGCCTCTGAGCGACCTGACGGCATCCTGCTGTCGTTCGGCGGCCAGACGGCGCTGAATTGCGGACTCGCGCTGCATGAGTCGGGCGTGCTCGACCGCTACGGCGTGCGGGTGCTGGGAACCGGCCTGCGCGCCATCGCCGACACCGAAGACCGCGCGCTGTTCGTGCAGAGACTCGACGAGGTCGACGCACGCTACGCCCGCAGCGCGGCCGCCGAGAGCCTGCCGCAGGCCCACGCGATCGCGCAGCGGATCGGCTACCCGGTGATGGTGCGGATCGCGTATGCGCTGGGGGGACTGGGCTCGGGAGTCTGTCGAGACGAGGCGCAGCTCACCGCGCGGGTCAAGAAGGCGCTGGCGCACACCACGCAGGTGCTCGTCGAGGAGTACCTGGAGGGCTGGAAGGAGGTCGAGTACGAGGTTGTGCGCGACCGCTTCGGCAACTGCATCACTGTCTGCAACATGGAGAACCTCGACCCGATGGGGATCCACACCGGAGAGTCCATCGTGGTGGCGCCGAGTCAGACGCTCACCGACGAGGAGTACCATCACCTGCGGGAGGTCTCCATCCGGGTCATCTCCCACCTGGGCGTGGTCGGAGAGTGCAACATCCAGTTCGCGCTGAGTCGCCAGGCCCTGGAGTATCGCATCATCGAGGTGAACGCGCGCCTCTCACGCTCGTCTGCGCTGGCTTCGAAAGCGACGGGCTACCCGCTGGCGTTCGTCGCGGCGAAGCTGGCCCTGGGCTACGGGCTGCACGAGCTGAAGAACGCGCTCACAGGGACCACGCCTGCCATGTTCGAGCCCGCGCTCGACTACGTGGCCGTGAAGGTGCCGCGCTGGGATCTCGACAAGTTCCGCAAGGTCTCGCGGGTGCTCGGATCGGGCATGAAGTCCGTCGGCGAGGTGATGGCGCTGGCACGCACCTTCGAGGAGGCCATCCAGAAGGCGCTCCGCATGTTGGAGACCGGCGCGATCGGGCTCATCCCCAGCGGGCTCCCCGACGCCGAAGACATCGACGAGATCCTCGCCCGGCCCACCGAGACGCGCATCTTCGCCGTCGCGGAGGCTCTCCGGCGCGGCTACGACATCGAGCGTATCCATCGGCTGAGCTTCATCGACCACTGGTTCCTGCAGCGCATCGAGTGCCTGGTGGAGCTGGCCGGTCGCCTGGAGGGTGAGCTGACCGCGGAGCTGCTCCGCGAGGCCAAACAGGGCGGGTTCTCGGATCGACAGATCGCGCGGATACGGGGCGCCAGCGTATCCTCGGTGCGGTCCCGCAGACACGCCATGGGGATACGGCCGGTGTTGCGCCAGATCGACACCCTCGCGGCGGAGTATCCGGCCAACACGAACTACCTCTACCTGACCTACCACGGCGACGAAGACGACGTGGTGTTCAGCGGAGAGCGCCCGCGGGCGCGGCACCACCGCTCCGGGGGCTACCGGCTCCGCTCCGCGGTGGGGTGCGACGGGGGGTGGGTGACCGCGGCGGGGACCCTGCGTTCGCTGGGTCACGAGACGATCATGCTCAACTACAACCCCGAGACCGTCAGCACCGACTACGATCAGTGCGACAGCCTGGTGTTCGACGAGATCTCTGAAGAGTCGGTGCTGGAGCTGTGTGAGAAGCTACGGCCGACAGGCGTGATGGTGTCTGTGGGTGGGCAGATACCCAACAACCTGGCGCTGTCTCTGCACCGGCACGGCGTCCCGATCCTCGGCACCTGCCCGACCCAGATCGACCGCGCGGAGAACCGCCACACGTTCTCCAGTCTGTTGGACTCCATCGACGTGGACCAGCCGGAGTGGCAGGAGGTCAGCACGGCGGTCGCGGCTGCGTCGTTCGCGGAGCGGGTGGGCTATCCGGTGCTGGTGCGGCCCTCCTATGTGCTGTCCGGAGCGGCGATGGCGGTCGCGGAGGACCGCGATCAGCTCGAGCGCTACCTGGCCCGCGCGACGGCGATCTCTCCCGATCACCCGGTGGTGCTGAGTCGGTTCCTCTCCGGCGCGCTGGAGATCGAGTTCGACGGCGTCGCGCGCCGCGGGGAGGTGCTGAGTCACGCCATCAGCGAGCACGTCGAGAACGCCGGTGTCCACTCCGGCGACGCCACGCTGGTCGTGCCCTCCCAGGAGCTCACGCTGACTCGCCGCCGACGCATCCGCGAGATCGCCGGGCGGATCGCGGCGGCCCTGGAGATCCACGGGCCGTTCAACGTGCAGTTCCTCGTCCGCGACGGTCGAGTGCGGGTCATCGAATGCAACCTCCGCGCCTCCCGGAGCTTTCCGTTCGTCTCCAAGGTCCTCCGGCACGATCTCATCGAGGAGGCCACGCGGGTGATGGCGGGCGCGCCGGTCACGCCGCGGACGCACCGCCCCGAGGCCTACGGATACGTCGGCGTGAAGGCGCCGCAGTTCTCGTTCGCGCGCCTGGCGGGCGCCGATCCCACGGTGGGGGTGGAGATGTCGTCGACCGGCGAGGTGGGCTGCCTGGGGACGTCCTTCGACGAAGCGTTCCTGAAGGCGCTGCTCTCCGTGGGCTACCGGCGGCAGGTGCGCGCGGTGCTGCTCTCGACCGGCAGCCTCGCCAGCAAGCAGCGCCTGCTGGGGGGGGTGCGCAGTCTCGCGGACGCCGGGATCCGCATCTTCGCCACCGAGGGCACGGCCCGCTTCCTGCGCGCCAACGGCGTGGGCGCACAGCCGGTGGAGTGGCCGCTCGCCCTCGCCGAGCCGAGCGCCACGTCGGTGCTGGAGGAGGGGCGGGTGGATCTGGTGATCAACATCCCCAAGAGCCCGGGGGCCATCGAGCTCACCAACGGCTACCTCATCCGACGCGCAGCGGTGGACTTCAACGTGCCGCTCATCACCAACGAGCAGGTGGCCCGTCGCTTCGCCGAGGCTGTCTCGCGCCTGCCTGCGGGGGCGCTGTCTGTGCGGCCGTGGAGCGCCTACCGCCCCGCGCCTTGCTGACACATGGGTCGTCGCGGGCCGATGGCCCTCACTCCCCGAGGATCACCAGCTCCACCCGTCGATTCTGCGCGCGCCCCTCGGGGGTCTCGTTGCTGACGAGGGGGTGGGTCTCTCCGAACCCCTGCGCGTCGAGTCGAGGCTCCAAAGTCACGCCCGAAGGGTGACCGTCTATCAGGTACCGACGGACAGCCTCTGCGCGCCGGGCTGACAGCCAGAGGTTGCCTTCGCTGTCTCCTGTGTTGTCGGTGTGCCCCTCGATGCGCACGCGGATCTTCGAGTCGGCGAGCAGCAGCGCGCGGAGCGCGTCGAGGACCTCTTCGCTCCCCTGCTCGAGGCGGGCGCCGCCCTCCTCGAAGCGCAGGGTCTCCGCGAGCAGGATGCGGCCCTGGGTGACGAACAGCCCGTCGTCCTCCGGGCAGCCGTCGTCGTCGAGGAAGCCGTCTATGGTCTCGGGCTCCTCGGGGCAGGCGTCCGACTCATCGGGGATGCCGTCCCCATCGCTGTCCACCAGCGGCTCTTCTGGCGGCTCTTCTGGCGGCTCTTCTGGTGGCTCGGCAGGGGGCGGCGGTGGCGGCGGCTCCGGCTCCGGAGGTGGCGGCGGCTCCGGCGCAGGCTGGATGCGCTGCCAGCTCAGCCCCACCACGAGGCGGAACAGCGGGGCGGGCGCTCCCGGCAGCACGGCGATCCCCAGCCCTCCTGCGACTCGCCACGCGGGGTCCATCTGGTACCCCTCCGCGAGGACCACCTCCCCGCGGGTCTCGCTGGCGCTCTCGAACGGGGCGCCAGCGCGCGTGGCGCCGACGTGCTCGAGCGAGACGTCCCAGGGCTGCCCCTCTGGCTGGAGGCGCACCCCCAGTCGCCACAGCAGCTTGTTGCCGTCGACGAACCCGTACACCTCGTTGTTCGGCTGCGCCCGGTAGCCCGCGGTCGTCGCCAGCAGGAGAGGACCCGCGCGGGCCGTACCGGTCAGCTCCAGGCCCCCCGTCGCGCCCGGCACGCCCCGCCAGGCCCGCCCTCCGCCGGTGGGCAGTGACAGGGGCGCAGCCATAGCGGCGCCCAGGGTGCGGCCGTCGTGGAGCGAGACCCGCGGCCGCAGCTCCAAGTCACCCAGCCCCGTGGAGGCGACCCGGCCGAGATCCGGATCGGGATACTCCGCGACCTGGTACACGATCACGGGCAGGAGGAGCCCCACCTCCACTCGCGGCAGCACCCCCGCGGCGTAGCCCACGTCGAGCTGCTGCCGGTTGGCGACGATGCGCCGGAGCTCGCGACCGTCGGCGTCCGCCTCCACCAGCGGGTGCGTAAGGAGCTGGGCGGTAAACGTCGCCTGTCCGTCACCGGGGCAGAGGACCGTCGCGTCCCCCGTCGAGAGCGGACCGTCGGTGCCCACGCTCAGGTGGTACGGGTTGGCATCCACCCCGGTGAAGTCGCCGGACGCCGCTGCGACACCGATGAGCGCCAGGGCGATCAACGTCGGCGTCGCAGCGCGAGCGGCAGCAGGAGGGCGAGCGGCAGGCCTCCCGCAGCGCCGCCCGCAGCGCCGCCAGCAATGCCGCCAGCAGGGTCACCAGCGCGGTCACCGACAGCGCAGCCCGCGCAGCCCCCCCGCAGCGTGGAGTTGAACCCGCGGTCGTCTCCCGGGTCGAGCGGATCGGTGCCGTCGATGCGCTCCTCGCGGTCCTCCACCCCGCCGTCGTCGGAGTCGCGATCACGGTAGTCGGGCGTGCCGTCGCCGTCGGTGTCGCGTGCGGGGGTGGCCGGGTCGTCGTCGCCGGCCTCGTCCGCGTCGGCGAACGTGTCTGCGTCCGAGTCGTCGTCCAGCGCGTCGATGTGTTCATCCCCGTCGGTGTCGCGCGGCGCGGCGGCGTCGCCGACCTCCTCTCCGTCGGCGATGGTGTCTCCGTCGGTGTCGATCGCGAGCGGGTCGGTTCCGAGCGCCCACTCGTCTCCATTGAGCAGACCGTCGCCGTCGGCGTCGGCGGCGGCGTCGTCGGTGGGGTCTTCGGGGTGCGTGCCGTCTCTGCGCCCCGC
>CAYXGP010000189.1:0-16611 GCA_964464515.1 uncultured Enterobacterales bacterium
AAGCCGACGACCGCTACCAGACCGCCGAACAGATGCAGCAGGCGCTGTTCGATGCGCTGAATGAGAGCGTCTCCGACCTGGCCCCGCCTCCGGAACCCAGCCCACCGACGCCCAACCCACCCGAGCCACCTCGACCTCCGCGCTCCACCTGGAAGCTGATCATGGCAGCCGGCGGTATCCTCGCAGGGGGCGTGACGTACTCGGACTGGTCGGACTGTGACGGCATGAGGGACGCCCCGTCGGTCGGGTCGTGGCAGCGCTACCTCGACGATCATGACTACGGAATGTGTAGAGATGAGGCCCTGGCTGCGATCGAACCGATCAAGGTCGGTTGTCCCGAGGGCGTGTCCACCCTCTCCGCCGGGCTCCGAGAGGCCATCTCAGGCAGCCAGATCTTCGTCTGCCCCGGGGAGTACGTCGAGAACATCACCATCGACAAGCCGATCACGCTCAGCGGCACAGGGGACTCCCCAGCGGACATCCGCATCGTCTCAGCACAATCTCCGGTCCTCACCATCCGCGGCGCGGCCACGGTCGAAGACGTCACCGTCCTGACAACCGGCGACGGGTGGGCCATCTCTGCGGCGTCGGGGCGGTCCGAGCTGCAAGACGTCCACACCAACGGGCTGTCGGTCACCACCGATTCATCGGTCTCGGCTCGTGAGCTCCAGGTTCAGGACGCCCCGGGCGATGGTATCGAAGTCAAAGGCAATCTCGTGCTCAAGAACTCCAGAGTCGAGGGGTCGGGTGAAAATGGGATGGTGGTGAATGGCACCGCGACCGTGACCGATAGCGAAGTCGTGGACAATGGAAAGAAGGAGAGCGACGGCGCCTGCTTTGGCGTCGTCGTATACGGTGCTCTCACGATGTCCGGGGGGGAGGTCTCCGGGAACCACTGGAGCGGAGTCATTGTCTCAAGTGGCTCAGCTACAATCGACAAGACGGCATTTACCAATAATGGCCAGACCGGCGTACACGCCCTTTCCAACGGAGTGGCGAGTCTGTCCAACGTCGAGAGTTCCGGAAATGGGTACCACGGAGCATCATCCGATGGGCACGCAACCCTGGAAGTTGAGAGTTCAGAACTCAGTGACAACAAAAAAAGTGGACTGTACGTCTACGGAGACTCCACAGCGTCCGTATCGGACTCCAGGTTCAAAAACAATGGGCATAGTGGAGCATTGTCCAAAGAAAGCGCAACCCTGAACATCAAGGCTTCTGAGATGTCGGCGAACATCATCCATGGACTATACGTCTACGGCGAAGGCACGGCATCTGTGTTGAGTTCAACACTCAATGAGAACGGGAATCAGGGAACTCAGGCCACCAACAATGGGATCGTGAACATCAGAGATTCGGAACTGGCGAACAACGACTTCGGTGTCGCCCTCTTTGAAGACACAACGCTGAACCTTTCATCGGTGAGAGTCTACGGAAACAAGACTGATGGCATCTGGCTTGGTGGGTGCAAGTCTGCCGTGGCCGCTGACTCCGAGTTCTTCTCCAATTCGGACGACGGAATCGAGATCGGATCTGACTGCAACCCCACAATCGAAGGCAGCACCATCCGAGATAATCGCTATGGTATCCGGGCAGCCTCTAGCGCAACAGGCACCATCAAGAACTCAACGTTCAAAAACAACAAGACAACATCCGCAGGGGACATGGACGACATCATCCTGAGAGACATCAGCTACCAATGAACCGTTCTACGCCAGCGTTGACGGCACGTGGAGGCGTGATACCTTCCAGCGGCGATCGCCGTCTGGGAGTAACCTCCAGAGCTGAACAACACACGAAGGATGACTTCGTTATGTGTGCCAACAAATCCTGTTTGGAGCCCCCATGCCCATGACTCGCTGCGACTCTGGTCACTACTTCGATCCCCAGGCCCACGCCTCTTGCCCCTACTGCCGACGGGTTGGGTCCCCGGCGGACGCTCCGGTGGGTGACACCCGCGGCGTGCGCCCGGCCCCGCCCGCCACCTCCGACCTGGGTGAGACCCGGGGGATCTTCGAGACACCGTCACGCGGGGAGGTGCGACGTGCGCCGACTCCCCGCCCTCCACAGGGTGACGAGACGGTGGGTGTTCATGCGTACATGAACCGTCCGGGAGAAGATAGCGCAATGCGCTCACCGGTCGTGGGCTGGCTGGTATGCACCAGGGGCCACTGCCGCGGACAGGACTTCAGGATCATCCCCGGGCGCAACCGAATCGGGCGCGAGGACACCAACGAGATCAGCATCGACGGTGACGGGCAGATCTCTCGCGAAGCCCACGCAGAGCTGATGTACGACAGCAAGCGGCGAGTGTTCTATCTGCTCCACAAGAACGGAAAGAACCTGACCTACCGAAACGACGATCCCGTCCTCGCCCCTTGTGAACTGACCGCCCGAGACCGCATCGAGATCGGCTCCACTGAATTCCTGTTCATACCCTTGTGTGGTCCGCACTTCCACTGGGGAGAGTGGACGTGAACAGCTGCATGCCGATCGGTCGAGCCCGGTCGGGCACCGCTCTGGTGGAGGGCCCATGCGGCTCGGACCGCTGACCGTCGGCATCGGAAACGCCCAACACATCGGTGCTCGAAGCGAGCAGCAGGACTATTTCGGGATCGGGCTGTGGCCGGAGCCGACGGAGGCCGACTCCACCCTGGAGCACGTGTGGCTGGTGCTCTCTGACGGGATGGGCGGCCACGCCGGCGGCGCGGACGCCAGCGTTGTCGCTGTAGATAGCTTTCTCCGGGAGGTGCGCGGGGCGCTCCCGCCAAAACTTCGGGAGTCGATGGAAAAAGCCAACCAGGACGTCTGTGCGCTGGGTGCCGGCACCGACATGGGCGCGACGCTGTGTGGCCTCCAGGTCCACCCGGATGGCCTGCGGTGGACCTCGGTGGGAGATAGCCTGATCTACCGATATCGCCAGAGTGAGCTGACGCGCTTGAATCGAGATCACAACGTCGGGGAGAACATCAAGGAGGCGCTGGCGACCGGCCAGCCGCTGCCCGAGCACGGGGGGCGGCCCGGCGAACGGGCGATGCTCACGAGCTACCTCGGCCTCCCGCACCTGCCGCAGATCGACGTCGCCGCGGATCAAGGCGTGAGAGCCGGCGACACGTTCGTGTTGTGCAGCGATGGTCTGACCGACGCGCTGTCGCATGACGAGATCAGCGGCGTCCTCGCCGCCAGCACCTCGGCAGAGGACATCGCCCATCGGCTGGTCGATGCCGCGATCGGAAAGGGGCGGCCCCGGCAGGACAACACCACGGTGCTGGTTCTCCGTCTGGGGGCGCCAGCCCGTGGCGCGAAACGACCCGTGGCGCTCTTCGCGCTCCTCGCGACGATGGCGTTTCTCATGTTCGCCGGTCTGACAGTCTGGTGGCTGAGCGCAGACAGAGCGGTCACTCCACGGTTGGAGATCGAGACCACCGAGCCCGGGCCCCAGCTCGTCCAACCCCGCCCCCCTCCAGGCGTCGGTCTGCCCGCGTCCAAAGACCCACCGGACCGGTCAGCTCCAGATGAGGCCTCCCCCGCAGGCGCCCGCCCGGCACCACCCCGCGCCACACCGGTGTTGGGCTCCGACGGCGCTCCCGATGCCGCCTCCCCCCTGGAGCTCACTCCCGGGTTCGAGCCCCCCGTCGGTCCAACAGAGCAGCCCGCTGCCCCCGAAGAGGAACCAGCCGCTGAGCGCGAGGATCCGGCCGCTGGCGAAACAGAGGGGTCCCCAGAGCACGCGGGCAGTGAGGACGCGTCGAGTCCATCAGAACAGAGCACAGAGCCACCCGAAGCTCCCCCTGCTGAAGCTGAGACGCCCGCAGGCGCCGCACCCGATGACGCCGAAGCCCCAACGAACGCGGAGCCTCCCGCGGACGCTGAATCCCCCGCAGACGCTGAAGGCCCCGCAGGCGACTCTCTCGAAGCCGAGGCGCCCGCTGACGCGGAGCCGCTTCCCGAGCAGGCATCGCCCGAGGACCGAAGGAAGGCGCGACAGCGCGGCAAGCGGCGACGAAAAGCAGGGCCGGAGCAGTGATCCCCCTGCTCATCAGCCTGGGGCTCGCCGCATCGCCCGATCTGGCCGGCATCGAGCCGGCCGTACTCCGGGTGCTCTGCGTCAACGGAGGCCAGCCCACCGGGCACGGTTCGAGCCTGGTCATCGACGACGATCACGTCCTGACAAACGCCCACGTGATCAGCTCGTGTGAAGAGCTGCGTGTCTTCGACGCCGACCAGCGCTTGATTCCCGCCGAGGTCCAAGACTCCGATAGCGCGCTCGACCTGGCCCTCCTGCGCGTGCCGGGCGGGCTCCCGAGCCCTCTGACATTCCGCTCGGGGACGCCGCGAAAGGGGGACACCCTGTTCGTCCTCGGCTACCCGGGGTTCGCGGACTTCGATCCGACGATCGCCGGGGTGAAGGTGACCCGCGGAATCGTCAGCGACATCGGACCCGATCACCAGGGGCGCGAGGTGATTCAGACCGATGCGGCGGTCAACCCGGGCAACAGCGGGGGCCCCGCGGTCGATGAATGCGGCCTGGTAGTGGGAATCGCCACGTTCAAGCCAGGGACGGTGCAGGCGATCCTCCAGTCCATCGGATCGGGCGGAGCCGGCGCCATCCCCGAAGGGATCGCCTGGGCCGTGACCGCTGGCGAAGCGCGCGCGTTCCTGGCACGCACCAGCGCCGATCCCACGTTCGTCCACGCCTCCGACTGCAGAGACGACGGCGTCACTCTGTCGGTCCTGGCGATGGCCGCGACGATGCTGACGGCACTTGCGGCGCTGGGCGTCGCGCTGGTGCGCCCCACGAGTCGGCGTACCATCGTCCGGTCGATCACCCGCGGGAGCCGCACCAGGAGCCGCGGAGCAGCCAGCCAGATCCGATTCACCGCTGGCCCGCTGGGGGGACAGGTGTGCGTCCTGGACAGGGACAGCACGCTCGTCCTGGGTCGGGACCCGTCGGTCGCACACGTCGTGTTCCCGGCTGACGCCCCCGGTGTCTCCCGCCGCCACGCCGAGATCCGCTCACACAGAGGAGCGTGGCAGGTCCGTGACTGTTGGTCCAGCGCCGGCACCTGTGTCGACGGGCAGCCCCTGGAGGCCGGTGCATGGACGCCGGTGGCACCAGGGGTGGAGGTCGCCCTGGGGGATGTGGTCCGCTTCGTGATCGAGGAGCATTGACATGCGCGTCGTCATCGCTGGCTCGACCGATCCCGGTGGACGCTCCGAGAACCAGGACGCCTGGCGCAGTGTGGCCACCGAGGGCGGGGATCGCATCGTCGTGGTCGCCGACGGGGCCGGCGGGCTGCGGGGAGGCGCGCGGGCGTCCGCCATCGCGGTGGAGGTCAGCGCGGGGCTGCTGCAGCAGGGGCGGGGGCTGGCCGAGAGTATCCAGTCCGCCAACGACGCCATCGCAAGGGAAGCGGAGCTCGATTCAAGCGTCTCGTCCATGCGAACGACCATCGTGGCGCTCGTCATCCAGCCCGACGGCGAGGCCCGCTGGGGACACGTCGGAGACTCTCGACTCTACATTCTGCGCGACGGGCGCGTTGCGGCCCGCACCCGAGACGACAGCGTACCTGAGATGTTGCTCGCTCAGGGCGAGCTGACCGATGTCGATCAGCTCCGGCACCATCCGGATCGCAGCCAGCTGCTGCGCGCTCTGGGCAAGGCCGGCGATGTTCGGCCCACGCTCTCTGCGCCGACGCTCCTTCAACCCGGGGACCGCCTCATGCTCTGCTCAGACGGGGTGTGGGAGGCTTTCAATCAGGCCGACCTCCTCTCGCTGAGTCGTTCCCATTCCACCGCGGATGCGCTCAGCGCGACCCTGGTCCGCCGCGCCGTAGCTGCGGGTGGAGACGAGTCTGACAACTCTACGGTGGTGGTCGTCGACATCACGGGCGTCGCTCTCCCTCAGACATCGCCCGGTTCCGGGGCCGTTCCCACCGAAGCGCATCGGCCGGGCGCTCCGTCCCGTCGTCGACTCTGGCCGCTGGCGTTGGTCGTCGGCGCGTTGTCCGGGTTGCTCGGAGGGTGGGCGCTCCACAGTGCGATCCCGACCAACACCGAGAACCCCGACCGCGCAGCTCTGCGGGTCATTCCGGAAAACCCCGACATCCAGGCCGCGATCGACGCCAGTCAACCCGGCGACCACATCACGGTGGTCGGCGCACCTGACAACGCCTATCCGGCGAGCCTCCGGATCTCTCACGATCTGACCATCACAGCGGAGGGGAGAGAGCCCGTTATCCTCCAAGCGCCAGCGGGAGTCCCCGCCTTGCAGGTGATCGCCGGTCGCGTCCGCGTCGAGCGAATCACACTCTATGCCGACGCGAAGCGCTCCGCGCTGGTGGTCGAAGCCGGCGCGTCGGTTAGCTTGGCCGGCGTCCGCAGCAGCGGCTTGACGATCGCAGACGGCGCGAGCTGCGATCTGGACGGCGTCCATGTGCTGCGCGGTCGGTTGGATTCCAGCGGAGACCTCCGCTTCAAGGATCTCCACATCTGGGAGTCGCCCGGCGCGGGCCTCGATCTCCGGTCTGGCAGCCGGACGACGGGTCGATCGCTGTTCATCGCGCGCAGCGACGGCCCCGGGATCCGACTCGGCGCCGGAGCGCGCTTTGACGGTGAAGACGTCCAGGTGATCGGCAGCGGAAGCGATGGTGTCTTCGCGGAGCGGGCCGACGTCACCCTCCGCGCCGCCTTCCTGGCCTACAACCGCGAGAGCGGCGTGCGCGTCACCAACAGCGACCTGAACGCCATCGATCTGACCGTCCTGGAGAACCACCAGGACGGCGTGTTCGCCGAAAACAGCGCAGCGATCACGCTCGACGGGGCCCGCATCCAGAACAACCGCAGCGTCGGGATCCGCCTGGAATGCGCGGAGCTCTCTCGAGCCGGTGAGATCATCATCTCGGGCAGACACACCCATGACACGAAGGAGACAGGCTGCGCCGGCGAGCCCCTCCTCGATGATCAGTCCAAACGACCCGCGGACCCCGCGGAGAAGTAAGGAGCCCCATGGACGATCTCTGTCTTTACTGCGCGCTCCCTCGCAGACGTCCCGAGGGGTGCGGCGTCTGCGGACCGGACGCTCCGGGAAGAGAGGTCCCCGAAGACGACTTCGTCCTTCCACCGGGCACCATCCTCAAGGCCCAGTACTTCGTCACGCGGCCGCTGGGTCGCGGCGGCTTCGGCATCACGTACCTCGGCATCGATCAGGCACTTCACATGCGGGTCGCCATCAAGGAGCACCTCCCAAGAGAGCTGGCTGGTCGACGCAACGACGGCCGGACCGTGGCCCCGCTGTCTCAACAAGACGCCCCCGCGTTTGAAGAGACGCTGGAGCGATTCGCCCTGGAGGGGCGCGCACTGGCCCGTCTCGCAGACCACCCCAACATCGTCCAGGTGCTGTCGTTCTTCGAAGCGCACGGCACGGCTTATCTTGTCATGCGGTATCTGGACGGACAGACGCTGGAGGAGCGCTGCGCGACCCGCGGACCGCTGCCTGACACCGAAGCCGTCGAGATCGCGATCGCGGTGTTGGACGGACTCCGGGCGGTTCATCGGGCCGACATGGTTCACCGAGACGTCAAGCCTGCCAACATCTTCATCACGACGGACGGTCTTGTGAAGCTGCTGGACTTCGGCTCTGCCCGCGACGCGTTGCGCAACCGACCGCACACCATGACCCGGCTGTGGACCGAGGGATACGCCCCCCTGGAGCAGCAGCGCTCGGCCGGCAAGATGGGACCGTGGAGCGACGTCTACGGCGCCGGCGCCACCCTATACAGAATGCTGGTCGGCGAAAAACCACCCGACGCTGCATCAGAGCGCGCCGCGCCCAACAACCCGGTCGCGTTGGTTCCGCCCCACGAAGCCACAGACGGGCGGGTCTCAAAGCACCTGTCCGACGTCGTCTGCAAGGCGCTCGCGATCAAAGCCGACGACCGCTACCAGACCGCCGAACAGATGCAGCAGGCGCTGTTCGATGCCCTCAATGCCGGCATGGAGCAGCCTCCACAGCCTCCACAGCCTCCACAGCCTCCTCCGGTACCGCCAGGCCCCAGCTGGCTGAAACGCCTCCTGGCTCTCTCCACCATCGGCGGACTGGGGGTCGCCGCGATCCTGTGCGCTGGGGTGGGAGGCCTCGCGTTCCTGGACTGGTCCGACTGCGACAGCGCCCAGGGCTCCCCGTCGGTTGCGTCGTGGCAGCGCTACCTGAACAACCATGACTACGGATTATGCAGAGACGAAGCTCGAGCTGCGATTCAGCCGATCAAGGTCGGCTGTCCCGAGGGCGTCTCTACCCTCTCTGCCGGGCTCCGAAGGGCCATACCAGGCAGCCAGATCTTCGTCTGCCCCGGGGAGTACGTCGAGAACATCACCATCGACAAGCCGATCACGCTCAGCGGCACAGGGGACTCCCCAGCGGACATCCGCATCGTCTCAGCACAATCTCCGGTCCTCACCATCCGCGGCGCGGCCACGGTCGAAGACGTCACCGTCCTGACAACCGGCGACGGGTGGGCCATCTCTGCGGCGTCGGGGCGGTCCGAGCTGCAAGACGTCCACACCAATGGGCTGTTGGTGGAAGACGGATCCGAGCTGACCGCCACGGAGCTGCAGATTCGAGATGCCCCTGGGGTCGGCTTGCGAGTAGACGGAAAACTACTCCTCGTGCGTTCACTCATCGCGCGCTCGAGCGAAGACGGGGCAGAGATCAGAGGAAAGGCGACGATGACTGATTGCCGGGTTATCGAGAGCGGAACGCTCGGAGACGATGACGGTGTCTACTTTGGAATCCACGTGGCGGGAGGAACGCTCATGGCATCAGGCGGAGAGGTCTCCAAGAGTCACAAGACCGGAGTTGGGGTAAACTCAAAAGGCGTGGCAGTTTTGAAAGACATGACGCTCTCGAAGAACGGACAGGCCGGCGCACACTCCTGGAGCGAGAGCAAGGTAACACTCAACTCGGTCATGAGCCGCGGTAACGGTCACAGTGGCGCAGGATCGTCAAAACAAGGAAGCATGGAGATCAACGACTCCGACATGCTGGACAACGAATGGAGCGGCGCCTACACCTTTGAGAACGGAACGCTACGGATAAACCGGTCCAGGCTGAAGAACAACAAGTCCCACGGTGCCAGCACCACGAGTGGGGGAAACCTCAGCATCGATAGATCGGATCTATCCGAAAACAGATTGGACGGCCTGTACGTATACGGAGACGGCGTCGCCACCATCTCTGATTCCAAGCTCAACAACAACGGACTGTATGGGGCTGACGCAGAGGGGGAGGGCAATCTGACTATTCAGACTTCCGAGTTGACCGGCAATACGCATTATGGAGTAAACGCAAGTGAGACTGGAGTAATCACCATTGTCTCTGGCACCGTGTCCGGAAGCGAGCATGGGGTTCTCGTTTCGGGAGAGGCCAGCCTCTCCATATCATCGACTCAGGTCTTCAGCAATGCGGAGGACGGCCTTCGTTTCCATGGTTGCAATGCAGCTTCCGTTTCCGGTGCCGAGATCCACTCGAACGGTGATGATGGGATCGTCTTCTATTCAGGCTGTCAACCGGTGATCGACAATACCATCATCAGAGACAACAGGTACGGAATCTGGGGGGGATCAGGAGCCCGCGGCACGATCCGAGACTCCACGATCAAAGATAACGGCACAACGTCGGGGGGAGATCTCGGCAGACTGGCCCTGAAGAACATCACCTATCGCTGACCCTACTCAGCGCAGATCCTGGGCCGAATGGTCGAGCACCCTACCAGCTCGCGAGGAACTCCTCGACCTCCTCCCGCTCCAGCAGGCCCAGCGACCACTGCAGACACCCGTCGCAGACATCGACCCCGTTGAAACGGGAGACCCCACCCGACTCGAACGAGGCGCTGTCGCAGAGCTGGCAGCTGGCGTCGTCGGGGGCGCGGAGATCGCTGCGCTCGCGGCTCACCCGAACGGCGCAGCGGTCGCAGATCACGGCCCGGCCGCCCGAGATCATGTGCTCGACCTCAGAGGACTGCCGGCCGCAGGTGGAGCAGCGCATCTGCTCGGAGCGAGCGACCCTCCTGGGGGCGCGGGGGGTGTCTGTGCGCGGACCGACCCGCTCCAGGAGGCGGTCGATCACGGGCTGACAGGCGCGGCTCGCGGCGCGATCCCGCAGGCGCCGGACCGCCTCGGGGGGGGGGCGCCGGGGGGGCGGCCCCCCCCCCCGCCCGGCGCGGGCCGGCGCCGGGGGGGCGGCCCCCCCCGCGCCCCCCCCGACCCAGGCAGCCGTGGCGAGATCGGGATCGGCGGACTCGGCCCAGCTCTGGAGCAGCTCCCGGCCGCCGACCGTCTGGCGCAGACCGACCGAGAGGAGCAGCAGGGCCTGGTGGGCGCGGGCCTGGACCCGCTCGCGATCGAGGTTCACCCGATGGGTCTCGACGTCGTGAGCGGGGCCGTGGCGATCGACCGCGGCGCGCCGGAGATCGGCCTCCCGCAGACCCAGCCCGGCCATCAACACGGGCTCGGGCAGGGCCTCGGCGGTGGAGAGCGCGAGGCTGCCCAGCTCGACGCCATAGGTCCGCCCCGCCTCGCGCAGTCGGGCGCTCGTCTCGTCGGCGACAGCGCCCAGGGCCATGGTGCAGGCGGCGTCGTACAGCCGGAACCGCAGGGCCTCGTCCTGGGTGCGGGGGATCTGCCGCAGGACCACGTTGATCGTGGAGGGCCCCACCGCGCGCAGCTCGCCGAGGAGGACGCCGATGCGCTCCAGGGTGGTGCTGCGACCGTCCAGCCCGCCGTGGCGCGTGGCGCGATCGAAGTGCCCGACCTCCACCTCGAGGGCCTGCTCCAGCCACCGCAGGTCACCCGCGAGGCGACGGGTTCGGACCATCTCGACGTAGCTGGGCATGTGACCGGGGTGCTCGCTGAGCAGCTCGCGGAAGATGCGCAGACCCTCGGCGGGCTGGCCCTCCTCCAGGAAGCAGCAGCCCAGGGCGTGGCGCGCCTTGACGTTCTCGGGGTCGGCCATGAGCGCCTGGTTGCAGGCCTCGCGGGCCCGCGGGAACTCGCCGAGGTGGAACCAGGCCATGGCCATCTGGGCCAGCACACGGGCGTCGTCCGGGCGGGCGCGCAGGTACTGGCGGAAGTGCAGGATGGCGTTGTGGTGCTTGCCAAGCCCCAGCGCCACCAGCCCGAGGTGGTAGCGGGCAGTGGAGGCGTAGCGCTCGCTCTCGCGCAGTCGTATGAAGAACTTCTCCGCCTCGCGGTAGCGGCCGTTGAGCATGCACGACAGCCCGAGGTCGCGAAGGAGCGGTAGCTGCTCTTCGGGCGAGGGTTCGAGGCGCAGCGCGCGGATGAGGTGGTACTGGGCGCGCTCCAGCCGCCGCTGGGAGGTGCCACCGTCCCGCGCCAGGATGAGCAGCGCGCGCCCCAGATCGAGGTGGACCTCCCAGCTCTCGGCGGCCCCACGGCAGGCGCTCTCGAGCTGGGAGACGGCCTGGCGCAGATCGCCGTTCAGCACCGCGAGGCGCCCCAGGGCGAGGCGCAGATCGGGCCGCTCGGCGTCGATGCGCAGGGCCTGGTCGAGGTAGCGCTGGGCGGCCTGCGGACGCTCCATCCCCACCAGGGCGAGTCCGCCGATCACCAGCGCTTCAGCGTCTGCCGGGTCGTCCTGGAGAGCGCGTCGGACGAGGGCGAGCGCCTGATTGCACTCCCGCTCGCCGGTGCCATGGAACAGCGCGCGAGAGAGGATCGCGCGGGCCAGCGCGACCCGCGCGGCGGGATCGTCCGGCGACACCCCGCAGCGCTCTTCGAGCCGTCGGATGCTCCAGTCGAGCTTCTGGTGGGGAAACAAGGGCGCCATCAGGTCATTCCGTCCCAGGGAGCGTATCGCGTCCCCATGACCGGGGCCGAGTCAGCGAGCCACCTCGACGCGCTGATCCAGGCCCGCCCAGTCCTCTGCCAGCGCGAGATCCGCAGCGGAGCCTGAGCGGGGCAGCGCGGCCGGCGCCTCCCCCTCAAACTGCAGCAGCGCGACGCCCCCGGCGACGTCGGGCCCCGTCAACCGAATGAGCACGAGCCCGGGGCTGCGTCCGGCGGTGTAGTGGAACGTGGCGAGGCCAGCGGCGTCGGTGGCGATCGCGGCAGGCGCGGCGCCGTCTCCTGCCGCCACGGAGATCTCCAGGGGGACATCCGCAACGGGATCTCCCGCGCCATCCAGCGAGAGCACGGTGATCCGCGCGCTCGACAGGCCGTCGGTGGGCAGGCTGTCGCGGTCGGTCAGCGCCAGGAGGCGATCGAGCGCGGTGCGTCCGGCAGCGGCGGGGGCGGTCACCCAGACCAGCGCCCCGCGCGAGCCCGTGGCCTTCATCTGGACGGTGTAGCGACCATCCCCGTGGTCCTCGGGATCGCCCGACAGGCGCGCCCCGGCGGCTGTCACACGCAGCGTCGTCCCCGGCAGGCCCTCCCCGGAGGCGTCGGTGAGCGTCACCGGCAGCGCGAACCCAGCGCCCGACCACGCGGCTTCGCCGACGGTCATCTCAGCCGCGCGTCGCGGCACCAGGACCAGCGGCACCTCCGCGGTGAACCCATCCACGGTGACCACCACCGTCCCCTCGCCGGCCTCGGTCCCGGGCGTGAGCGTGAGCCGGTGGATCCCCTCACCGTCGTGGCTGGCTGGCGAGAACGTGGCAAGCTCCGAGGTCGCCTCGATCACGGCGCTGGGATCGGGCGCCCCCAGGTCTGTCCACGCCGCTACCCGCAGCGGAATCGGCCGCGCCGGATCGGCGGGCGCGCTGTCGGGCAACGGGAACACAACGAACCGCGGGGCGGCGGGCAGCGCGATGGAGAGCTTCTCCTCGACCACGTCCTCGCCCACCTTCGAGACCGCCGTCACCTCCCGCGTATCCGGCGACATCACGGCGATCACCGTGACGGCGCCCTTGCGGTCGCTCTGCGCGGGTCCGTGGATGTGCGGGCCGTCACGCAGCGTGACCTCGGCGTCGGGCTCCACGACCAGCTCCAGATCCGTGGGCGCGCGAAAGGCGAGGCGCGCCATCCCGAAGGCAGCTCCCGGGTCCCGCGCGTCGACCACCGCGACGCCGACGAACGCCGGCGGTCCCTCCACGGGAGCGGTCCACGGGACCATCGCGTCCGCCTCCGTCACATAGGTCGGGTCCCCGAGCTGGCCGAGCGAGCACGCGCTCCGCAACGAGGCGCCCGGGCTCGGCATCCCCACCGAGATCACCGCGGAGCCCTGTGTCTCCACGACGTCGGGCTCGATCAGCACCCCCAACCTCGCTGCGACGGGGGCGCGCACCGGCAGCGCCCAGGTCCGCGAGAAGCGCTCCTTCTCCGGCGAGGCTCCCCACACCCGCAGGCGCACCTCCTCGGTCTGCGCGCGGGGCGTCCAGGGGATCTTCAACAGGCCCGAACGCAGCACAGCCACCTCACCGAGATCGCCGCTGCTGGCGGTGGCCTTGATCGTGGGCGTCTCCACGAACGCGCCGCCGGGGCCGGAGACGACGACGTACAGCGTCGCGGCGTCTCCCCCGGTCAGCACACCGAACGGCAGCATCTCCAGCGTGATCGCGCCGGTGGTGTCCTTGGTGGGGAGGAACGGTAGCGCGGCGTCTGCGCGGCTCGGCACGAGGAACCCGGCCGCGAGTAGCCGAAGGAGGGTGCGACGGTCCAGCGATTCGACGGGTGAAGACACGGCGGGGCTCTCTGGCGGTAGGGGGTCGGGAAGCAGGATTCGGGCGGGAGGAGCTTGGGTGGGCCCTCTGACAGGCCCTCTGACAGGACTGGCTCACTGAACAGGACTGCCTCAGGCAGAGCTGGCTCGGGCAGGCGTAGCGAGAAGTGGGGTAGCTCGGCGAGGGGCTATCGGGGCGCCGCGCCGATCAACTGTCAAACAGTTGATCGGTGCGTGGGGAGGGGCCTCTCGTCGGCACACCGATCGGGCTACCTTCCAGCCCTTCCCAGACGAGACCCCCGCCCCGACCCCAGCCCCGACCGCAGCGAGGACCGCTGACTTGCGAGCTGACGCGATGAACTCCGACATCTCCGCGCACCGGCGCAGCCGCGCTGTCGCCGCGCTGGTTCCGCTCTTCGTGGTGAGCGGCGCCACCTCCCTGGTCTACGAGATCCTCTGGGAGCGCCAGCTCCACCTCATCGTCGGCACCAGCCAGATCGCCGTGGTCATCGTGCTGGCGGCCTTCATGAGCGGGCTGGCTGCGGGCGGTTTCCTGTCGGGTCGGCGGGCCGATCGCGTGGCCCGCCCCCTGGTGGCCTACGCGATCCTCGAGGGTCTGATCGGGCTGTACGCCCTGGTGTTTCCGCACCTGCTGTCGGCGGTGGCGCCGGCCTACGGCGCGCTGCATCAGGCCCTCCAGCCCTCCCCCCTGGCCTTCGCGGCACTGCAGTTCGTGCTCCTGGGCGTGTTCCTCCTGCCGCCGACGGTGTGCATGGGCGCCACGCTGCCGCTCCTGGCGCGGTTCGCAACCGTCCACAGCATCGACGCGGGCCGGCAGGTGGGGCGGCTGTACGGCGCCAACACCATCGGCGCGGTGGTCGGGGTGGGGCTGGCCGGCTTCGTGCTCCTGCCCACCCTCGGCCTGGAGGCCACCACGTTCGCGACGGCCGCGGGCAACCTGCTGCTCTGTCTGGCTGCGGCCCGCCTGGGCATGTCGGTGGCGCCGCTGGAGCCCGCGCCGCCGGAGCCCCGCGCCGCCGCGGCGACCGCCATCCCGTGGCTGACCACCACCTGCGCCCTCGCGCTGGTCGCGGGGCTGGGCAGCCTGATGTGCGAGGTGGCGTGGTTCCGGCTGATGGTGCTCACGCTGGGCGGCTCTGCATACGCCTTCTCGATCATGCTGCTGGCGTTCCTGATCGGCATCGGCAGCGGCGGCTGGATCGGCGGCCGCATCGCCGATCGCGCGTTCAAGAAGGGTGGCGCGGCGCGGGTGCTCGCGGTGCTCAGCGGCGCCCAGCTCATGGTCGCTGCGCTGGTCTACGGTGCGATGTACCTGTACGGAAACCTCCCGGTGGTCTTCGTCCACCTGTACGACGCCGTGGCCGCAGCCCCCGCGCTGATCTGGCCCGCGAAGCTCCTGATCGCCCTGGGCCTGATGGTGCCACCGGCGCTGCTCATGGGCGCCAGCTTCCCGCTCCTGGTGCGCGCGGTCGCCCGCGAGGATCGCCTCGGCGGTGCGGTGGGCCGACTCTACGGCTGGAACACCGTGGGCGCCATCCTCGGGGCCGTGCTCGGCGGACTGGTGCTGCTGCCGACCATCGAGGTGCGCGGCACGCTCCTGATCGCCATCTCTCTCAACCTGCTGGCCGCCCTGGCCGCCCGCGACGCCAGCGCTCGGGCCGCCGGAACCCCCGCTCCCCTCCCCCGCCGCCTCGGCGGTCTGGCCCTGCTGGCCGGCGTGGTGGCGCTGGTTCACATCAAGCCCCCGCCGTGGGACCCGCTGCTGATGACGGCCGGCATGTACAAGTACGTCAGCGATCTGGAGCCCGAAGATCGCAACCGGGCCGGCGTCGTGGCCCTCGCCATCGACCCCTACGATCTGCTGTTCTACAAGGAGGGGCTGTCCAGCGTGGTCACGGTCGCCCAGGGCAAGGAGTCGGGCAACATCTGGCTCGCCAACAACGGAAAAGTAGACGCCTCGACCAACATCGACATGCCCACGCAGGTGCTGTGTGCGCACCTTCCCTTCCTGTTCGCACCCCACGCAGAGACGGTCGCGGTCATCGGTCTCGCCAGCGGCATCACGGCCGGCGCCGTCACGCTGCACGAGCGGCCAAAGATCATCGACATCATCGAGCTGGAGCCCGCCATCGTCGAGGCCAGCCATTTCTTCGACGCCTACAACCACCGGCCCCTCGAAGACAGCCGAGTCACGCTGTTCGCCGAGGACGGCCGCAACTTCATGACGCTCCAGCCGGAGGGCCGGTACGACCTGGTCGTCTCGGAGCCGTCCAACCCCTGGCTCAGCGGGGTCTCCAACCTGTTCACGGCCGAGTTCTTCGAGCTGGGCAAGGCCCGACTCGCCCCGGGCGGGGTCTGGTCGCAGTGGGTCCAGATGTACGGGATGGACGAGGCCGATCTGCGCTCCCTTCTGCGCACGTTCTCCAGCACCTACGACCACGTCCTGCTGTTCTCCACCATCGACGACGCCGATCTGGTCCTGGTCGGCAGCGACAGCCCGCTCAAGCTCGACGCGGAGAACATCGCCGCCGTGCTGGCCGACCGCTCCGCCGTTCGACGCGAGCTGGCCGAGGTGAGCTGCCGCACACCGCAGGACATCATCGCCCGTTTCATCGCCGACCGAGAAGACATCCTCACGTTCGCCGGGGACGCCGAGCTCAACACCGACGACAACATGCGGATCGAGTACTCCGCCCCGCTCAATCTGCACCGCCAGACGGCCGAGGCCAACTTCCTGGAGCTGATCTCATCGGGCGACGTCAGGGAGTCGGTGCCGATGTCGTCGGTCTCTGGATTGGAAGGACAGATCGGGCTGGCGCGGGCGTACGGCCGACGAGGAGACTGGGTCCGTGCGCTGCTGGTGCTGAAAGCAACCGAGAGCATCAACCCCGGCGACAAGTCTGTGGAGTGGCTGT
>CAYXGP010000190.1:0-16596 GCA_964464515.1 uncultured Enterobacterales bacterium
CGTGAGACAGTTCGGTCCCTATCTGCCGTGGGCGTTGGAGAGTTGAGAGGAGCTGCCCCTAGTACGAGAGGACCGGGGTGGACGTACCTCTGGTGTTCCGGTTGTCGCGCCAGCGGCATTGCCGGGTAGCTATGTACGGAAGGGATAACCGCTGAAAGCATCTAAGTGGGAAGCCCCCCTCGAGATAAGCTCTCCCTGAAGGGCCCTCGAAGACCACGAGGTTGATAGGCTGGGTGTGGAAGCGTAGCAATGCGTGGAGCTAACCAGTACTAATTGCCTGTCTGGCTTGACCCCAAAACCCTCGTCTTCAGTGAACATTGATACAGGACCGTTGAAGCAACAGATTTGGAAACAATATTTGTTGTGACAACGTTCCTTGAAAGACAGAGACTCCTCAATGAATGAGTCTCTGTGCCTTCATCAACAGAGTCTTTGTGCCTTCATCAACAGAGCTTTTGTGCCCTCAACAGAGTCCTTACGCCACAGAATGTTTACACTATAGTGTTTTCACCAGAGTGTTTTCACCAGAGTGTTTTCACCCTGTGGAGTGAATCTCCGAGAAGGATCGCACAGCGCTATTGATACGCTATTGATACAACGTCGACCCCATTCCTATGCGCGACCTTTTCACAGGTGGCCTCCCGAGTCCTATCAGGATCTCGGCAGGTCTATCTGGAACGATTTGGTCGGTGACGTGAGCCTGGAGGACCCACCCGTTCCCATACCGAACACGGAAGTTAAGCTTCATGGCGCCGATGGTACTGCCGGGGAGGCCCGGTGGGAGAGTAGGTTATCGCCGGCCAAACCCCTTGAACGCCCTCGTTGAGCTCTGCTCCGAGGGCGTTTTTGCCTCCTGGGGAGGTAGATGCTGGGGACGTAGATGCGCGTGGTGATGGTTTCCGACGCCCACCTGGAGGGGCTCCACGACCCCGCACAGCACGCGCTGGTGTCCTGGCTGGACCAGCTCGAGTGCGATCATCTGCTGCTGCTCGGCGACATCTTCCACCACTGGTGGGGCTACCGCGGCGTGGTCAGTCAACGATATGTGCCGATCTGCGCGGCTCTCCTGCGGTTCTCCCGGCGTGGACTGCCCGTCACGTTCGTGCCTGGCAACCACGACTTCGCGGTCGGACCTTTCCTCCGCGATGAGGTGGGTGTGGAGGTGCAGGGGCACCACTCCCGCGAGCTGGACGGCGTGCGGTTCCATCTGGCGCACGGTGACGAGGCGGACGCCTCTGTGGGCTACGCGCTCACCCGAGCGTTCCTGCGCGGACGCCCCTTCGCCGCCCTGATGCGCGCGCTGGGGCCGGCGCGGGGAGAGGCCCTCCTTCGTCGCATGGCCGGGGCTAGTCGTCACCATCCTGCAGATCCCGGACCGCTGCTCTCCGCCCAGCTGCGCTGGGCCCGCCAGCGCCTGAAGAACGGCGCGCAGGTGGTGGTCCTCGGGCACATCCACGTGCTCGCACACGTTCGCTTCGCCGAGGGAGACGTCATCCATCTCGGCGACTGGGCGCAGTACCGCAGCTACCTGGAGGTGGAGGACGGCGTCCCGCGTCTCTTCCGCCTGGACGGGGCTGTTCCCGAGCGCGTGCCCATCAGCAGCGGGCCCAGCGGGATCAGAGGGCCCAGCGAGCGAGGGTCTCCGGCCGGCTGAGCAGCGCCGCGAGTCCGCGAATCGCGGAGTGTTCGGGAGCCTCTGCGGACACTATCGACAGGTCGAGCGCGGTACGCAGCGCCCCCGCGAGTCCTGTCAGCCGGGAGCCGCCGCCTGTCACCACCAATCCGCTCTCTGCCACGTCCCCCGCGAGCTCGGGGGTGAGCGTGTTGAGCAACGCGCGGGTGTGGTCCACGAGCGCGGAGACGGCGGGTGCCATGGCCATCGATACCTCCTCCGCTCCCAGCTCCGCTTCCTTCCGGAGCCCCGTCGTGCGCTCGCGCGCCAGGAATCTGCAGCGTGTCTGGGCCGTCGTGTTGTGTTTCACCACCGCCGCGTCCCTCGGGGTGATGTCGAGTCGATGCCGGCTGGCGACCTGCCGGATGATCAGACGATCGAGGTGGTCGCCGCTGAACGGCGCGCTGACGCAGCGGATCACGCCGCCCGTAGCGACCACCATGATCTCGGTGGCCCCCGCTCCCAGGTCGAGGACGACGCTCGCGTTCGGCGCCTCCACCGGGAGCCCGCTCCCCAGCGCGGAGACCGCCCCGTTGGGTACGCATACGCACTCCCGCAGGCCCGCTCCCGCGAGGACCTGCCGAGCCACCTCCACGTCTGCGTCTGGTCGGAGCGCCACGACACATCGTCCGCGACGCGCCCGCCGCGAGACGCGATGACGTGCGAGCAGATCTGCGATCAGCGCGCTGGCGAGCTCAGGTCGGCAGAGCTGCCCACCCTCCACCACCCGCACCAGCGAGATCGGCTCGGTCGTTCGGTCGCGGAGGGCCTCTGCGTCGTCTCCAAACGCGATCGGCTCGCTGCCGTCTGCGCGGAGCGCGACCACCGACGGCACCTCTGCCACCAGCCCGCGCCCCCTCACATGGAGGCGCACGTGGGATGAGCCGGTATCCAGTGCCAGCGCTGCGGGGCGCACACCCAGGGGCCGTCGCCGCGGTCAGCCGTCGCTCAGTCGCCGAAGCCTTTGATGTTCCGCACCTGCTCGAACGGTTTCTTCATCACCGCAGCGATGTGCTCTGCCTTGCCAGTCAGCGGCTTGTCGTCCGACCGCTCCACGATGTAGCGGCTGCCGTCGAAGGTCACCGCGACCACCTCGAACATCGCCTTCTCACCGCCGATGACGTGCTCGACCTTCTCGACCTGGTCGAACTCCACGCGCTCCGTGGTGGTGCCCTGCACGGTGGTGCTCGTGATGACGATGGTGGAGGTCTCACCATCCACCACGATCCGCTCGGCGGCGTTGAAGTAGAAGATGTAGGCGAAGGTCGCCACACCCACTATCGCCATGGCAGCGAGCGACACCAGCAGCCCCATGAGGCCGCTCTTCTTGGGCGGAGCTTCGGTGAAGTCGTGGAAACAGTGCTTGCAGCGCAGCGCCGCGTCGGGCACTTCAGCCTGGCAGCTCGGGCAGGTCTTGGTCATTGAGAAACCCGGGTCCTTCGCGATGGCTGGGATTTAGGCGAACCCTCCGGAGCTGTCAACCTCGTTATTGTGATGGGCGCCCAGCGATGTGCCGCGCGAGCGGTGCCAGCAGCGTCGGCAGCAGCAGCGCGACCTGGGATCCCGGCCGCTTCCTGCGGTAGCGTTTGTAGACGCGGCCGCCGGCCTTCAGCAATCCTTCGACAGTCGCGGGGGCGCCGCAGTGCAGGGCGAGCGCGGTCAGCTCCTCGGGGGGAAGGCGCTCGAGATCCTCGCGATCGAAGCGCGAGAACGGAAGCCCCTCCGCGGCGGCGATGTCCGCCAGCGCCTGGATGCAGCGCACCACCAGATCTTCGGGCTCGACCACCTCGGGGAGCACGATGTCCAGCTCCGCCGCCAGCGCAGCCAGCTCGGACAGCGGGATCCGACCCACGAGGGCCTTCTCTTCAGGGGTCAGGGGCTCTTCAGGGGTCAGGCTGGTGGCAGACATCGGGCCTCGGGTGCCGAACGTGTGCAGGGTGCTTACGGTTACCACGGGCATCCGCCGCCGGAAAGTCCCGCCGGTGAGCCCAGGGATGGTGTGCGTGCTGTATTCCCTGTGGTCGCTCATCCGCGGGACACTGACGTGGGCTCCGGCGGGACTCCTCGGCGCGCTCCGCAGGCGCCGGCTCGCGCGGCGCGCAGCGGTCCGTCTGGTCATCGGGGCACCTGGCCAGACCGCCGAGGGGGTGCTCGCGGTCTTGTCGATGATGACGCGGGACCCCGCGCTTCGCGTGGTGTGCCTCAAAATCTCCGGGTCGGTCGGGGGCTGGGCCAGCGCGCGCGCCATCCGGCGGGCCATCGATCAGCTCCGGCAACGCGGCGTGTTGGTGGTGGCGTGGCTGGAGTCCGTCACCGCGAGAGAGCTGTACCTGGCCTCCGCCGCGGATCGGGTCTGGCTGCTCCCGTGCGCGGAGGTCTTCCTGGGCGGTGTGGGCGCGCGTCTGTCGTTCTACGGCCCCGCGCTGGAGCGCCTGGGGCTGCGCTTCGATGTGGAGTCCGCGGGTGCCTTCAAGAGCTTCGGAGAGCCGTTCACCCGGGCCTTCCCGACGTCTGAAAACCGCGAGCAGGTCACCGCGCTGGTCGAGGACCTCCAGGCGGTGATGCTCTCGGGGATCGCGGAGGGCCGCGGCCTGGAGCTGGAGGCGCTCACCGCGCTGCTGGGGACGGGCCCGCTGTCAGCGGAGGAGGCGGTCGCCGCGGGCCTGGCGGACGGCCTGGCCTACCCCGACCAGCTCCCGGAGCGCATCGGAGACCTCCTGGACGGCCGCGCGCGCATGCGCTCGTTTCGCGGCTACCTCCGCTGGCGGCGCCTTGAGCGGTGGCTCCGGGCCGAGCGCCGCTCCCCGGTGGTCGTCGTCCACCTGCAGGGCGCCATCGGCGACGACCCCGGTCGGGGCGTAGAGCCGCGCATCGTCCCCGATCACGTGGTGCCGCTCCTCGATGGCCTGCGGCGGAGCCGGCGCGTGCGCGCGGTGGTGTTGGCGGTGAACAGCCCCGGTGGCAGCGCCCTCGCCAGCGATCTCATCGCCCGCGCGGTTCGCAGGCTCGTGGAGGCCAAGCCGGTCGTCGCGGCGTTCGGCGACGTCTCCGCCAGCGGCGGCTACTACCTGTCGGCTCCCGCCACCGAGATCGTCGCCGAGGAGAACACCCTCACGGGCTCGATCGGTGTTGTCGGCGGCAAGCTGGTGCTGGGCGAGGCGCTGGCGCGGGTGGGGGTGCACTCCGAGGCGGTCTCGGCGGGTCCCGACGCGGGCATGATGGCACCGTGGGACCCCTTCTCCGTCGATCAGCGGCGGCGGTTCCGCGCGTCTCTGCAGCGCATCTACGGGCGCTTTCTGCAGGTGGTCGCGGCGGGGCGGCGTCGGCCGGTGCGCACGGTCGAGCCGGTCGCGCAGGGGCGGGTGTGGTCAGGACGGCAGGCCCTGGTCCACGGGCTGGTCGATCACCTGGGCGGGGTGGACACAGCCGTCTCCCGCGCGCGCGTGCTTGCGGATCTCCCCGATCGCGGTCGCGTCTACCACGTGTACTTCCGTCCCCCGCGGCTGCGACGCCTCCTCGGGCGTCTGGGGGCCGCCGCAGGCGTCCGGCTCACGATCAGCGGCCCCCTGGGCAGGCTGCTCGGGCTCACGGCGGCCCAGAGCCGCCTGGCGGCCCTCGTGTGGGAGAACCCCATGCAGGCGCTGGCGGTGCTCCCCTGGGAGCTCGATCAGCCGTCGCCGTAGACGTACCGGTAGATCTGCAGGTACCCCAGCACGCGGCGCACGTAGCGGCGGGTCTCGGTGTAGCCGATGTCCTCGGTGAAGCGGTCGGGCTCGACGGGCTCCTCCGCGGCGGCCAGCCAGCGATCGACGGCCTCGGTGCCGGCGTTGTAGGCGGCGATCACCATGGGCAGCGGCTCTGCGTACGCGGCGTACCGCTCGCGGAGCGCGCTGAGCTCAGCGACGCCCAGGCGCGCGTTGGTGCCCGGATGGTACAGGCGATCGGGGTGGTAGGTGCCCGCAGGGAAGATGCGCGAGTACCACTCGCCCGCCAGGTTCGGCATCATCTGCATGAGGCCCCGCGCCCCCGCGGGACTGGTCACGCCGGGCTGGAGTGCGCTCTCCGCGAGCATGATGGCGAACGGCAGGTTGGGGTCGAGGCCGCCAGCGCGGGCGTGGCGCGCGATGGTCTCCCCCATGGGACGCGGCCAGCAAAGCTGCAGCGCGGCCTGATCGCCGTCGCGGCGCTGCGGGCGGCCGCAGTAGGGCTTGGCGAGGGCCTGGGCGTCCTGGTATCGACCGGCCGCCACCAGCGCGTGACCCATCGCTAGCGCGCCGTCGCGACCGGTCACGGTGGAGATGATCGGCGCCAGCTCCGCGTCGGCCCAGCCGATCAGGCCGGCGTCCGCCAGCGCTGCTCCCGCCGTGAACGCCTCGGTCTGTAGCGCCGCGGGGAGCGCGGGGATCGCAGGGGCCTCGGGAGGGTCCCAGGTGCGGCCGATGCGGTGCGCTGCCATCCAGGCGTAGCCGGACAGGGGATAGCTGCGGATCACCTGGCTGTAGCCGTCGGCGGCGGCCGCGGAGTCGCCGGTGCGATCGACGATCCGCGCGCGCCAGTACCGCGCCGCTGCGGACAGGGAGGACTTCGGGTGGTGCTTGCCCAACGCGGTGAGCTGCGCGTCGGCTTCGGGGAGGCGATCGAGCTTGTACAGCGCCCACCCCGAGAACCAGCGCGCCTCGTCGGCGTGCCGCGAGCGTGGGTAGCGCGTGAGGTGCTCGGCGAAGCGCTCGACGCAGTCCTCGAGGTCTCCGCCGTCGTACGCCAGATAGCCCACCTTGTAGCTGGCCTGATCGGCGCGGCTGTGGTCGGGGTACGACCTGAACAGGCGGGTGTACTCCGCGGCGGCCCCGGGGTAGTCACCGGTGCGGGACATCGCCAGGGCCTTGTGGAACAGCGCGTCCGGTCCCAGCGCGTCTGTCTGCGACCACAGCTCGACGGCGCGCGGGTAGTCCCTGGCCTTGAACGCGGCCATCGCGGTGGCGCTCGGCTTGCTCGAAGACGACGTCTGCGGCAGCAGGTCGCGCAGGGCCAGCGCCTCCTTGTAGCGATGCTGCTTGCCCAGGGTGTCGATCCGCTCGGTGATGCGCTTCTTGCCGGCCCAGCTCGTGGGATCGGGCACGGTGCGCCCTGCGGCCGTCAGGGCCGCGAGGGCCTTGTCTTCCCAGGGGCTGCCGGGGTTGTGACTCCAGATCGACTCCCACACGGGGATCGCGAGATCAGGAGAGCCGCGGGCGATGGCCCCCTCCGCGAGCATCCAGCGCACCTCACCCGGCTCGACGCCGTAGGGCGAGGGGATGGCGGCGGGACGCCCCAGAGGGGTCTTCAGCAGGGGGCGCAGGGCGTCGCGCGCAGGCAGCAGCGAGCCGGTGGCGAACAGCGCGCGGGCGCGCACCATCGCCAGACGCTCCGCGGCGGGGCCGGGCAGTGAGAGCGACTGCACCTGCTCCAGCGCTGCGCTGTACCTTCCCTCCGTGACCAGCGCCTCGGCCGTGAGCAGCCGACGGTAGCCGTCCAGCTCAGCGGAGTTGATGGAGCCCAGGTGCCGCAGGGCGCGCCCGGTCTCTTCGATGACGAGGAGGCAGCGCGCCAACGCCAGGCGCTCCGCGTCGCCCTCCGGAGGGCCTCCCGCGGAGACGGCGCCGTGGCAATCGTCGGCGCGGAGGGCGTCGAGCGTGGCGGTGGGGAGGGCGTGGAGCTGAAGCGAGAGGGCGAGGGCGAGGAGCATGATCCAAGGAGGGGAGGGGGGATGAGGAAGCGGGCAGGATGAGAAGGCGGGACGGGGAGGGGGCCGTCCCTGGCGGGGGCGCTCGGGGAGGGCGCCGCGGTGTCAGAAGCAGTGTCAGACGTGGGGTCAGAAGCTGGTGCCGAGCCAGGTGTAGAAGCCGTCGGTGGAGCCCGGGGCGTAGCCGCCGCTGCCGCGCACTGCGAAGGCGTACCCGGAGCGCACGGAGAGGCCGATGCCCCAGCCGACGACCATGGTGAGTCGCAGCTCTGCCCCCGCGCCCACGCGGGTGGCGGGGAGCGCGGTGGACAGCTCGTCGGGGCCCGCGAAGGCGTGGCCGAAGTCCACGAACGGAGAGGCCGACAGCGAGCGCACGAACAGCGGCAGCGCGCCGAGCCCGCGATCGATGACGGCCAGCGGCAGGCGGTACTCCACGGAGCCCAGGTAGAACCAGTCGCCGTAGACGGTCGCGGGGGCGAAGCCGCGCAGGGCCCGCCACTCGTCGGGCAGGGTGTAGTAGGCGGCCTCTCCGAAGCTACCGCCCAGGCGATACGAGCCGTAGCGCTGGCTGTCTCCGCCCGAGGCGCCGCCGGCGAGCTTCCAGGCGATCACATGGTTGGCGCCCCAGGGCACCGCCATGTACTCGCGCCACTCGCCGGTGATCTGGAGCTGGGTGAACGGCTGCGGCTGGTTGAGGTCATCCAACACATACGAGCCAAACAGCGGGCTGTACAGCTCGCCCACCGCCGACAGGATGCGGGCGTCCTCAGGGGAGATGCTCAGCGAGTAGGACTTGCCGCGCGCCAGCCGCCAGCCGCCGCCGATCGACGACAGGAACCCGCGGGTGGGCAGATAGGGGGTGTATGTGGCCGGATCCAACTCATCGAGGGGCTGACGCAGCGAGCCCGACCAGCGCGCGAAGACGGACTGGTACTGGCTGCGGGCCCACGTGACCTGCGCGTAGCCCAGCAGGCGCTTGTCCCAGTAGCGATCGCCGGTGTCTTCGACGGAGGGGATCCAGCCGCCGCCGTCTGTCGGCGGTGAGGTCTCGACGAACACGTCGCCGTACGGGACCGTGTAGGTGTAGGCGCCGGCGGTGTAGAGAGGGATGAACCTGTTGAGGGCGAAGCTCGCGCCCCAACCCAGGAATTGGCTGTCTGTGCGGTAGGAGACCCAGCCGCTGTACAGATACTGGCGCAGGGTGTCTGCGCCCCCCGTCGCGAGGGTCCCCATGTATCCGTAGGACGTGCTGTAGATGCCGGGGATCACATACCGCGGGGGCAGGGTCTTCCACGGGTTGTACCGCGCGACCGGCCAGGTGAACGCGTAGTCGGACTCCTCGGGGGCGTCCTGCTCGACCTTCGCATCTTCGCGCTGATCGGGCGCGCGCTGGGGGGCGTCCCACGCGGTCTGTGGGCGGTGGCCGGTCTCGGGGCCCTCTCCGGGCAGACCCCAGCGGCCGGGCGCGCGCGCGGCGATCTCATACGGTCCGCCGAGGCCGGTCAGGCCCGGGTACGCGGGCGTCTCCACCAGCGCGGTCGGCACGGCCCTGGACGCCTTGCGATCGGCGCGTCGCTGCTGCCGCTCCTCCTTGCGTGTGGGCTCTTCGGCGGCGTCCCAATTCGGCTCCGGGCCGGGCGCGGGGGGGCTCCAGTCGGTGGCGGGGCGGATGTCCGCCAGCGGCACCCCCATCAGGTCGGGGGCGGGCAACAGCCCCCGGTCGATCCATGCGGAGCGGTCGAGGTCCATCCACGCGATGTCGATGCCGTTGTTGCTGTACGACTCGAAGACCAGCGCGGTCTCGTCTGCGTTGACCGTCGGGTGCAGCGCGCCCCCGAGCAGGTTGGTCACCTGCCACAGCCGCTCCGTCTTCAGATCGACGGCGTAGATGTTGAACACGCCGCTGCGGGCAGAGGCGAAGTACAGGGTGCGGCCGTCGGGTGACCAGGAGGGGTCCAGGTCTTCTGCCGTGTCCGCCGTGACGCGACGCGCGGGGGCCCCATCGGCGTCGTAGATCCACAGGTCTCGGCGACCGTCCCTCCAGACCGACAGCGCCACGTGGCGACCGTCGGGGGAGAACGCGGGGGTCGAGAGCTGCGTGTGGTCTGTGTAGTCGGTCAGGTGCTCGAGGCGCTGATCGACCGTCAGGCGCGCCAGCTGGTTGTTCTGCGCGCGATTCGTCACCACCAGCAGCTCGGTGCCGTCCGGCGACAGGGCGGGGTTGCGGGCCCGCTTGCCTTGCGTGAGCGACCTGGTGCTGCCGCCCAGCACGTGCAGGTTGACGTCTGTGTACAGGTTGAAACGGTTGACGACGTGCGTGCCGGAGAACACAAACGCCTCGCTGTCTGCGCGCCAGGTGAAGTCGGTGGCGAAGCGATCCTCCATCTCCTCTTCGGGATTGGAGCCGTCGCCGCGGGCCAGATAGATGCCAGCCCCGGTGCTGGGATCGGAGCAGGACCACACGAGCCGGTGACCGTCGGGGCTGAACGCGGGGCCCGCGCACTGGTCGGTGCCGTCCGACAGCAGACGGAACGGGGTGAGCGGGGCCTCGGCCTGGATGGCTGCGGCCTGCGCCTGGTACCGCGCGGTCATCTCCGCCTTCCAGTCGCGGTACAGCGCGCCCAACGTCTTCCCGAACGCCCGCCGACTCGGCAGCAGATACGGGATCCCGCCGCCGTAGAGGTGGATGAAGTCGGTCCAGGCGTCTTCGCCGGTGTGATCGGCGACGTATTGCTGGAAGTCCTGGCCGAACAGATAGCGCAGGTTGCCGCCCGGGGGCGCTCGCTGCCAGCCGTCCAGGTTGCCCAGGGGCGGGAAGGCGTCTTCGAGCACGGCCATGCGCTTGACGGTGTCCGCTGCGGGGGCGCGGCCGCGGCCTGCGTTGGTGTGGCGGGTCTCCTGGAAGGTCGCCTGCCCCTCGATGATCCAACCCGGAGAAACGCGGTTCACGGTCACGATGCGACCCAACACTCCGCGCAGCAGGAGGGGCAGCCCCTCCACGGTGTCGATGTGCAGGATGTGCGTATACTCATGGGTGAGGATGGTGTCGATCCAGCCCTCGTACAGCGACAGCGAGCTGCCCTCCTGCGGCGCCGTCACGAAGATCACGATGGTGTTGACCGGCAGGGTCGTCGCGTAGCCGTTGGCGATGTCGGTGTGATCGACCAGCACCACCTGGGTGCGCAGGCGCGGCGACCAGGCCAGCTCCGCGCTCATCTCGGCCCAGATCTGCTCCGCCAGGTCTGCTGTCTCCTGCGCGAGCTGCTCCTCGCCGCCGTGGAAGGTGATCTCGAAGTGCGGCGTCTGCAGCGTTCGCCAGGTCAGCTCCGGATCATACGAGGCCGCTGTCGCCGGGGCTCCCCACAGCGCCAGGCCCAGTGTCAGCGCGTGTCTCATCGCTCGCAGCTCATGTCTTGCAGACCGTGGTTTGCGGAGCGTTCGGTCGCGGCCTCGTGTCCACGTCGGGTCGGAACCACGCGATCACACGATCGCACGATCTCGCGTGACCTCGGCCTCACGAACCGCGATCCCACGATCCCGCGACCCACGAACCACGAGTCGCGCGTGGGGGGCGACCGGCGTGGGAAGGGCCGTCCGCGCTGCGCGGACAGGGTGCTCTGGGGCATCGATCAGAACCAGTAATGGACGCCGCCGAGCACCGCGCCGGTGGTCGCCAGGCCCGACTCGTTGGTGCCGGCGTCGAGGTTCAGGCCCAGGCCCGCCGAGAGACCGAGGTTCTCGAGCCCGAACAGGAAGAAGTCCGCCACCATCGCCGGCTGGATGCGCACGCGGTTGCCCGCGTCGTCCGACAGCAGACCGGCCCCCGCACCCACGTAGAGGTTCATGTGGTCTTCAGCCACGACGCTGTACAGCAGACGCAGCCCGCCGGTGCTCGCCTTGCGGGCGTCGTACAGCGAGGTGCCGGCGTTCAGCTCGATCTGGAAGTTCGCGGTCGGGCTACCGGTCGGCAGGCCGTACCGCACGGACAGGGCTGGCATGTCGCCGAACCAGGTGTCGACGCCGAGCGCCGCACGGCCGCGGAGATCCTTGGCCTGGGCGGTGCCGGCCAGCAACAGGACGGAGAGCAGGGAGGGCATGGTGGTGGGAACCCCGGGAGGTTCAAACGGTATCCCGCCGCGGGGTGGGGCGCCGGCCGCCGAGCAGCACCAGGCTCAGGAGGACCGCCGCCGGTCCCAGGGGGGCCGCGGTCGCACAGCCCCCGCCGTCGTCGTCATCGTCGTCCCTGCCGCTGCCGTCACCGATGCCGCCGCCGATGCCACCCGACTCGCCACCAGAGCTGCTGCCCCCGGAGCTGCCACCTGACCCTCCGGAGCCGGCCTGCTCACCGGTCCACAGCGCCCCACCGCAGTCCGTCCCGTACAGGTAGCTCCCAGACCCGGGGAAGGTCCCCGCTTCACCAGCCGCGGTCTCCCACCGCACGAAGTAGGCGTGACAGTCAGCCCCCTCCGGCTCTACGTCTCGCATATAGATGCCGTGCTCAGGCTCGCCGTAGGCCAGCTCCGCGTCCAGGGCCTCGCCGTCAATCACCACAGACAGGGCCGCGGGCGGCGCATCGTCTGACCAGTCGAGCCACACTGTCCCGTCGTCGGTCGTGTCTTCAGGCTCATGGGCCGCCATCGCCACGGGCGGGGTCACCTCCAGGGTCCCGTTGCCGAAGTCCTGGGTGTAGTAGACGGTCACCGCCCCGGTCCCCAGCTCGTTGTAGTCCGGGCTCATGATGTTGGACCGGTGGCCCGACGAGCACATCCAGCCGCTCATTACGGCGTCGACCATCGAGCTGTTGCCCCAGTAGATGTTCTCGCCGATGGGCCAGCCCTCGGTGTAGAAGCGGCCCAGGCGCTGGTCGAACGGGGTCCCGTCGGACGAGTCGTGATCGAACCAGCCGTTGTCCGACATGTCCTGACTGTGGTAGCGGGCCGCCTCGTTCAGCGACCGGTCGTAATAGAGCAGGGCCTGGGCCTTCTGCTCACTGGACGTAAAGCTCTCATAAGAGCAGCCACCCCGGCTGTAGGCCGACTCGAAGTCCCAGGGGGCCACCCGGGCCGCATTGGTCCACAGGTGCATCGACCGCTCTTCGGGCGACGGGTAGCCGGCCTCGACGTCGCCGTAGCCGGCCAGGGCGGTGGGCAGCAGGAGGAGGCCGATCATCGGGGCTCCGGGGCGAGGGTGCTGCCGACGGTTTAGCCTGATGGTGTCCGGGATTTGTAGGAGTTGCGTGAGATTTCGGTCGCTTCTGCCATGACTGGTGATGCGGATTGGGGTGGGTGTGCCGGGATGTTGAGTGGTATGAGCGGCTGTTTATTGGTCAGGAGTAGGTGTCGGCGAGGTTGATGTTCATGATGGCTTGATAGTAGGCGATGTTGCTGCCTCCGATAAACTGGGGAACAGCAGAAGACGTCGTCTGCGAGAAGTGGGCTCCAGCAGCGTTCGCGCTTGTGTAGAAGCTGTTGGCGACGAATGCGAGGGCAGGACCCGCTCCAGAGGCTGTTCCCAGATTGTTGAAAATGTAGGATGATGTGCCGTAGAAAGCATCTGCGCCCCAGGTAAAGATGCAGCCCCAGAATCGGACATTCTCGACATTGGCATTGAAGATGAGGTTGTACGGCGGGGGGGGGGTCGTATTCTGTCTGGGGCTGCTCAACAAGTTCCCCAGTGTTCTTGTCCTTGACCCACTCCGTCTCTACGTCCTGGTGTTCGAACCGGCAGTTCACGAAACAGATGTCCCTGGTCGTTCCCGAAGACACACTGGCCTCTACCAGCGCCTCATCGTCCGCTTCTTCGATGGTGCACCCGATGAAGGTTGTTTGCTCGCAGTCGATGATATGGATGCCAGGAGTGGTGCCGATGTAGCCGGCCTTGATGTAGCTCGCATTGAACGGGTCGGGGCCTCCGCTGGCGCACTTCAGCCCGAACAGTGCAGTGTCACTGCAGGAGTCAAGCTCTGCGTGCTGAAAGTTCCCCTGACTTCCGGTTCCGCCGGGCTTCGTTCCCTCCGCGAAACCACCGCCGAACCACCGGGTGGTATCGCAGCTATTCAGCTTCAAGACCAGGCTTCCCTCGGAGTTGAACTTCACGAACGTCACGTTCTGCAGATGCGCGCCGTGGGTGGTGACCAGCTCGACTCCGAGGATGAAGGGGTTTGCAACGAGACCGACTTTGAGATCGATCAGCGTCGGGAACGGATGTGGGCCGGGGTCCTTTGTCGATGGTTGTGTGCCCGTGATCGTCAGGCCGACCAACCGGGCGCTGGTGCTGCTGCCGCCATATACCGTCTGAAACCAGAGCTCTCCGTTGCGGATAGTCAGGCTGTGGTCGCTGGTTGTCAGGTCGGCGACGAGCTCCTCGCGGACCAGCCAGCGCTTGCCGCAGAGGTCTACGGGGAGACCTGTGGTAAGGGCGATGTCGATGATGCATTGGATGCGGGGGTACTCGTCGGTGCCCGCTGTTCCGTCTGCTTCTGCCGGTGTCCAGAGTGCGTCAGATCTATTTGTGATATCGGTGGAGGCGATGTCGTATGGTGTGATGAACGCTGCATCAACGGATGGCTCAAAGTCGATCTCATAATCGTCCCCAAGATAGTCGGTGTAGTATCTCTTGCTCATCTTGTGTTCATCCTCTCCGAGAGTGTGCGATCTTACAGTCCGTATCCATACATCAAGTGGGCCGACCCCGGTGTGGACTGGTGTAGATCCGAGTGGGGCCTGCTGGAGCCGATGAGTAAATCGCTTTGATTGTCGTCATCCAAGTCGCCGAACGTCAGGCCAGAACCGGCCCCCCCGCCGTGTTCCAGGGAACCTGCAAATGTAACATTGGCGGTTGAGAGCGGAAGCGTGCCTGATACGGGCCCCAGAACCAGGTATGCTGCCCCCGCCTCTGTAGAGGTGTAACTGCTTTTTCCGCCCCGAGTGCTCCGCCTGGCTCCGACCAGAATATCGTCGTGACCGTCCCCATCGACATCGCCTCCGCCAGTTACATCACTTCCTGCTGCATCATCTTCCTCTTCGCCGAGAAGAACAGCATCAGCCGCCGCCAACGAAATTTCTCCCCCGTCCATTGGGGAGTACACGACGTAGACCGTGTCTCCTCCCGCAGCCCCAATCAACAGGTCTGGACTACCGTCTGAGTTCACATCCCCGGCTGTGGAAACATTGAATCCAGCCATGTCACTTGTCCGTTCTCCGATGAAGATGGCGTCGCTGTCTTCCAGTGAACGTGTGCCTGTAAGTGGTCCGTGTTTCAAGTATACGACACCGTTCCCAGTCAGTCCGCCATGGTCTGTTCCTCTTGCTCCAATCAGTACCTCACCAAATCCATCCCCGTTTGTATCACCCGCACCAGCTATGGCCAACCCCGCCCACGCGCCCTCTTGAACACCATTTAGTATCACTTGGGCTTCGGGCAATATTGTCCCTGGAGAGAGCGGGCCAGTGAATATGTAGACTGCCCCGGCTGACTCGTATTCCCCTGACGCGCCGATCATGACATCTGTTGTGCCGTCCGCATTCAAGTCTCCAGCCCCACTGACTATCCCGGCGTTGCTGCCCTCGTATTCGCCCCTCAAAATGACCGATGCATTGGCGAGGGACATCTCGCCGCTCACCGGACCGAGGAGCAGATACGAGGCCCCTGCATGAGAGAGAACACTACTCTCAGTCGTGGCCCCGATGAGGAGGTCATCGAACCCATCTGAGTTGAGGTCCCCAACGATGTCTACCGTCACCCCAGCGGCGCTCGAAACGGACTCTGCCAGAAAAATCGCATCGGCGGTGGACAGCGAGCGGCCACCCCTTATGGGACCGGACACCAAGTAGGCGCCGCCGGCAAAGTTTCCGTCGCTGTTCGTTCGGAGCGATGCGCCGACCAGAACATCATCGAAGCCGTCACCGTTCACATCACCTCGTGCGGATATGTCTACGCCTGCGGAGTCCCCATTGGTCTCCCCGATTAGAGTGGCGTCTGTATCAGCGAGTGAAATCTCGGCGGCCCAGCGTCCTGTGTCCCACTCCCACTCACACCAGTCCGTCAATCCATCACAGTCATCGTCGACGCCGTTCTCACAGTCCTCTTCGGCGGCGGGATTCACCGCACTTGACTGGTCGTCGCAGTCTTCGCCGCTCTTCCCACCGTCGAATCCGTCTGCATCGGCGTCATGGTCGTTATCCCCAGCGCAGTCTGCATCGACCCCGTCGTACCAGGTTTCGCTCACCCCCGGATGAATCTGCTCATCCTGGTCATCGCAATCCCCAACAGTGACAAGGCCTTCTTCCTCGACCTCATCGTCGTAGTCAGCGTGTCCATAGCCGTCGCTGTCGGCGTCGTAGTCGCTGGTTCCAGAGCAGTCGCTGTCGGTGCCGTCGTACCAGGCGTCGCTGGCTCCAGGATGGACTGCGGGGTCGGCGTCGTCGCAGTCGTCTGTGCTGTAGCCGTCTCCGTCGAGGTCGCTGCTCGTGGACGAGGTGACCGAGGTTGTGGTTCCGCCGTCGTCACCTGAGTCGGACTTGTCTCTGCAGGCGATGAGGAGAAGGGGGAGGAGTGTGATATTTATGCGGGTCATGTCGACAGTCTACCACGATTCTGGTGCTCAACTGTAGCTGTCGGCGAGGTTGACGTTCATGATGGCGCGGTAGGGGGCTGCAGATGTATCGGCATACACATTCAGCTGATCGGATGACACTCCTGTGCCGTTGTCTGAACTCTCTCCAACTCCCTCCTGCAGGATGGGGAAGGTGTTTGCCACCAGCGCGCATCCCGGACCGGACGTGGTTGAGGCCGCGGAGTAGATGATTGGAGGATAGTTGCCTCCCGTCAACACCTGAGCCTCTCCAAAGACGCAGCCGAATGCCCGGAATTCCCCGTTGTTTGTTGGCTGTACGCGGATTGCGTTGGCGGTCGAACCGTATCCGAGATTCGAGAACTCACAGCCCACGAACGAGGTGAAGTTACAGCCTTCGTCCATGTGCACCAACGGTCCGGTCGATGAGCCCTTTTTTCCTGTTGCGTCCAGGCCCGAGAAGACGCATCCTTCGAAGGAGAATCCGCGCGCCCCCACAAGGTACAGGGCCGAGTTGACGTTCTCGGAGAACTCCACGCCATAGAACTTTATGTCTGTGCATGGGTTGGTGCCTGCCACGCCGTAGGTGGCGGCTCCCCACAGGTTGTCACTGACGCTGCCTCCATACCA
>CAYXGP010000191.1:0-11866 GCA_964464515.1 uncultured Enterobacterales bacterium
TATCCGGATACTTCGAGAGCGCGGCGAGTCGCTGGGCGACGCGGATCCGCGCCGTGGGTGGAGAGGGCTTGTTCTGGGACGGCCTGAGCGGAGGGGCCTCAGTACGGCTTGCTGCAGGTCCCGCAGCCGAATTGCCCGAACAGACGAATCCAGTTGCCGAAGCTGGCGGCGCCGCAGTGCGGGCAGCGCTCCGGAAAGCGTCGAGGGCGACCGTCGGCTGACTGCTGAGAAGGCGCCGGCTGCCGAAGAGAGGCTGCGGGCGGCGGCGACGGCGCCACTGGAGCCACAGTTGACGGCGCCACAGTTGACGGCGCCACAGTTGACGGCGCTGGCTCCGTCGCGGTCGCGGGCCGCGCTGCGGTTGATGGCGCTGCGGTTGATGGTGCTGTGGTTGACGGCGCTGCGAGCGGGGACGCGCCGGGCGCTGTGGCCTCTGGCGCGGACCCGAGCGCGCGCTTGAGCCTGTCTTTCAGGCGTGAGCGGAGTCCCATGCGCCCGATATAAGGCACCCTGATCCCGGGGGCACGACCGATGACCGTCCAGATCCACGAGATGCTTACGTTCGCTGTCGAGAATGGAGCCTCCGACGTTCACCTCACCGCCGGAGATGTACCCGCGGTGCGGGTCGATGGGGTGATCCGTCGGCTCGACCACCCTCGCCTGTCATCCGACGACTGTCGCCGCATGGCCTACGCCATCATGAACGCGAAGCAGCGGACGGCCTTCGAGGAGGATCTGGAGCTGGACTTCTCTGTGGGCCTCAAGGGGCTGGCGCGCTTTCGCGTCAACATCTTCACCCACTCGCGGGGGGTGGGTCTCGCCCTTCGGTTCATCCCCAGCAAGGTGCTGACGCTTGAGCAGCTCGAAGCCCCGGAGGTGTTCAAGAAGATCGCCGAGACCCCCAAGGGCCTGGTCCTGGTGACGGGCCCCACCGGTTCAGGCAAGAGCACCACACTGGCGGCGATGATCGATCACATCAACCGCACGCGCGCCGAGCACATTCTCACCATCGAAGATCCCATCGAGTTCGTCCACCAGCCGCGGCGCTGTCTCATCAACCAGCGCGAGGTGGGCGGTCACACCCGGAGCTTCGCCGCGGCGCTGCGGAGCGCGCTCCGCGAGGATCCCGACATCATCCTGGTGGGTGAGCTGCGCGATCTGGAGACGATCAGCCTGGCGCTCTCGGCGGCGGAGACCGGGCACCTGGTGTTCGGCACGCTGCACACCAACAGCGCGCCGGAGACGATCGATCGCATCATCGACGCCTACCCACACGAGCAGCAGGCGCAGGTGCGCACGATGCTGTCGGTGGCCCTGCAGGCGGTGATCCGCCAAGCACTCCTCAAGCACTCCTCGGGGCGGGGGCGCGTGGCTGCCCACGAGATCATGCTGTCGAATCCCGCGATCCGGAACTTGATCCGCGAAAACAAGCTGTACCAGATCCCCAGCACCATGCAGATCTCGCAGCGCGAGGGGATGCAGACCTTCGAGGCGGCGCTCCGCGATCTGGTGGCCCGCCGGAAGATCACCCGCGAGACCGCCATCACCGCATACGGCGACGCCAAGCTGTTCGACGATGGCGCGCCCACCCCGAGGAGGAAGTCATGAGCCAGCCCCGACCAGAGCGGGTGCGACTGCACATCAACGGCGAGCCCCGGGCGGTGACGCGCGGGACCGTCGCCGATCTGCTCCGTGAGCTGGGAGTGCCCGCCGACGGCGTCGCGGTGGCGATCGACCTCCAGGTGGTGCCCCGAGGTGCGCACGCCGCGACGATCCTTCGCGAGGGAGATCGCGTGGAGATCATCCGGGCGGTGGGCGGCGGCTGAAGGTCGGTCAGTTCCCTGAGTTCAGTTCTCTGAGTTCAGTTTTCTGCGTTTCAGTTGTCTGTGCCGAGGACGAGTCCGGCCGCGAAGCCGTAGATCCCCTCGGGGTCGGTGGGCGCGGGCGGCTCCCAGCCCGAGGGCTGGTCGGCGGCGGAGACCATGCGCACATACTCGGTGCGCAGCGCGTCCAGGCTCTGCTGCAGAAACACGCACAGCTGCTCGGAGGCCAGCGCCTTCTCTCGCCACTCGTCGACGAGGGCGAGGGCTTCCTCCAGTCGGCTCTCCAGCGCGCGCACCTCGGCCAGTCCCAGCTCGGCCAGCCGCGCGTTGGAGGTGTTCGGCGGCTCCCAGGGCGTCACCGCGGGGGGGGGCGGGGTGACGTCCCACGCCGACCAGGATGGATCGACCGCTCCGTCGTCGTCCCCCGCGTCGTCGTCCCCTGCCTCGTCATCGTCGTCGTCCCAGTCGTCCCAGTCTTCTTCTTCACCGCGCAGGCGGGCCTCCAGCTCGGCCACCTCCATGCGGAGGGCGTCTCGGCGGGCGAGGAGGGCGGAGATGACGTGGCTGCCTGTCGTCCGGGGTCGGGTCTTCAGCAGTGCGAGGAAGCCCGTGCCTGCAGCGATCTCCGCAGGGGCGCAGCGGAGCTCCAGCGACATCTCCAGCAGCATCTCGCAGCGCAGGCGGGCGCGCCCGGCGGCCAGCTCACTCAGGAAACCTCGCCCGTACCCCAGGGCGGCCTCCAGGTCGTCTGGTGATCGACCGGCAGCAGCGCAGAGCCGATGGATGTTCTCCAGCAGGCGGGCGCATTCGTCGGCAGGCGGTGTCGGTACTGTCATGGGTTGGGTCGTCATGAGGGGGAGGTCATGGGTGGAACACATACAGGTCGTTCAAGAACACCGAGCGACCGATCAGCCGCTCCCCCGGCCAGTCGATGTCCCAGACGATCTGCCCGTCCGAGGTCACCTCCCGCACCCGCCCGGAGCTGCCGTAGTTGTGCAGGGTGTTGCCCGCCGGAAGCCGATGTGCTTCACCGGCGGTGTCGGCGAACAGTCCGCCGTCCTCGCCGAAATTCCAGACCTCGCGGAGCGCCCGGCTCTTATCATCGACGATGTACTCGCGGGCCACGGTCTGCAGGGTGTGGCCGTCGCTGTACTTCGACGACAGCAGCAGCGTACCCTCCTCGGTGTAGTAGCAGCCGTGCTGCCACGAGAAGCGCGACTTCTCGGGGTCGAACGTCCAGTCGGACAGCGTGCCCCAGGCGCTCAGGGTCTCGCCGGTGACGTGGTCGATCTCCACCAGGGTGTCGGTGGTGTAGAACGAGTACAGGAAGGTGTCGGTGGGCTCGTGCCAGTACAGCGTGTTGGACTGGCAGGTGTCGTTGGTGCCCACCTCGTCATGGAACACGGCGCAGTCCCAGATCGTCTCGGTGCTGCCGTCCGGGTTCAGCTTCTGGAGCGTCTCGGTGGCGTAGCCCTGCGCTGCGCCCCACACGAGCGTCCCGTCGTCCAGCTCGGTGAACGCGTGGTGCAGGCCGGGTGTGTCGTACGACTCGACGATGGTGCCGTCGATCTTCATGCGATGGATGCGTGACCGCGCGCCGCTGTCCCAGTCGGACCAGTAGGTCGCCTCGTCCCACAGGATGTCGTCGCCGTCGTAGGAGACCCGCAGGAAGATCGACCAGTGCTCGTCAGGGGTGTCCATCGCCCAGACCACGCGCCCCTGCCGATCGATGATGAACTTCCAGTAGGTGCCGCCCAGCCAGCCGCCCTCTCGCTCGTTCACGCTGGCCAGCAGGTAGCGCCCGGTGGGCTCCCACAGATCGGGCTCGCTGGCCTCGACGGTGGGGACGGGGAGCCCCGCCGGCAGGTTGCCGGTGAGGCGGGTGCGCGGCTCCGAGGTGGACTCCACGCCGTGCGCGTCGGTGAGGACGAGCTGCCAGGTCACCTCCTCTTCGTAGGGGATCCCGAGCAGCAGGAGGCGCTGCGCCCCGGCCGTGAACGTCGCGGCGGGTGTGGTGAGCGTCTCGTGCTCGTCGAAGCTGTACGAGATGTACCCCGCGGCCTCCGCGCTCTGCTCCCAGGTCACCTCCACCACGCTGCGGAGCTCGTCGTGCAGGGCTGCGCCCAGGCCGGTGACCAGCCCCGGGACGGTCTGGGTGGTCGTCGGCGTCGACGGGGTGGTCGGGCCAGCGGAGCCGGTCCCCGTGGCCACCGACGGCGTGGTCTGGGGGGAGCTGCCGTGGGTGACATGGGGCTGGGCGGTGTCCGTGCCCCCAGCGCAGGCCGTGAGCAGCAGGCCCCCGGCGCAGGCCGTGAGCAGCGGGAGGGCGCGCGCGGACATCGGTGTGCTCCGTGTGTGGGGTCGAGGCGGCTGTCGTAACCGGGAACCGCGCGCCCTCTATGATGGACAGATGGACCCGGGGAGGGACCATGCGACGCGGAATACAGGCGATGCTCGGGATGGCGGTGGGCCTGGGTGCGATGGAGGGCGCCTTCTGGTTGCGCGACGACGGGGCCTTTCCACATGCCAATTTCTACACGCCCGACGAACAGCTCGGGGTGCGCCTGGAGCCGGGGGCGTCTCAACGTCTGCGGTTCGCCGGCAACCCCGTGACCCGGATCCGCACGAACTCCCTGGGACTGCGTGGAGCCGATCCCGGGCCCCCCTCCGAGGGGGAGATCGTCATCGTGGGGGACTCCCAGGTGTTCGGTCTGGGCGTCGAAGAGGACGAGACGTTCGCCGCTGTGTTGGCACAGCAGACCGGCCGGCCCGTGCTCAACGCGGGCGTCCCCACCTATGGACCGCAGGAGTATCTGGCGCTCGCCGCGGAGCTGCTGGAGTCGCGGCGGCCCGCCGTGGTGGTCACCACCCTCAACTTCGTCAACGACCCGTTCGAGGCCGAGCGCCCCAACCGTGAGCGTCACGCGGTGTGGGATGGCTGGGCCGTTCGGGTCGAGACCGCGCCGGAGAGCACGCTGGCGTTCCCCGGGCGCCGCTGGCTGATGCGGAATTCGCACGCGGTCTACGCGACCCGCGCGCTCCTCCACGATGACGCGCTGGCGGGCGTGGGCTTCTCTTCCGAGGGGAGCTGGACCGATCTGGCGACGCTCGGCGTGCAGCACCGCAAGGAGCAGCAGGCGGCCACTCAGGTGCAGGCGCAGGTGCGAGCCGATCGGGGCGCGGCCCGAGTCGCGCTCAAGGACGAGCTGGGAGCTGCGGAGGCCCACGTCGAGGCGGCCATGTACGAGGCGTTCGAGGAGGTCGGCTGGGAGCACCACGACGCGCGCATCCTGCTCCGCGCTGCGCGCGGCGATCCAGGGGACATCATCGGTGATCGCGATGTCGAGTCCACCCGCTCGGTGGCGGTGACCGCGACGATGATCCGCCAGGGAGTGAAGCTGCGGCGGCGGCTCCAGGAGCGGCTCGATCAGCTCCGCGGCGAGCGGGCAGAGCGGGTACGCGCGGCGCTGGAGAAGCACGGGGATGTGACGGCGGAGACCCGTCGGGCGCTGCGTACGCCGTCTCCCCCGCTGACGGTGCCCTCGGTGCTCACGCCGCACGTCGAGCAGATGCGCGCGCTCTGCGAGCGGTACGGCGCGGAGCTGGTGGTGCTGGCGCTTCCGATGGACGTCCAGGTCGACGCCACAGAGTGGGAGAAGTACCCCGAGGCCGAGCCCGTCGACATGACCCCGAGCCGGGTGCTGATCGACGACCTGATCGCAGACGCTGCGCGCCTGGGGGTTCGCGCCGTGGACGTCACGCCCGCGCTGGCGGCGGCCCAGCCCGGCGCCTTCCTCGACGGCGACATCCACATGACGCCGAAGGGGCATGCGGCCGTCGCCGCGGCGCTGGCGCTGACCCTTGACGCTCCCCCACCCCCCGCCGAGCCTGCCCCTGGTCTGCCCGAGGGACGCACATGGATCCCCGCGCCGCGGGACTGGCTGGTCACCCCTGAGCGCCTCGTGCGGGGCTCGTCCGCGGCAGACTGCGAGACCACGCAGATCGACGAGTGGCTGCGCATCACCTGCCTGCGAACCGACCGGAACCGCCCCACCGGGGTGCGGGTGCTCACGGGTGATCACGGGGAGGCGCTGACGGTGGTCACCGCCGACGCGGCGACGCTGATCACGCCGCTGTTCCCCGGCGAGGTGCTGGAGGCCGACTTCTCGTGGACGAACCGGCGCCAGCGGCTGACTGTTCAGTGGGAGGAAGACCGCTCGGTGGCTGGCTTCACCCGCCTGCCGGGACGCGGCGCCTCGCTCTCGGTCTCGGATCCCGCGGCGGCGCTGTGCGCGCTGCATGCCGAGCAGCGCCGGGAGCGGCTCTGTGAGCAGCACGGAGAACCGCTGGCTCCCGAGGTGTCGGAGTGGCGGCACAGCTGGGTGTCCGGCTGTGAGGAGAGCTGCGCCCAGCTCGCCGCTGCGCCGTCGCCGGAGTGCGCTGAGACCTGGGCGGGAGACGACGCGATGCTGCTGGCCTGCGCCGAGGGAGATCCGCTGGCGCTGCCGAGCTGTCCTGCCGGGAGCGTGAACGCTGGCGGCGCCGGGCGCTGCTCTGCGCTGTGCAGCGAGGACGTGCCGTGCGCGGAGGGGACGTGCCATCCGTGGCAGGGGACGGGGATCTGCTGGTGAGGCAGCCTCCCCGAGCCGTGAGCGCGCTGGTTGACCTGGCGCGTCGGCAGCAGTGGTTCCTGCTGCCGCTGGCGGCGCTGCTGCTCTTGACCCTGCTGCTGCTGGGATTGACCGAGGGCCTGGGAGTGGCGGCGCCCTTCATCTACACCGTTTTCTAGGTGCGGGAACCCGGGCTGCTGGGGACTGTCGGGTCGAGTGAACCCCGAGGTGCTCCATGCGTCGTCTCGTCCCTCTCCCGCTGCTCCGTTCCCTCGGCCTGCTCTGTTCCTCTGGTCTGCTCTGTTCCTCTGGTCTGCTCTGTTCCTCTGGTCTGCTCTGTTCCTTTGGTCTGCTCTGTTCCTGCGCCCATCGGTCGCCCGCGCGGGTCTCCGTTGTCGAGGGAGCCGCGGCCGCTCCTGCAGCCGAGGAATACGCAGACGTGGCACACCTCAAGCGCCACGAGAGCATCGCCATGTTGGAGGCGATGCTCGGGATCGAGCCCGTGGAGATCGAACACGCCGAGTGATGTGATCGATCGGCGTGCTACGCGCCGGACTGCAGCGCGCGGACCAGCCAGGCGATCTGCCACCCCCACTCTCTGTGCAGCGCAGGGCTTGGGACCGACGGGTCGCGCCGACGGTGTTCGGCTGCGCAGCGGGCGGCGACTCGTGCCAGCTCCCACGCGTCCGCTGGCGGCCGCGCGGCGACGGGTGAGCGGCTGCGCAGGCTCCGGTACCACCGCGCGCGGCAATCGCAGGTGTGCGCGAACGCCGCGATGATCTCCGGCGGCGACATCTCCAGCAGCGCCCGCACCGTGGCGGCCGGGTCGGTCCCGCCGGTGATGGTGTACGTCGCGAGCGCTGTCTGCAGCGTGGGGGGGAACACCAACCGCTCCAGGCTTCGTCGAGCGATGGTTTGTACCGTGGCCTCCCCCTCGGCCCGTCGACGCAGCAGATCGGGCAGGACCGTGGAGGTGGCGGTCACCAGGGTGGCGCTTCGGGCAGCCTCCAGCCGCTGACGGTGATCGGGATCGCGCATGGACGTCGTCAGCAGCGCGGCGAACTCCGGCACCCGCCCCTCCGAGTGGAACGCGCGCAGTCCCCGAAGCGCGCGGCGGCGCAGCCGGGAATCGGGGGAGCCGACCGACGCCTTCAGCGCCCGGAGCGCTTCGTCATCTCCTCCGCGGGCGAGGAGCCACGCGGCGCTCTCGCGGGCCTGGGGAGACCTGCCGTGGAGCGTGGACGTGAGCAGCGCCTCTCGCACCGACGGCCCGCCTGTGGACAGCTCGCCGATCAGGTCGAGCGCGATCTCCTGCTGCTCGGCGCGCCGCGATGCCAGCAGCGCGAGCAGGTGCGGCTCCACCGACACCCCCGCCCGCCCCAGCGCGATCATCGCCTCGACCGCTGCCTGCCTCACCCCCCAATGGGACGCTTCGAGCTGTCCGAGCACACGCGGCAGCCAGGAGCGAGCGGCCGCCCCGGCCTGCCCCAGCACGGCCATCGCCGCGACGCGCACCCGCCAGCTCTCGTCTCTGAGCAGGCGCCCCACGGCGTTCAGGGTGTCGCTGTCGAGGAGGACTGCGTCGGGGAGGCCTGTGTCGAGACGCTCGATCGCCGCGAGCCGCACCCCGGCGTCGGGATCGGACAGGGCGGTCCCCAGGTGGGCGGGGTCGGCGGGCAAGCCCTCGATCGCCGCGACGCGCACCGTGGGATCGGGGTCGGTCAGGAGGCGGCGCAGCGTCTCCTGCGCGCGGGGGTGATCGCGGCCGAGCCCAGCGGCGGCGGCGGCCCGGATGGTCCAGTCGGGATCGCATGCGGCCGTCGCGAGGGCGTCCACGATGTCTGCCACCGGCTCTCGCAGCGTCGCGATGCCTCGAACCGCGCGGAGACGCGCCGCGCGGACCATCGTGGTCTTTCGGTGGCGGGCGGACAGCAGGCGGGAGAGCCAGCCTCGGGCCGAAGGCTCGGCGGTGACGACATCGACGAGCAGCGCCAGCGCGGGGGCGCCGTCCGCCAGACGGGACAGCGCGGTCCGGGCCGCGGATCGCACCCACAGCACATCATCGCCGATCAGCGCCGTCACCAACGCCTGGGACGCCGCTGGTAGCGCCTCGGCTGCCGCCAGTGTGGCCGGGTCGATCTCGCCCAGCGCGCGGGCAGCGGCGCTGCGCACCTGCCACTCGGCGTCGGCGATCACGCGGAGGAGATCGGGCACCACCGTGGCGTCACGCGCAAGGGTCTCGATGACCAGCGCCCGCGCCAGGGGGCTGCCCGTAGCGAGTCGCACGGTGAGGGGGGTGGACGATGGGCGCACGGCCTTCCCCGCCTAACCCGGGGCGTATGGCCGCCTCGGGGTAGCATGGGGCCGGCTGGGGTTTGGAATGCCGGAAGAAGAGGCCATCGCGTTGCTCCGGGAGGCTGGCGGCACGCCAGAGCAGATCCGCCGCATGCGGGAGATCCTCTCGCGTCGATGGCCCCAATCATCACTGCTCACCGCGGTCACGGAGCCAGACGAGCGCGGGGTGTCGGAGGAGCGGACGTCCACGCTGATCCCTGTCGATCCCGGGCCGAGCGAGCCCGCCTCGGGGGGGCCCGACTGCGGTCTGGGGCGGTACGAGGACCTGGGTCAGATCGGCCGGGGTGGGATGGCTGAAGTGCGCCGGGTCCGGGATCGGTTCCTGAATCGGACCATGGCGATGAAGATCATCCGGCCCGGGCTGCTCAGCAGTGCGGAGACCGTGGAGCGGTTCATTTCCGAGGCGCAGGCCACCGCGCAGCTCCAGCACCCGGGCATCATCCCGGTCCACGAGCTGGGGCGCCTCTCCGACGGCCGGGTCTACTTCACGATGCAGGAGGTCCGCGGCCGCACCCTCACGGGGGTGATCGGGGAGGTCCACGCCGCCAGCGTAGGTGGGGCCCCGGCCCAAGGTGCATCCGGCTGGACCTTCCGGCGCCTCGTCGCCACCTTCCTGCGGGTCTGCGAGACGGTGGCCTACGCCCACGCACGGGGCATCGTACATCGTGATCTGAAGCCCGCGAACATCATGGTCGGCGCGCACGGGGAGGTCCGGGTGCTGGATTGGGGCATCGCCAAGGTCACAGGCCAGCCGGACGGCGTCTCGCCCGCCGTCGTGACCGATCGCTCGGGAGAATCCGGGCATGCCACGCGCATCGGGGAGGTCGTGGGTACGCCGGATTTCATGTCCCCCGAGCAGGCCCGCGGCGACATCGCGGCCATCGACGCCCGAAGCGACGTCTACACGCTGGGTGTGGTCCTCCATCAGATCCTCTGCGGGCAGCCCGGCATGAGAGACCCGGGTGGCGCATCCCCTCCCAGACCACCCGAGCTGGCTGCGGCCTGCGCGCGTGCACGGGCCCCCGTACCGGCAGGTCGGTATCGAGATGCCGCTGAGCTGGCCCGGGTGGTCCGCGACTGGTTGGACGGCGCCCAGCGCCAGGAACAGGCCCTGGAGGTGGTAGAGGCGGCGCAGGCGCTGGAGCCCGAGGTGGCTGCGCTGCGTCAACTCGCCGACGAGAGACGAACCGAGGCTGCTGCGCTGCTGGCCGGGGTGCAGCCCTGGGAGTCGGAGGAGCGGAAGGTCCCTGCCTGGGCGACGGCCGACGAGGCTGACGTCCTCGAGCGGCGAGCGGCGCGGCGGGACCTGGACGTGGAGCGGGGCCTGCATGCGGCGCTGCGGGTCGATCCCGGCCTCGAGGCGGCCCACGCTGCCCTGGCCCGGCGGCTCCGGTGGGCACACCAGGAGGCGGAGGCGGCGCGGCACGCAGAGGCGACGGTCCGCGCGGAAGTGGCGCTCCGGGAGCATGCAGAGGCGCTCGCCGAGGGGTCGGTGCTCCGGTCGGAGTGCGCGGCATACCTGCGCGGCCACGGCGCCCTGACTCTGGTGACCGATCCCCCCGGGGCAGAGGTGTTGCTGCACCGGTATGTCCCATTCCATCGCCGCCTGGTGCCCCGGTTCGAGCGCAGTCTGGGCCGGACGCCGCTGCGGTCTGTGTCGCTGCCCATGGGCAGCTATCTCTGCCTGCTGCGCGCCCCTGGGGGGAGTGCGGGCAGACCCGACGAGGTCCGCTACCCGATCTTCATCGGACGGCAGGAGCACTGGAACGGCGTCCGTCCCGGGGAGGAGGATCCGTTCCCGATCCGACTGCCACGGAACGGGGAGCTGGATCCGCGAGATCGCTATGTCCCGGCCGGGTGGTTCTGGTGCGGAGGAGATCCCGAGGCCCGGAACAGCCTGCCCCGACGGCGGCTGTGGGTGGATGGACTGGTGATGCGCCGCTTTCCGGTGACCAACCGCGACTTCCTGGTCTTCCTCGATGATCTTGTGCGCCGGGGGCGCGAGGAGGAGGCGGGGCGGTACATGCCGCGTGGGCGCAGCGGAATCGTCGGCGAGAACGGCGCGATGATCTACGGGCGAGATGCGCGCGGTCGCTTCTTTCTGCGTCCGGATCCGCAGGGGGACACCTGGGAGCCCGAGTGGCCGGTGTTGTTGGTGACCTGGTGGGGCGCGCGCGCCTATGCGGAATGGGCAGCGGAGCGCGACGGGCTGTCGTGGCGGCTGCCCGCCGAGCTGGAGTGGGAGAAGTCTGCGCGGGGCACAGACGGTCGGGCGTTTCCATGGGGGGACATGCTGGACCCGTCCTGGTGCCACATGCGGGAGAGCTGGGTCGGGCATCCGCAGCCGGTGGCTGTGGAGAGCTACCAGGTGGATGAGAGCCCCTACGGGATCCGGGGGTTGGCTGGTAACACCCGCGACTGGTGCGTCGAGCGCTTCGATCCGGCGGGCGGTCTGCCGCTGGACGGGGAGCGGGTGTGTGTCCGGTTGGAGGACACCGAAGACAGCCCGCGGCGCTCGTATCGGGGCGGGACCTGGGGACTGGAGGAACGCTTCTCGCGTTGCGCAACCCGCTATGGGGGAGCGCCCTCCAACCGCAGCTTCTTCCAGGGGTGTCGCCTGGTGCGCTCGTTATGAGCTGAGGTGTCCTCTGTCGGCCCCGATCCCCTGGTGCTCTCGGCCCTCGGACTGCCTCCCCGGCAGGTCGCAGCGGTGGAGGCGGTCAGCGCGCTCGGCACACTCAGCGGCGCTCGCCCTGCGCTGCTTCAGGCCCTCGACCACCCGGACGGTCCGGTGCGCCTGGAGGCCCTGCAGGCGCTCGTGCGGCGCGGCGACCCCGCGGATCTGCCGATCTTCGCCGGGGTCCTTCGGACCGACCCGGCGCCCCTCGTCCGCCATCGCGCGCTGGAGGCCCTGGACGCCGCGGGGCCGCCCCACCGCTGGGAGATCGGGGCGGCGTTCAACGATCCGATCTGGCGCGTGCGCCTGAACGCCATCGCGCGGTCGGCTGCCGGGATACCGGCCGCCCCCCCCGCGCAGGCAGAGCAGCGGAGACGGGTGCCCGGCGGTCTTGCGGCGGC
>CAYXGP010000191.1:11876-13286 GCA_964464515.1 uncultured Enterobacterales bacterium
GGGGGGGGTGGGGGTGGGGGGGCGGGGGGGGGGCGGCGCGGCGGCGGCCCCCGCCCGGCGGCGCTGGCAGAGCTGCGTCGACGGGTGCCGGGCGGTCTGGCGGCGGAGGGCGCGCTGGGCTTCTTGAGGGTGCTTCTGGGCGAGCCTCCGCCGTCGCCCAAGCCGCGGCCAGAGCCTCCCGTGCGGAGCGCCCCCTGGTGGGACCCCGATCCGGCGGTGCTCCGAGAGCGCCTCCGGCACCTCTCCGAGGCCGACTGGCGGGCGTCGCTGGAGCACCTGCCGGCCTTGCTGGAGCTCCAGGATGGCTACCCCCTTGCGGACACGCTGGAGGACATCCGGCGGCGGGCTGCCGAGGCGTGGCTCGCCTGGGGAACACCCGCCCTCGACCGCTCGCTGCGGGTGCTCCTCGCCGAGCCCCGCCGGCCGTTCACCGTCGCCTGGGCCTGGACCATCCTGGAGCGCCTGCCGCCGCCGCGCCGCGCCGCGCTCGACGTCTCCGGTCCCCGCCCCGGCCGCCAGTCCCACGGCGCGCCGTTCTTCTCGCGCGGCGCGCGGCGTCGCGGTGCGCGGGGGGTGCAGCGCTTCCTCGCCGGCGAGGATCTGCGCGCCAGGGCGCGGGAGCCGGCCCTCCCCCGGGCGCTGGTCCCTGGAGGGGAGCCCATCTCACCGCTGGTGATCTCGGGCCGCCACCAGCTCCCCGCTAGGGGCTACGCCGAGGCCCTGGACGCCGGCTGCAACGCGCTGTTCTGGGAGCCGGATTACGCGGTGCTCACCGCCTTCCTGCAGCAGCGACCGCGGGGAGCGTGCGTCATCTCGGGCACGTTCGCGGCCCGCCCGCGCGCGGTGAGACGGGATCTGGAGCAGGCCCTTCGGTTGACGCGCCATGAGCGGCTGCTGGCGTTCCTGGTCTTCTGGGTGAGATCGAGCGAGCGGCTGAGCGACGACGTCGCCGAGGTTCTACTGCGCGCTCGCGAGCGCGGGGAGATCGCCCACTTTGGAATCTCCACCCACCATCGCCAGATCGCCCTGGCCGCGATGGGCGCTGGCTGGGAGCTGATCATGGTGCGGCACAGCGCGGCCCACCGGGGGGCCGAGGCGCAGGTCCTCCCCGTCGCAGAGGCCCGCGGCGTCGGGGTACTCGGCTTCAGCGCGCTGTGCTACGGCCGGATGCTCTCCCCTGATCACGCGATCGGCGGTCGGCGGGTGACCGCGCCGGACGCCTACCGCTACAGCCTTGCGCAGCCCGGCATGCGCGCAGTGATCTCCGCCCCCCGCACCCTGGGGCAGCTCCGCGAGAACCTGGCCGTGCTTCATGAACCCGATGGCGTTGACCTCGCCCATCTTCGTGAGGCCCGTCTTCGTGAGGCCCGTCTTCGTGAGGCCCGTCTTCGTGAGGCCCGTCTTCGTGAG
>CAYXGP010000191.1:13386-16570 GCA_964464515.1 uncultured Enterobacterales bacterium
GTAGGAGATCAGGTGTATGCCCGCAGCCGCGCGTTCCTGGAGCTGGTTCGATGGCGTTGACCGGAGTGATGACCGGAGCCATGGCCCGGGCCCGGGATCCCAACACTCCCCCGAACGAGCTGTTTCACCTGGCCTCGGTGGTGCCTGAGGCGGTGCTGGAGAACCCGGTCCTTCCGCTGCTCACCCTGGAGGACCCGGGGGTGCTGAGCCGGGCGTCGACGCATGCGCTCGGGCGCCTGTTGGCCCTTCCAGGGGTGCCCGAGGAGTGGCTGGAGATCCTGCTGGTCCATCCCAGGTGGGAGCGCCGCCGCCTGGTGATGTCCAGCCCGGCGGCCACCCCTGAGCAGCTCGGTCGGCTGGCGCAGGATCCGAAGATGCGTCGCTGGGATGAAGTCGCGCTGGCCAGGAATCCGCGCACGCCGCACTGCGTGCTGGAGGAACTCGCGAGCCGTGAGCGCTGCTGGGAGGCGCTGGTGGAGAACCCCGCGCTCCCCGCTGAGCTGCGCGACGCCCTGGAGACCCGCGATCGTCCGGGTGACCAGCGGCACCTGGCGCGCGCGCCTCACCTGTCGCCGGCGCAGGCCCGCCGGCTCTCCCGCTCCGCCAACGTCCAGGTTCGCGCAGCGCTGGCGAGCAATCCCCAGGCCCCCACAGAGCTCCTCGAAATCCTGGCGCAGGATCCGGAGCAGCGGGTCGTCCGTTTGGTGGCCCAGAACCCCGCCCTGCCGCTGCGGGCCGCAGAGCGGCTCACCCGTTGCCCCGATCCTGAGGCCCGCGCTGCCGCGTGGGCGCTGCTGGAGGCGCGATGACTCCCGCCGAGCTGGGCCACACCCTGGGTGCGCTGATCGACGGAGCGGTTCGGCTGAGCGTGATGATCTGGGGGGCGCCGGGCGTGGGCAAGTCCAGCGTGGTGGCCCGGGTGGCCCGCGAGCGCGACATGGGGCTGGTCGATCTCCGCCTGAGCCAGCTCGCCCCCACCGATCTGCGCGGACTGCCGGTGCCGCGTGACGGCCTGGCCTACTGGTACCCGCCGGAGTTCCTGCCGCGTGAGGGTCGCGGCGTGCTGTTCCTCGACGAGCTGAACCTCTGCCCGCCGGCCATCCAGGGCATCGCGCAGCAGCTCATCCTCGATCGGCGGGTGGGCAGCTACCGCGTGCCGGAGGGCTGGTTCATCTGGGCCGCCGGCAACCGCGCCGAGGATCGCGCGGCCGTGTTCGAGATGCCCGCTCCCCTGGGCAACCGCTTCCTGCACCTGCAGGTGCAGCCGGACCAGGAGAGCTTCCGGGACTACGCCATCGCCGCCGGCCTGCACGAGCGGATCGTCGCCTTCCTGGCGTTCCGGCCCGATCTGCTGCACCGCCTCGATCCGGGGCACCCGGCCTGGCCCTCGCCGCGCACCTGGGAGATGGCGAGCCGCCTGCATGCCCTCGATCTGGACGTTGCGCCGGCGGTGGGAGAGGCCGCCGCCGCCGAGCTGGACGCCTTCGTTCGGCTCTACCAGGACCTCGTGCGACTGGAGCCGATCCTGGCGGGAGAGGGGCGAGGTGTGCGCTTCCCGAAGGAGCCCTCGCGGCGGTACGCGCTCACCGTGGGGCTGGCGGCTCGCGCGAAGACCACCGATCAGGCGCTGGCGGCGTTCCGCTGGCTGGTGGGGCGGGCCGGCGAGGAGTGGGTGCAGCTCATGGTGAGCCACCTCGCGCAGCACTGGCGGGCGCGGGCGCACATGGATCGCCTGGTTGCGTGTCTGCGCGCCGAGCCCGACATCCGGCGCTTCCTGCGGGACTACAACCGCATGCTGTCCGGTGACTGACCGAGAGATCAGCGCGCAGATCAGCGCGGCGCTCCTGCGGCTCCGTGCGCGGGCGCCGTTCTTCTCGGCGCTCTGTCTGTTCGCCCGGTTCGTCCCTCGGGAGGACATCCCCACGGCCGCGACCGACGGTCGCGACGTCTTCTACAACCCCGACTGGCTGGGGGCCCTGGATCGCAGCCAGCGCGAGGGGGTGCTGCTCCACGAGGTGCTGCATGCCGCGCTGCTGCATCCATCCCGCCGCGGCGCGCGCGAGCCGGTGCGGTGGAACGTGGCGGCGGACGTGGTGGTGAACGGGATCGTGGAGTCGCAGGGTCTGCCGCTTGCGCCCGGGGCTGTGCGCGATCCGAAGCTCGCGGACCGCTCCGTCGAGGAGATCTACGCGCTTCTGGAGGACCGCGCGTGCCCGTCGTGTGGCTGCCTGTTGCCCGCGTCTGGCGGCGTCGGTCGGTTGGCGGAGACCGCCGCGCACTGGAAGCAGGCGCTCCGTCAGGCCGCCGCGCTGGCGCGAAGCCACGGGGATCTTCCCGCCGGCATCGCTCGACTGGTGGACGAGGCCACGTCTCCAAAGCTGAACTGGCGGACGCGGCTGTGGCGATTTCTCGTGCGGCACCCGTCCGACTTCTCCGGCTTCGATCGGCGGCACCTGTGGCGGGGGCTGTACCTGGAAGAGCTCACCGGCGATCGGCTGGCTGTGCATGTGGCGGTGGACACCAGCGGGTCGATCGGCCCACAAGAGCTGTCGGCCTTCCTGGGGGAGGTCCGGGGGATCGCGCGGGCCTATCCGCACCTCGACGGGCGGCTGTACTACGCCGACGCCGCGCTGGACGGGCCCCACCCGCTGCTGCGGTCCGGCGCGCTGGCGTCCCCGGTGGGCGGCGGGGGGACCGACTTTCGGCCGTTCTTCGCGGCCATCTCGGGGGAGACCGAGGGGGTCTGTGTCTACCTCACGGACGGGTATGGCAGCTTCCCGGAAGCGGCGCCGCGGATCGCGACGCTGTGGGTGGTCGTCCCGGGCGGGCTCGCCGACACCGGTTTTTCGTTTGGGGAGGTTGTGCGGCTGTTGGAGGTTTGATGGGCGGATTACTCTGCGAAACCGATCATCTCCCCCGTCGGCGCCACCGCAACCCAGAGTGTATCAGTAGTATTTGGAATCGGTCCCGCTACGATGGCATACACATCGGCCTCCTGAAGACTGAGGTTGCCTTCCGGGTAATCGCTGGAGTGTTCCTTGAAAATTCCAAAGGCCTGGCTGAATTCCACATCTTCATGTCGAATCACACGAGCGTGAATGGTTGATACAGTCGCGCGGGTTCAAGTTGAGCTTGAATCTGCGCGACTGTACGCCCCAGCGTCGCACCGGCCCCCCCCCCCCAC
>CAYXGP010000192.1:0-16553 GCA_964464515.1 uncultured Enterobacterales bacterium
CGCGATGAGGCGGGCTTCGTGACCATCATGGGCGGAACGATGGTCAAGGCCATCCTCGAGGTTGTCCGTCTTGTTGTCGTAGCCCCCCGAGACCACCGAGTCCGTGTGGTTTGCCTGATTCTTCCACCCTCCCGTCACCAGGGAAAAGTCACCGTCCGCCAGATTCTGGGTCCCACCGCTGATGGAGGCTCCTTGCCCACTGGCTTCATTGTACCAACCACCCGTCACGCTGGAGTACTCACCCTGAGCCTTGTTCGTGCTTCCACCCGTCACGCTGGCGTAGTTCTCCTCAATGTAGTTGTTGTGCCCGGCGACGAATCCACCGAAGCTGGCGTATGTGTGTTCCGATCCGACAACCAGATTGTGCGATCCTGTCTTGGTGTCGCTCCCAGAGTCCTCATCGTAGCCGACGATGAGGTTTCCGAGTCCGTTGACAGCACCGTCCGTCGCTCCGCTTCCGCTCTGCACATAGAGGTTTGCGCCTACCAATCGAAGGGTCGGGTTCCCGCTGGCATCGTCTTCAAGCACGAGCACGCCGTCGTCGATGTACGCTGCCAGAGTGGAGAGTCCGTCCTGCTCGCTCTCGATGTCATCCAAGCGACCAAGGATGGCGTCGATGTCGTCCTGGTTATCGGCGATATCGTCTGCATTGGTGTCCACATTGCCGCGGTTGGTCGCGATGTCGGTGGCGTTCTGCTCGATGTCGGCGGCGTTGGTCTCGATCGCGGTCAGATTCGACGCGATGTTTGCGGCGTTCAACGCGATGGCGGTGATATTCGCTGCGATCGCCGTAGTGTTGGTGTCGATGTCGCCGCTGTTGGTCGTAATGGCGAGCACGTTCTGGGCGATGGCGGTTGCGTTCTCGGCGATGTCGGTCACGTTCTCGGCGATGCTGCTGGCGTTCCGGGCGATCTCCTTGACGTTCGTTGTGATGGACGCGGCATTGGCGCTGATGTCTGACTGATTTATGGTGATTGCACCGGCGTTGGTGGTGATACCCTCGGCGTTGGTGGTGATATCCGACTGGTTCGTCTTGATGTCGCCCCCGTTATCCGTGATGGCGTCGGCGTTCGAATGGATGTCGTCGCTGTTGTCCGAGGTGGCGCCTGCGTTGGAGGTGACGGCCTTGGCGTTGGCGCCGATCGCCGACGTGTTGGCTTCAATCGATGTCGTATTGGCGCCGATCGAGGTGGTGTTGGCGTCGATCGCGGTGGAGTTGGAGTCTATTGAGGCGGTGTTTGCGTCGATGTCTGTCTCGTTCTTGGCGATGCTGGTCGCGTTCTGTGAGACCTCGCCGGAGAGACCGGTGGAGGTCGGCGTAGAGCCACCACTTTGCTCGAGAGCAGCGTTGTCTGCCTCGGCTTCGTCCAAGCGAGCGTCCAGCGTCGTTAGCTCCGCGTCTGTTGCGGTGTCACCCTCGCCAGCGGGTGCGCTCACACAGCTGAAGAGGAGTAGAAACGTGCCGGTATAGGTTCGGTGCATGGGCGGGTCCTCTCTCATAGGATGTGTGCGTGGTGTAGAAGAAGTAGGATTGACGGGCACCATAATCCGGCGCCCCATGGGATGATGACCGCACCGGCGTTCGCCTGCCGGGGCGCGCCGACGATCAGGTCGGCGAATCTGTTGGTGTCGAGATCGACCAGGCCGACGGCGACCACTGGCGCTGTCGGCGCTCACGCCCACAGACCCATCACCTCGTATAGATCCGCCCCTCCCGCCCCCCCGGCAGCGCCATCGTCTCCCGCAGTGTCAGCGCCTGCTCCCCCAGCCAGGCCTCCCTTGCCTCGTCGCCCGGCTTGAAAATCGTGAGCAGCGTCGAGTACCGCCGACTCGGCCAGCTCCCCATCGTAAAGGGACCCACGAACGTCGAGGCTTTCGTCCCCCACCGCCCCTCGAACAGCACCACCGTGGCGATGTGCCATCGCAGCCCGAGCTTGCCGACCCGCACCAGGATCAACCCGTAGCCAGGAGCGCCGCCGCGCTCGTCCAGCAGGAACCCCACCGTGCCGGCGTCGCCCTGGTACAGCCGGACCCTGTCCAGCAGGCGGTCGACGTCGAATCGGTCGGGGTCCAGCGACGTGGGCTTGTACGCCTCGTGGACCCAGGGCCAGTCGGCCCCAGCGCCGCTCCATGCATGTGCATAGCTGCGCGTGGCTGGCGCGGACATCGTGAGCCAGAACACCGCGGCTGCGCCGTAGGCGCCGATCGACGCGACGGGCGCGGACAGCCAGCGCGTGATCCCCGAGCCCCCGAGCGCGCACAGCAGCACCACGGCGGGTACCAGGTAGCGGTCCTGGCGCTGAATCTGCATGGCGAGCGCCAGCCCCCCGAGGCCGGCGGCCAGCGCCGGGAACGCCCAACACATCCAGTTCGTTTCGCGCCGCCTCGGCCACGCCAGGACACCTGCCAGCAGCGCGATCACGCCGGGCCAGCCGAACCCGTCCAGCAGCGTTGCGGGGTACCAGCTCGCGTTGTCCCACGCCCACCACGGTCCCTTCATCAGCGCCTTGTTGGTGAGCAGTGTGTTGGAGCTGTCCCCGCCGGCCCCGATGTAGCCCTTCAGGCGCTCCAGCCGGGTCAGGTACCACGGACCCGCCACCGCCAGGAACGCGCAGAACGCGCCCGCGAGCGCGCCGAAGCGGCGCCGGTGCAGCACCAGGACGCCTGCCAGCAGGCAGGGGCCGAATAGAAAAATCGGCGCGGTATACTTGGTCATGAACCCGGCGCCCATCCACGCGCCCCAGGCCAGCGCGTGTCCGTGATGGCGCAGGGCATCGCTCCGGGCGAGATGACTCACCGCTTGAATCACGCATGCCGCCGCCAACAGATCGACGCCGTAGCTCTCGGCCTGCAGCCAGATGAGCCCCGAGGAGAACAGAAAGATCACGCCGACCCATCCTCCTCCGAGGCGCAGGATCCCGTCGATACACAGCGCTAGCGTCGCCGCGCCGGCCAGCAGGTGCGCGCTCTCTGCGCTGCCTGTCAGCAGATCCGCCAGCGTCGCGAGCACATACGCGCCCGGAGGGTGGGGGCCCAGCAGCGAGATGAAGCAGTCGGCGAACGTGCTCCACTCTCCGTCTCGGAGCTGGTGCGCCAGGCGCGCCGCGGTCCCCAGCAGGTGCGGTCCGTCCCCGGAGGGGTGGCGGCCCTTCTGCGCCATCGCGACGGCCCAGGCCAGCGGAGGACCGACCGTCAGCAGGAGGCGCCCCAGCGCGGGGATCAACCCTCGTCGACGCACAGGAGCACCCAGCCGACCTCTGCGGGACCCATCACGGGGCTCGTGCAATTGCGGACGGCGTCCCATGGCAGCATCGGCGTCCACGAAGAGAAGCGGCGGCCGTCGACGCTGCGGCGGACGACGGGCTGGCGCCGTCCGTTCACGTTGCCCTGCGCCAGCAGCCACAGCTCATCGCCCACCACCGTCGCGAAGGGCACCGAGTAGCCGGGCCAGTGCTGGATCGTCTGCAGCGGATCTCCGCCGAGCTGGACGATTCGGCCGGGGTGCTCGGTGACGAACACATACCGCTCCCCGTGGAACGTCACCGGGCTGGGGTCGGCAACGCCCACCGCCTCGTAGTGGTCGGTGGGTCCGTCGCTGCTGCGCACGCGGTTCCTTCGGCCTGCCGAGACCGGGTCGCCGAAGCCCCCCTCCCGGGCGATGTACCACAGCGCGCCGTCGTGCCACTGGGGGTCGATGAACTCGGGGGTGTCGCCGTCTCGGATGCGCCAGCTCGTCTCCTCCCACCCGCCGTCGCGGTAGACCAGGCCGCGGATCTTCCGGCCCAGCAAGCGGTCCCACGGGCCGCGATCCCACGCGGACTTCATGCCGGCCATGTCCAGGCCGCTCACCCACAGCTCGTCGCCCTTCGCCCACAGCCCAAGGCTCACGAACTGCTCGGCGATGGGCGCGGGAGCGGGGGTCCAGGTCTGCGCGTCCGGGGAGGTGAAGCCGAGCACCTTCGTGCGGCCCACGATGGGCTGGAGGGGCTGCGCGCCGGGTGGCGGGTGCCCTCCCTCCGGCGCGGGGGCGTCGGGGGTACAGGCCAGGACAGCGATCACGGGCAGGGCGCGCATCCGGCGCACGGTACCACGAGGCCGAGGAGGCGCTCGGCCGTCGCCCGCACCAGCGCCTGGGGGTGGCCTGCGCCCTCGGCGAGCAGCGCGCGGCGCGGGGGAGCGGCGCGCGCTGCGGCCTCCAGCACGCAGATCGCCAGGTCTGCGCGGGGCTCCTCGGCGACGACGCGGCGGGAGGTCCCCCGGTAGATCACGGAGGGCACGCCGGGGTCGTCGACCCACAGATCGCGCACCGAGGCGGGCTCGGGGCCGGGCGCGAACGACGGCGGACCGCGAACGCGCGTGGCCAGCGCCGCCTCCAGGCGATCCACCAGGGCCGCCAGGGTCGGCACATTCTCAGGACCCTCTTCGCTCAACGCCTCCAGGACGAGGAGCCTCCAGGCCGCCGCAGCGCGCGCGTGCGGGAGCGCGGAGGGAGGGAGCGGCAGCAGCGGGTTGCCCACCACCCGGTCGGCGCGCTGGTAGGAGACCTCCAGCGCCTCCGACCACAGCTGCCCCACGAGGCCCGCGCCGGTCTCCGGATCTCGTCCTGCCCAGTACCGCTCGATGTTCGCGGCGATGTCGAGCTGAAGCAGCCACGCGTCCGGGGCGTCCACCGTGGCGGGGGGCGCGTAGATCGTCGCGCGATGGACCAGGTGGCGCTGGCAGTTGTCCTCGAAGGGGCCAGCGGCGCGGCACAGCTCCGCGCCCTCCGCGTAGGCGCTCATGCGCGGGGGGGCGGCGCGGGCCTCTGCGGCACGGAAGAAGCACTCCCAGCGCCACACGTCGGTCTGCTCGGCGTTGCAGGCCGCCGCGGCCTTGCGGCTGTCGCCTCTGGTCGCGGCGCGCGCGGCGACCGCCGCCAGGCAGACCGGGCGATCGACCGCGTGGGTGCACACGCGCTCCAGGGGCGCGATCGACGCCCACGGGGAGGTGTCCGCGGCGGCGGGCGCTCGGGCCTGCCACAGGTGGGGGCGCGTGGTCATCCGCTCGCAGCGGCGGCGGGCGTCGTCTCCGCGGGGCAGCGCGCCGCACAGCGCGCGGGCCTCCTCAGGGCGCGCCTCCACCAGCGCCGTGATCACCGCGACGCGCTCCACCGGCTCGGTGATCTGTGCCAGATCGGTCGCGACGCTCTCGGGCTGGCCGTCCCACGCCGCGAGCAGGTGCGCCCGACGGCACTCCGCGTCCGCGCAGTCTGAGATCTCGCCCGCGCCGCAGCCCGACAGCGCCACGGCCAGCAAGGCGGGGGCCAGCGGAACGAGGGCGATCATCGCGCCAGCCGCGCTGCGTGCTCGGCCGCCCACGTCGCGCGCTCGTCGGGAGTCGCAGCGACGGCAGGCAGCGCCCACACCGTCGCGTCGCCTCCGGAGATGTGGGGCGCCCCGCAGACCTTCCGCAGCCGCGCTGCCCATCCGTCGGGCAGCCCGCTGAGTGGCGCGGTGGCGACAGCCCAGCGGAAGCCCGTGCCCCGCAAGAGCGAGAGCGACGCTCGGTAGTCCGCCTCCGGGGGGGAGGCCCCTCGGGCCAGCGCCGCCAGGTGTGCGACGAGGCGGGTGCTGCGGACCGCCGCCTGTCCCTGCGGCCAGATCGCCTCCAGGCGCTCCAGGGCGACCGCCTGCGTGGGGCGGCCGTGGCGCATCTGGGACAGCAGCGCCGCGCGGCGATCGCGGGGCCTGCGGAGCACCGCGGTGAGCAGGTCGAGCGCCGCGCCGTCCGCGCTCTGCAGGGGCTCCAGCTCCGCGAAGCCTGTGACCCCTTGTCGCTGCCAGGGCCAGTCCGCGCGCTGGCGCAGGCCGACCTCCGCGACGCTGAGCGCCGCGAGCGCCAGGACGAGGGTTCGCCGCCGCTGCGGGGCCCGCGCCAGTCCCACGACGGCCAGGCCGGCCAGCGCGACGCAGGCCAGCGCCATCAGCCGCACCGGAAAGTGTACCGGAGCGACCAGCCTCGCCAGGAGCGCGTTCAGCGGCGCCATGGGCAGCGGGAGACCCGGATCGCGTCCGGCGATGGACAGGCCGCTGCCCAGCGCCAGGAGGATCGCCAGCCCCGCTAACGCCGCCGGCTCGCGGGCCTGCCGCGGCGCCCGCGCGACGCCGAGCCCCGCGAGGACGAGCGCCAGCGCCCCGATGAATTGTCCGCCGCCGTAGGCCTGCTCGTGCCAGCTCGACGCGCGGGGGCCGGGCCACACCAGCGAGGCGGGATCCAGCCGCGCGCGGACCGGATCGAACACGCCGTCGGTGACCTCCGCGATCGGCAGCGGCGGAGAAACCAGCGCCAGGATCGCCGCCAGCGCGCCGCCGGCCAGCGCCAGCGGGACCCCGAGGTGCCAGCGCCCGAGCAGGGCGAGGAGGCCGACGCCCAGCGCCAGCATGAACCCGGCGTAGAAGCTGGTCAGCGCCGCGCCCACGAGGACTGCTGCCAGGGGGAGCGGGCCCCGGGGCTCGAGCGCCAGCGACAGGCCGAGGGGGATCCACCACATGTGGAGCAGCTCCCCCGCGCCGATGTGCACGAACGCTGCCGTGACCGAGGCGGTCTGCAGGAGGGTCCCGCACACCAGCCCACCGACCGCTCCCCCGCCCAGGCCGCGTCCCCAGCGCGCCCCGGCGACGCCGAGGAGCATCAGGTTGGCCCACACGAGCCCCTCCGAGAGCGGACCGGGGGGCAGCGCGGTCCAGCGCGCCAGAAGCCCGTGGAGCGGCGCCATCGGCAGGAACGAGATCCCCTCCGGCCAGCCGATCAGGGTTGTGCCGGCGGCCAGCTCCGGGGCGGCCCTGAACCACCACAGGGTCCACAGGTGACCGGCTCCGTCGCCGTCGGGGCTGCCCAGGGGGCCATGAGCGGCGTACCGCCAGGGGGTCGTCAGGCCGAGCGAGACGAGCGACGCCCACAGCCAGGTGACCCTGCCCGAAGGACCCTGCCCGACAGGCCCGACAGTCAGATCCCCTCGCAGATGAAGGTGAGCGTGATGTACGCCTCATCGAACCCGCCCGCGCAGTCCTCGGCGCGCACCAGCACGTTGGCGACCGTCTGGATGGCCTCTCCGTAGTCGGTGGGCAGGCCTGCGAGGTCGATCGTGGTGATCTCCGCCGTGGCGTCTGCGATCGTCGCGTAGGTGCTGGAGGTGCTCCACAGGTAGGTGAGGGGATCCCCGTCGATGTCGGTGGAGGCGCTGGCGTCCAGCACGAAGGTCCCGCCGGTGCAGCTGTCGCAGGTCCAGCCGTAGGAGCTGCTCTCTGTGCAGGTGGCGTACCCGGAGTTGCTCTGGTCGCTGCCGGCGTCGGCCTCAGGATCGTTGTTGTCGGTGCGGATCGCGACCTCGATGTCGACGGAGTCGCTGTCGAACTCCGCGCCGTCGGTCACGCCGACCTCGAACGTGAAGGTGCCCACCGCGTCGGGGACGACCGTGGGTTGCTCGTCGGTCTGCGCGTCGATGTCGGAGTTTGTGAGCGCAGAGTCTGCGGGTTGGGCGGTGATCGACCAGCTGAAGGCCAGGGTGTCGCCGTCTGCGTCGGACGATCCGCTGGCGTCGAGGATCACCTCGTCGCATTGCGCGACCGAGGCAGAGTCCAACACATCCGCGTCTGCCACGGGCGGTGAGTTGGTGATCGTGACGGTCGCCGAGGTGAGCGTGGCGCCGTCGTCGATGCCGTCGGTCGGGGTGACCTCCACCGAGATGACATCGTCGATGCCGGTCGTCGCGGCGCCGAGCGTGGCGTCGGTCGCTCCGGTGATGGCCGCGCCGGCGAGCAGCCACTGGTAGGTGTACCCCTCGGGATCGCCGTCGGCGTCGCTCCAGCCGCTGACGACTGCGCTGAGAGCGTCGCTGTTGAGCGGCGCGCTGGGTTGGATCACCACGCTGGAGGCGGACGGCGCTGTGTTGGCGACGGTCACCGTGTCGGTGGTCACGGGGGCGCCCTGGTCGATGCCGTCGGTGGGCGTGACGACCGCGAAGATCTCGTCGTCGCGGACGAAGCCCGAAGACAGGGTGGCGCCGGTCTCTGAAGACACGCTGCCGTTCACCGACCACTCGATCTCCAGGGTGACCGCGTCTCGGTCGATGTCGGACGTGCTGGCGCTGACCGACACCCCGGAGCCGACCGTCGGGGGATCGGGCGTCAGCTCGGCGCTGTCGACGGTCGGCGGGCTGTTTCCGACGATCACCTCGTCGCTCAGCACCGGGTCACCCTCGGCCCAGGGATCGGCGGGGGTGACGCGCACCTGCACCGTCCAGCCGCGGGCCAGCTCCGTCTCGAGGGTCGCGGTGGTGGCTGTGGTGGTCTCTTCGTGGGCGACCCCGCCGTTCACCAGCCACCCGTAGGCGAGGCTGACGGCGTCGCCGTCGCCGTCGATGGCTCCCGTGACCTCCGCTGTCAGGATGTCGTCTGCCGCAGGGGTGCTCGGCGTGATGGTGACCGCGTCGACCGTGGGGAGCGTGTTGTCGATCTTCGTGGAGACCATCAACGCGGTGCCGCGCTCCTCGCCGTCGTCTGGGGTGATCGTCGCCGCCCACTTGTCGCCGCTGGCGGTCGCAGACGACGGGATGTCGGTCAGGTCTTCGTATTCGCCCAGCTCGACCCCATCGACGGTCCAGGTGATGCGGTAGCTCACGGCGTCGCCGTCTTCGTCCGCGGACGTCAGCGAGAGCGTCAGGTCTTCGCCGACGGTGGGCTCCGAGGGCTCGATGGACGCCGCGAGCAGCTCCGGCGGCGTGTTGGCGATGACCACCTGCGCCGTGCCGGGGGTGCCCGAGTCGGTGCCGTCGCTGGCGGTGACCGCGACGCTCCACGTCTCGTTCTTGCTGGTCGCCGCTGCGTCGACGCTGGCGTCGGAGCCGAACTCGGTGCCGTCGCGGTACCACAGGAAGCTGTAGGTGAGGGCGTCTCCGTCGGTGTCGGAGGCCTCTACCGAGATGTTCGCGCTCAGGCTGTCGATGGTGGTCGGCGCGCTGGGCGTGATCGAGATCTCGGGGGCGGTGGGCGCGACGTTCGACTGCTCGACGATCTGGTGCTCGCTCTTGTTGTTGCAGGCGACCAGCAGGATGAGGAGGAAGTGCGGACGCATGACGGACACCGGGGCGCGTGGGGAGGACATTATAATCCGGCGTCTTCTGTGAGCTGCTGCATCTCCAGGTCCTCGATCTCGAGGGACTGGACGCGACCCGGTGTCCCCGGTCCGCCCGGGGCCCCCAGCGCCACCCACCCGCGCGTGATCGCCACGCTGAAGCCGAGCTGCTCGCCGGTGGCTTCTCCCTGCCACGACGCGATGAGCGCGCCGCCGCCGTACAGGAAGGCCGCGCCCTCCGCCGCTCCGCCGGCCATGGGGGCGCCGATCAGCAGCTCTTCTCGTCCGTCGCCGTCCACGTCGGCCGCCGCGAGCGCCGCCCCGAACCGCCCCCCGTCGCCCGCGATGTGCGCTGTCTCCGCGCCGCTCTCGTCCAGCAGCAGGACCGCGTTCTCCCCTGGCGCGCCGACCGCCCAGCCGTCCTCGAACGCCACCACCGCGAAGCCCGCCTCGTCCTGAGGAGATGCGCGCGGGAGCTCCGCGCCGTCGAGCGACAGGAAGACCTCTCCGCGGGCCATCCCCACGGCGATCCGCTCGCCCCGCTGCGCGACGGCTGTGGGGCGGCTCGAGGTGGTCCCGCCGCTCCCCGCTGCGTCCACCCAGCCGTCCGCTGTCGCCGCGAGCCAGCCGTCCCCGCCGACCAGCGCATGTCCGACGCCGTCGCCGCCCGCCAGGAGCGTGCCGCTGGGATCCGCCACGCCCGGCGCGTCTCCTCGCGCCAACGGCGCTCCCCACAGCGGGACCCCTCCGACGCAGGCGAGCGCGCTTCCCATGCGCCCGTCGCCCTCCGCGAGCCGCGTGGTCCCCCCGTAGACCCGCCCCATCGCTCTGTGCGGAGCTCCGATGATGAGGGAGTCCTCGCAGAAGAGGACGGCGCTGCCGAAGCCCTCATCGGCTTCGGACCCTGCCAGCGATCCCGCGGTGAGCGTCGATGTGCCTGTCGTGTCGCTGCTGGTGTCGCCGCCGATCGGCGCGGTGTCGGCGGTCGCGTCGCGCGGCGTGGTGTCGGGACCGCCATCCGTGATCGGGATCGTGGGCGTGCAGGCCACGACGAGCAGGGGGACACCGCGCATGCGGCCAGCCTACACTGGTGTGGCCCGCCGCCGCAGCTCACCGCCGCAGCTCACCGCCGCAGGTGGGCATGGCAGCCGGGCCCGCGAGCGGGTATACCTGCGCCCTCAATTGGCCCCCCCGATAGCTGCCGAAAAAGGAGCCACGATGCCAGCCATTCGGCGTCAGGTCTTCATCGCCGCGCCCCCCCGAGCTGTCTGGCGGGCGCTCACCACCACCGAAGGCCTGCAGCGCTGGTTGTGTGACGACGCCCGCGTCGAGCCCCGGGTGGGCGGGCGGTACATCCTCATCCACTTCGATGACGAGAACATCGAGGAGCGCGGGATGATCCACAAGTGGCGTCCGACGTCACATCTGGAGATCACGTGGGACCGGGTGGGGACGCAGCCCAGCGCGGGCACGCAGATCACCTGGAAGCTCGCGCGTGCCGGAAAGGAGACCCGCCTGGCGATGGTCCACAGCGGGTCCGTGTTCGACGACGAGGAGCAGCGAGCGTTGACGGATCGCGACTGGCGGCGCGCGCTCTCCGCGCTGCAGTCGGAGCTGGATCAGGACTGAGGGCGTCCCCCTCGCTGGTCGCTGGTCGCGCGGCTACAACTGAATACGCGGGCGGAGCCCCGCATGGAGGAGACATGAGCTTTCCCTTCGATCCCAGCGCGATGCTGGGGGGACTGCAGCAACAGATGGGCGCCCTGAAGGCGCAGGCCGCCGCCGAAGAGGTCGAGGGACAGGCGGGCGGCGGGCTGGTGCGCGTCGTCGCGAACGGCGGCCTCGAGATCGTCTCCGTGTCGATCGACCCTTCCGCGGCCGAGGACACCGAGATGCTGGAGGATCTCGTCGTCGCCGCGACCAACGACGCCATCCGCCGGGCCCAGCAGATCCTCACCCAGAAGATGTCCGGGATGCTGGGAGGCCTGCCGCTGCCCCCCGGGCTGTTTGGCTGAGCTCGCCCATGCGATCGTTTCTGCTTCTGATGGCCTGCACCGGCACAAAGGGCGACACGGCGTCCGGCACCTCGACCACCCATGGCGTCTGCGGAGAGCCAGCCCTCGAGATCGGCACGGGGGCGGCCACGTTTGAGACGCTCACCGAAGACGATGGCGTGGTGATGGTTCACGGTCCGCAGGGGGGCTGGCACATGCTCGCCAGCGGGCGCGCGAACAACACCGCGGACATCGTCACGTTCCATGTGACGATCACCACGGAGAGCGGCGGGGTGACGGTCGCGGACAACAGCTACACCGTGCAGCTCGCCCGCGAGGACGACTGCCTGGGCTACTACCCCGGGATGTACGCGTACCTCGACGTGAGCGCGCTGGAGAACGGCGAGCTCGATACGCCGCCTGAGCTGCTGTCGTACGAGCCGATGCTGATCTCGATGACGCTGACCGACACGGAGGGCCTGGAGCTCACCGATGAGATCAGGGTGATCGCCACGCCGGATCCGGTGGATGTCGAGGGTGGGACCACCGCCTCCGGCGGGTAGCCGAGCTGGCCCTCAGAAGCGCGGGGCGCGCAGCCCCATCGCCTCCATGATCGCCCGGAGCAGCACGTCGACCGGCGCGGGCTTGGGCACCCGCCCCTCGACCCGCTCCCCGAGGATCTCGATCAGCGCGAAGTCGGTGCAGGCAGTGTGCGCGAGCACCCGAGGCGCCGGATCGAGCCGGTCGAGCTCGTCCAGCAGCACCAGCCCCCCGAGGTGCTGGACCGTCTCGCGGTAGCGACGCGCCCGGGGCCCGAGCGCGCGGGCTGACCCGTGCGACAGGGGGATGAAGATGTCGGTGATCACGAGGTCGAACGATGTGTTCGCGGCGGCCTCGACCGCGGCGTCGACGGTGGAGGCCACTGTGATCTCGGCGCCGAGCGCGTCGCGCAGGAGGTCGCTGACTGCTTCGACGTGCTCGGGGTCGTCATCGACGAAGAGGAGGCGCATGGGAGCCCTTATCCGGATGGGACACCCGCGGCGGGGACGTCGCTCGGAAACAACGATAGGAGGATCACGCCATGCTCTCCACCCTCCTGCTCCCGATCGCGCTTCACTCCGGCGCGCTCTCGGCGGCCACCCCCACCAGGGTGCCGTCTGCGGCGATCTGCGAGGACTGGGGCCGGCGCTCGTCCGGCGAGTGCGACGACGCCATCCGCGGCACCTCCGCCGCCGCCGTCGCGGGTGTCCAGATCAGCACGCCGTACTCGCTATACGAGCAGTGCGTGCTGTTCCCCACCCGCCGCAGCCGCGTGGAGGCGTGCCTGCGGGCTCAGGACTGCGGGGCCTTCGCCATCTGCACCGTCTCGATGATCGACGGATGGGACCCCCGGCAGTCGCCCGACCTCTGCACGGCGTTCCTGGGGCGCAAGACCGGCGTGTGCGCCGAGGCCGTCACCACCGCTACCGCTGCCATCTCCGGCACGGAGGAGACGCGCGTCCGGGTGCAGCGTGAGCTGTACGGCCTGGTGCGTGAGTGTCCTCGCAACCCCTTTCGGAAGGCGGCCCTGGGCGAGTGCATGATGGAAGAGACCTGCGCGGACTTCGCCGCCTGCCTCCTCAAGATTGTCGAGACACCGTGAGCGGCCCTCGTCAACCGTGTTTCGGCTGTTACGGTCGCGGTCCGCCGCTGTTACGGCCGCAGGCGTCCAGATCGATGACCGTCACGTCGCCGACCCGCTCCGAGCAGCCGCGGGTGGCCCGCTCCAGACGCGGGATCGCGCGCAGATCGCCCCGCCGCGCCGAGCGGTGGATGACCACGTAGCGAAAGCCGAGCGCAGACAGACCGGCGGGGGCGCTGTCCGGGTCGTCCAGGACCGCCGTGACCGACGCGCTCATCGGCCCGTTGAGGGTCTGCGCCACGGGGTTTCCGTGGCAGGTCGCCGCGCCCAGCCAGCGCTCGTCGACGTCGGATGGCAGATCCAGCACCGGCCCGGGAGGACGATCCCGCAGCGCGCGGCAGCCGTCGTCGTCGGTCACCTCCTGGCTGGCGAGGTGCGCCCAGCCCTGGCCGGGACCCAGGAGATCGACGGCCACCAGCGCTGGGAGGAGCCACCCCGCCCGGCCCAGCCGGCTCGCCAGCGCCCCCGCACCCAGCGCCAGCGCCAGCACGACGAGGGCGGTGAAGCGATGGGAGAGGTGGAGCTGACGAAGCCCGGGCATGCGCTCCAGCAGCGCGACGGGGCTCGCGAGGACGCTGGCCTCGTCGAGCGCGATCTCCGGACCGAGCGCCAGCAACAGCGCGATCCCGCCGACGACGCCCCACCGCGGGCGCTGCACCAGCATCGGCAGCCCCAACACGAGGAGGCTCCAGCCCAGGTACGCGCTGTGGGAGACCCGCGAGACGATCTCACCGCTGCGCAGACGGGTGACCGGCCCGGTGACGCGGCGGGGGTCCACCAGATCGAGCAGCGCCGCGACGCCGTGCGACTGCGTATGGCGATCGCCTCGGGGGGTCGCGGAGTCGGTGACGCCGACGGCCCACCAGGCCGCCAGCGCCGCAGCGCCGCCGATCAGCGCCAACGGCACCAGCCAGGCGAGCAGCCGACGGCCGCGGTCGGGCGCGGGGCGCGTGAGCAGCACCCCGCTGGCGAGGGCCGCCATCACGCCGCCGTAGGGGTTGCAGGCCGCCCCCAGGCCCGCGCACAGGCCCGCAGCCGCCGCGCCCCGTGGCCCACGCGCCCGGGCCGCCAGCCCCGCCGCCAGCGGCACCCAGTACCAGGCTGTCACGTCGGGGTTCTGGTTGAAGGTGCAGGCGGTGAGCGCGGGCGCGAAGGCGAACGCGAGCGCGCAGAGCGCTCGACCGGCCGGGGCCAGCTCGCACGCCCCGGCGCACCACCAGGCCGCCGCCGCCGCCAGCGCGTGGTGCAGGAGCTGCAGCGCGTTGAAGGCCACCGTGGGACCCGCGAGCAGGGTGAGCGGCGCAAGGAGGGTCAGCTCGGGTAGATCTGCAGGCAGCAGCGTGGCCCCCTCCGGAAACCCCAGCGCGGTGGTGTGCAGCGGGGGCAGCCGGCCTTCCGCCAGGTGGCCCGCCACGTGGTGGAGCGTCCACGCGATGCCGTGGAAGTCGTTGCCGGACGGGCCGATGATCCAACGGTTCGGAGCGATCGGCGCGGGCCAGGAGGCCGCCGCCACCACGAGCGCCGCGACCGCCGCCGCGGCCAGCGGTCCCCACGGCGGGGAGACCCTACGCGCGGGTGAAGCGACGGGCATGATGCCCCGTAGTCCGTCTTGAGGAGGGGTCTCGGTGGGGAGGCTCGCCAGAGGGCGTGGTAGGGTGGGGGTGTGGGAGATCCACGCGCACGTTTCGAGGACCTGCTCGACTTCCCCACCCTGTTCGTTTTCCGGGTGGTGGGGGTCGCTGACGCGGACTTCAAGGGCCGCTGCATCGCGCTCATCCAGGAGACCCTCGGTCGCCGGGTGGAGGCCGCAGAGACCCGCCCCTCATCCCGGGGGCGCTACTGCTCGGTTCGGCTCTGTGTGACCGCGCTCTCCGCTGATGAGCTGCGCGAGGTCTACCAGGCATTCCGCGGGCTGGAGGGCGTCCGACTCGTCCTGTGAGCGTTGGTTACGTGCGCTCGCGATGCCGCTGCTCGATCCCACACACCCGCTGAAGCGCGCCTGGGACGCGCTCATCTTGTTCGCCGTGGTGGTCGTGGCGGTGGAGCTGCCCACCCGACTGGCGCTGCGCTACACGTTCCCGGGCGAGGCCATCATCGACGGCGCCGTCACCGCGCTGTTCTGCGTGGACATCCTGGCTCAGTTCAACACCGCGATCGTCGCCGCCGGTCGCCGCGTCACCGATCGCAAGGAGATCGCACGTCGTTACCTGCGGACGTGGTTCGCGGTGGACGCGCTGTCGGCGATCCCGTTCGGTTTGATCTTCCCCGCAGGGCAGCTCGCCCGCCTGGTCAGGATGCTTCGCTTGCTGCGCATGCTCCGACTCCTCCGGCTCGCCAGGATCATGCAGGAGGCCCAGCGGAACACGTCGATCAGCCCCGGCCTCCTCCGGCTCGCGTTCTTCATGTTCTGGGCAGGCCTGATCGCGCATTGGATCGCGTGCGGGTGGATCGCCATGCACCCCGATCTGCAGATGGGCGCCGAGACAGACCGCATCCAGACATACCTGGTCGCGCTGTATTGGTGCGTCACGACGCTCACCACGGTCGGCTACGGCGACATCACGCCGAGCACCTCCGCCCCCGGACACATGCTGTATACGATGGGGGTCATGGTCATCGGCGTCGCCATGTACGGCACGGTCATCGGCAACATCGCCTCCATCCTGTCCAAGATCGACGCCTCGCGGAGCGCCTACCTCGACAAGATGGATCGGATCAACGCGTTCATGCGCCACCACGGGCTGAACGCTGATCTGCAGGATCGCATCCGGACCTACCACGAGTTCTTGTGGGAGACGAACCACGGCTACGACCAGAGCAAGGTCGTCGCCGACCTCCCGCAGTCTCTGCGGCTCGAGGTCGCCATGCAGATAAACCGGCGGATCATCGCGAAGGTGCCGCTGTTCGAAGACTGCGAGCCGGACATCCTGCACGAGCTGGTGCTCAACATGCAGTCCGCCGTGTTCGGACCGGGGGATCTCATCGTCCGAGAGGGCGACCAGGGCGAGTCGATGTTCTTCATCAACGGGGGGAGCGTCGACGTCATCAGCGGGGGAGTGGTGGTTCGCCGCCTGGGTGAGGGGGACTACTTCGGGGAGATCGCCCTGCTCACGACGCGGCCCCGGACAGCCGACGTTCGGGCTGTGGACTACTGCAGCATGTATACGCTCGATCAGAAGACGGTCGATCGGGTGGTGCAGCGGTATCCGGATTTCGCCGCTCGGATGCAGGAGCGGGTGGAGGAGCGCATGGGCGATCTGGACACGGGGACGATAGCGCCGGTCACTCTACTCTGAAGCGCTCCGCACGTGGAGCGCGGATCGTGGTTCGTCGAGCGGGGTGCTCTCGGCAGCGGGCGCTCTTCCTCTGTCGGCGACATCGCGTTACGACGACAGCCAATTCGCTCTGGAAACACAAGGGAATACACCGTGATGGAATTTGACTCCGGCGTGAAGCTCTCCCCCCTCTCAGTGGCGTTCGCCACCCGCAGCGTGCCGATGCACGGGCGCACCCCGTGGGAGCAATGCCTCGGCGGGTCTGAGAGCGCCATGGTCTTCGTCGCCCGGGCGCTCGCCGCACGAGGCCACCACGTAGAGGTCTTCACACGGTGCGAGCAGCCCGGCGTCTACGACGGCGTGACCTACCACGACATCGACACGCTCGAGACCCATGTGCGCTCTCGATCGTGGGATGTGTTCGTAGCGCTGCGTATCCCAGATCCTCTATTGGCTGGCGTCCGAGCTGCTCTTCGGGTCTTGTGGTGTCAA
>CAYXGP010000193.1:0-16237 GCA_964464515.1 uncultured Enterobacterales bacterium
TCGCAGGCCGAGCCTACGCGCCGATCATGGGACCTTTCTTTCCCTGGAGCGGCCTCAAGATACGACTTCACTCTCATCGAGCCACTGTGCTCGCACCTACACGTCGATAATCATCGGCTTGTTCAGCGACGTGCCCTGGAGGAGCCCACATGAGTACCGATCCGCTCGACGCCTGCATCGCCCAGCTCTCTCGCTTTCCCGGCATCGGCCGGCGCTCCGCGGCGCGTCTGGCGTACTGGCTGCTGCGCCAGCCCGACGACGTCGCCGCAGACATCGGCGCAGCCATCCAGCGCCTGCCGGGTGCGATGCAGCCGTGCAGCCGGTGCTGCAACCCCAGCCCGGTCGATCCCTGCCGTCGCTGCGCGGACGCGCGGCGGTCGGATTCGCTCATCTGCGTCGTGGAGCGTCCGCAGGACATCGCTGCCATCGAGGCCAGCGGGGAATTCCTGGGGCGGTTTCATGTTCTGCACGGCGCCATCTCGCCGCTGGAAGGGATCGGCCCACAGGATCTGCGCGTCCAGGAGCTGCTGGGTCGCATGCGCGAGCCTGCCGGGCAGGAGGTGCTGATCGCCACCGATCCTGACGTCGAGGGCGACGCCACGGCGCTCTACCTCGCCGGGCTTCTCAAGCCGCTGGGTGTCCGCGTCACGCGGCTGGCCCATGGCATCTCCGTGGGCACCGAGCTGGAGTACGCCGACCGCTCCAGCGTGGCCCGCGCCCTGGAGAACCGCCGCGAGATGTAGCGGGAGGCTTCAACGCTCCCAGAATCGCCACCAGCGCCGCTCTTCGGGGGAGGCTTCGGGCTCGCCCGAGGGACGGGATGGGGCCGTCGAGTCGATCGCTGAGCTGGAGCTGGCTTCGGTTTCGGGCTGCTCGGCGGCTCTACGGCGCCGGCCAGCTCGCCCTGCCCGGCCAGCCCTGCCCGCTCGGCCCTTCCTTCTCGGACCCTTCTCAAGAGGTGACTTCTGGGGTGCTTGTCGCCACCTTGCGGCCTCGTCGCGCGGCGGAGTCCGTGACGGCAGCGCGGCGCCCGCTGCTTGCGCGAGCGCGCGGACCCGCGCCAGCAGCGACGCTCCCTTCGCGGGATCGACCATGTAGACGAAGGCTGCGAAACCGTGCAGCCCGGCGAACAGGTCGGCGCTGTCACCCCAGTACTTGCCCTCTGGGCCGTCCCGTTCGATCTGGAACAGGAGCGCCCGAAATCGTCGCATCAAGGCTCGACTCACCCCGAGTCGATCGTTGACCACCAATCCGGTGACCTCCTGGCGCGTCCCTCGGCGCATCACCCGGGTCTTGCCCTCGTGGACGACCAGCCCCTCTTCGCGCGTGATGGTGTGGACCGCCCTCAGCAGGGTCCCCACCGCTGCGTCCGCCGCGCGGGTGGAGAACGTGAGGTCGTCGGCGTACCGGGTGTAGGTGAAGCTCAGCCGCGCGGCGAGCCCCGTCAAGCGGGCGTCCAGCCGTCGGCAGGCCAGGTTGGCGAGCGCGGGGCTGGTGGGTGCTCCCTGGGGCAGCCTCCGCACGCCCTGGCGCACGAACCAGCTCCGTCCGTCCACCTCCACCTCCAGCACCTCGGCCTCGGTGCACAGCAGCGCCAGCAGGGTGGTGACCTCCGCGGAGTAGCCCAGCGCGCGGAAGACTCCACGCACCCGCGGGAAGTCAAAAGTGGGGAAGAAGTCGCGCAGGTCGAGGTTGATGACGATCTGAGCGCCGACGTGTGGGGTGGCGTTGGTGACGATCGAGCGGCCCCGGACGAAGCCGTGCGCGGCCTCGTGAGGGTGGGCGTGAGGGTGGGCGTGAGGGTGGGCGTGAGGGCCGGCGAGGGGCTGGAGATGAACCAGGATGCGATCGAGCACAGCCCGCTGCGCGAGCTTCAGGCGCGGCATCGGCGCGGAGATGAGGCGCTCTCCACCGGTCTTCTTGGCGATCCGGAACCGCTGGTAGTGGTGGACCTCCGAGACACGGCGGGAGAAGCACAGCCAGCGCAGCTCACCCAGATCGATCCCGAGGAGGCCGGCGAGCGCCGCCGCGTCGCTCAACGCGGGCAGTCCCAGCGCCGCCAATCGCGCCGCGTCGCTCTCGCGCTCGCCGAGCTGGTTTGAGTGCTCCGGCCCCAGGTAGAGGATCTCCCGAGCCTTGCGTTCCTTCCACGCTGCGGCGCGCGCCCTCTGCTCAGCCTCGCGCCGCTGGCGGGTCTCGACGCGTCTCGCCCGCGCCGCAGCGAGTCGCTGCGCTCGCAGCTCCGCCTGCATCCGCTCGGTCTGGCCGAGTCGCCAGGTGTCGGTGGTCAGCGCGCGGATGCGGCGCTCGATCTCTTCTCTCCGCGCGTTGAGATCGGGGTCGTCGCCGACGCCTCGGCCGCGCCCCCAGAACCCCATCCGGATCATCTCCTGGAGGATGACCTCGTCCTTCGACGACGCGTGGATGCGGTCGTACAGCTCCTGGCGTGACCGACTCACGGCCACCTCGGTGGAAGCTCTGTCTGGGGAAGAAGGCCTGTCTGGGAAAGAAGGCCTGTCTGGGAAAGAAGGACAGCGGCCGAAGCGACGGGTCTTCGACAGATGCTGGAGACCGGAGTGGTCAACTCGACGCGCGGGGTACCCCCCTGGTGTGCTTCTTCATCGCTCAACGCGAACCGAAAGCTCACCAGGGGGGTGGACCGCGCACAGTGAAGACCGGGCCGGTGATGCATGGTGAAGCGAACCGCTTGGACGGCGATCGCGCCGCCCGGGGAGCAAAACGAGCCGCTTCGACCGCTGCCCTGAGGTGGAAGGTGGAGGTGAATCGTCGGTCCTCTCATGATGCCCGACTCCGGCGGGCGTGGGCCAGTCGCAGCGCAAGGAGATGGGTGCAGGGTCCCCGCCGGAGGCGGTGGGTGATGTGGAACCTGCAGGAGCAGTCTCCGGAGATCATGCGCTGGTCTTCATCGATCACCATCGAGGGGGTCAGGCGCCGCGTGCCGTCTCGGATGAGCCCCTGCAGGGATATCCCGCCGTCCGGTCGCTCATCGGCGGTGACCGCGTCCGCCCCGCCGGCCGCCACCAACTCAGAAGCGGCGGCCTCGCGTTCGTTGGACCACCGCAGGCGCTCGAGGGGCAACGCCGCGCGGGAGAGCTCTCGGGCCCGGTAGACTCCCTGACTCAGGTCGTACATCGCGCGACCCGCCTGCGTGAATTTGCCCAGCGCCGCCCAGACGACGTCGGCGTCGACGCCCAGCTCGTCTGCGAGGGCCTCGGGCCGTCCGACCCAGCTCCGTTTCAGGTGGGCGAAGATGGCGTCTGCGGTGATGTTGTCTACCTCGGCTCGCGGGGCCAGCAGGTCGAAGTTGCCCTGGCTTGACCAGTCGTTGGCGGTCCACCCTGACAGGCCCAGGGTGAAGCGCATGTTCCCCAGGTCGAGCACCCAGAAGCTGGGCATGCCGCTGCCCAGGAGGGTGACATCGACCCTGCGCGTCAGCGGGAGCAGGCGCTCCAGCAAGTGCAGTCGTCGTCGACCCCACACGCGGATCTCGCGGGTGTCCGTGCCGGTGTAGGGGGAGCGGGGGCAGTCGATCACGAGCCCCCAGGGCTCGAACACCGCGCGAATCGGACTGCCCGGGATGAGCTGGAACCGGATGGCGCGGGGGCCGCGCTGCTCGCGGCGCCGACGGAGGACGGTGCAGAAGTTCTGCAGGTCGGTGGGATCGAGGGAGAGACGCACTCCCGGCAGGGTCATGGCGGAGCTGACCTGGAGGAAGCCGCGAACCCAACTATCGGGCAGGTCGATCTTCACCTCGCGGTACTCGTGCTCGGCGGTGGTCTGCACGCTGAAACCGGCCGGATCGACCGTCAGGGAGGTCTCCTTGTAGTCGCGGATCTTCTGGAACTCGTTGTAGAGCGCCTGCGAGTAGTCGATGTTGGTGGTGCCGCAGGCGAACTCGCCGACGTCGTCGAAGATCTCGTAGTCGCAGCTCAGCAGTCCGTAGCTCGACTCGTCCTCGCTGAAGCACTCCAGCAGGAGGGCGTCGGGGTGGACGGTGATCACCGGGTCGAGCACGTACCAGGTATCCATCGCCTTGCGGTACAGGTAGTTGAAGTAGCGCTTGCGAGCCCGATGGAAGGGGCCGGTGCGGCGCGACAGCTCTCGCTGGACCGCTGCCAGCTCGGCCCGCAGTTGTGCGATCTCCTGACGGTTCTGTGTCTGCCTCCCGACCAGCTCCGCCAGATCGAGCGCCTCCTGCCGGGCCGCCCACGCCAGGTACTCCGCGCGGTCTTTCGGCTTGAATCGCAGATCGGAGACGACGACAGCGTGGAGCGCGCTGATCGCCTCGCGGAACGGCACCCCTCGCCCCAGCGTTCCCTGGAAGAACGTCGGCTCGCGGGAGGTGTCCGGCGCGAAGCTCAGCGCGGTGGTGGCGGCGGAGCTGTCGATGGCAGAGGTGCCAAGGTAGCGGTACTCAAACAGCATGCCCGGACCTTCCATGGGGAGGTCCCCGGCGAGCAGGGCTCCGGCGGGGCGGATTCTGGCGGGGAGACCGCTGACGGGGAGGGCGGATCTCCACCGGCAACGCCAGCTCCGGGCTGCGCTGGTGGACCTCCAGCAGGATCTCGATGGCGCGCGCGCGTGCGCCGATCGCCACCGTTCCGCACGTCGCGGTCATCAGGCGGCCGACCAGCGCCGCCGCCTCGGGGCTCCGCGCGGCCTCTGCGCGCAGGAAGGCGAAGACGCGCTCCCGCGCGACGCGTCCTCGTCCCACCCCCCGGAGCACCGTGAGGAAGTAGGGCTCCAGGGCCGCCAGGCGCTCGGGGTGACCCGCGGCGTGGGTCTCCAGGAAGTTCGTCACAAACAGCCGCATGCCCGCCGATGGGTGCTGACTCAGCTTCAGCATGAGCTCCGGACCGTCGACGTCCTGCAGAGCGCGGAGGATGAGGCCGCTGCCGAAGCGCTGCACGTCCGGTCGGATGCTGTCGCAGATCGCCACCAGCAGCGAGATGGTCCAGTCCTCCAGGGGGATCTGCACGGCGAAGAACTCGAAGCCGAACCGCCGGGAGTCCTCCCACGCAGCGTCGAGGAGGCGGACCGCTCCGGGCAACTCCCGCCGAATACGCGGGACGTCTGCGCGGAACATCGCCCAGACCGACTCTCGGACCGCCAGCAGGGGGTTGCTGCCCAGATCGGAGATCTGGCGCATGCTGAGGTCTGCGGGGTCGAGGTTGGACACCATCAGCTCGCCGCCCAGATCGCGCGCCGCCGGGGAGCTCGCCTGGAGCAGGTGCCAGACCGTCTGGCTGTCGATGGCGTGGAGGGAGCGCCCCAGCTCATGCCGCAGCAGGTGGGCCAGATCGGCGTGCATCTCCGCGGCGGACTCCTCCTCGCACAAGGTGGTGATCAGCTCTGAGGTGAACCAGACGCCGAAGTCGGGGTGCTGCTCGGCGAGTCGCTGGATGACCGGACGCACCGCGGTGCGCACATCGGCCAGGGTGCTGGTGCACAGGCTGGAGAGCACCATGAAGCGCGTCATCAGCACGTGATCGGGGAGCTCTCCGAACAGGCGGATCCCCACCCCCCGCACGCTGGCGTGGGGAGCGGTCATCACCGCGGCGAGGAGATCATCCGGGAGCTCCGCCGGCCGGACGCTGTGGGCCATCAAGATGTCGGCGCCAAGGCGCTGGAGCGCCTCATTCTCGGCCCCGATCAGCTCTCGGACCCGCTCGAGGGGGAGGTCGCGGACCCGCCGCGCGAAGACCGTGAGCAGCAGGGTGGAGAGATCCCACCCCAGCGCGGTGTCGGAGCGCGCGCGCAGGTGGGTGATGCAAGCTGCGATCAGGGCGTCCTGTGCGGAGTCGGGCAGGAACGTCGACGAGAGCAGGTCGCGCATCAGCGCTCGGGTGTCTGCTTGCGGGCTGAGCGCCAGCGCGGCCAGCGTGGAGGTGTCGGTCAGGAACACCGCGCGGGACTCGCGTATCCATCGGTGGGCGTGTCGTCGGGCGCGCTCGAACGGGCTGTTGGCGAGGGCGACGGCCAGCGGGACATCGGGCCGCCGAGGGCGGTAGCGAGCCAGCGCGATATCGGCCCCGAGCGCGGCGGTGTGGGGATGGGGGTTCTCCAACCACGCGCGGAGATCATCGACCGACGCGGCGCTCCACCCCCCGCGGTTGGCCCGCAGCGCGCGCGCGGCGAACCGGTGGACCGGCCGACAGCGGCTGGTCGTGAGCAGCCGCGTCAGCACATGTGGCGCGCGATCCCACAGGTGGGGGAAGGCCTCTGGGCGATGATCACCCAGCGGGGCGTCGTCTGCGGTCGCCAGCCCATGCCATCGGAGCCGGGAGTGATCGGACCGGAGGCTCCGATCACGGCACCGCAGGATCTTCCCGAGGGCCCAGAAACGACGGTACGGGTACCACTGCTCGCTGTAGTACTGGCGGGTGCGGGGATTCCAGCGCTGCTGGGTGTAGGGCTGGGCGTCGGCGCCTGAGAAGGCCGACAGGACCCCGGCGGCGAGCTCGACATACGCGGGATCTTCGAGCTGGCCCAGTCGCCTCAGTGTGCGCCACACCCGACGACGAAACCAGGTGCGTGTTCCGCGCGACCAGGCCTTCCCCCTGGCGGGACGCTCCAGCGCGAAGCGCCGCGCGAGCAGCCCGAACATCTCGCCATCAGCCCGCAGCTCGGCGGCCTTGAAGACGCGGCGGATCCCCTGGAAGGCCGGCGGGCGGAACGGAACCCGCGCGAGAAACTCCACCAGCGCGGGGCGCGCGTCGTCGATGCGGTAGAGCGTAGCCAGCGCGGGGCCCAGCGCGGAGTCGCGGCCCTCGTACCAGCCATCGAGGACGGCGGTGATCTCTGCGAGATCGCGGCCATCGACGGCCAGCGCCAGATCGGGAGGGAGCTCCCGGAGCTGCATAGCGGTCAGCGACGCTCGCTCGGCGGGGTTCGACAGCAGACGGGCAGACTCCCAGGCGATGTGGCGGAGAGGTGCCGCGCGGCTGCGGTTGCGGGCCACGCGCAGGAGGGCGCGCCGCGCCGCGGGGTGTGCCGTGGGATCGGCGCAGCGCCCCAGCGCCCACGCGGCGCTCCACGCTTGCAGCGGCTCTCGGGTGTCGAGGTGGCGAATCAGGTGGGGGGTGGCGGCGCGCAGTCGCAGCTCACCCGCGCGCCAGATGACCTTGCGCAGCGGCCACCCCCGGCGGCAGGTCGCGGGAGCGCTCAGGTACCCCAGGATCACCTCGGGGCGCGTGCGGCGGGCGGTTTGAGGCGGCGGCGGTGGAGCGGCTGGTGATGTGGCGGTGGCGGTCTGTCCGGGCTCGGCGAAGCCCTTCTTGAGCTTCTCCCGCAGGAGCTTGTCGAAGATCTGCTCGGCGCGTGCGCGCGGGACCGGCAGCACCGTGCGGGAGCCGTCGGACAGCGGCTTTCCGACCTTTCCGTGTCGAAAATTCACCACGCAGCGATCGGGGCCTACTTCGCACAGATCGATCTCGTAGACCCGCTCCACGCGACCCTGGCGTTTTCGGAGGAAGACCTGACGAATTAGCCGCATGAAGCCTCTGGCTGCCGCGTTGATCTAGCGCGGGCCCGGGGGTCGGCAAGGACGATTTTCGTCCACTTTCGCCAGGTGCTGCCGATGTCCCGCGCCTACCGCACGATCCGCGCGCTCGTGCGCTCGCTACTGGGCTTGTTCTTCCGTCGCGTGGAGGTGAGCGGGCTGGAGAACATCCCGCCGGAGGGCGGCGGCCTGCTCGTCGCGTGGCACCCCAACGGGCTCATCGACCCGGGGCTGATCTTCGCGTCTTTTCCGCGGCAGGTGGTGTTCGGCGCGCGTCACGGCCTGTTCTCCTGGCCGGGCCTGGGCTCGATGATGCGCGCCATCGGAACGGTGCCGATCTACCGCGCCTGCGATCTGCCCCCCGACGATCCCGACGCCCGACGCAAGGCCAACGCGCGCAGCCTGGAGGCGCTGACCGGCGCGATCTCATCCGGCTCGTTCTCGGCGCTGTTCCCGGAGGGGGTCTCCCACGACGCGCCGCACCTGATGAACCTCAAGACGGGCGCCGCGCGCATCTACCTCCAGGCCCGCGCGGCCACCCCGCCCGGGGGAGCTCCCCCGGTGATCATCCCGGTGGGGCTGCACTACGACGACAAGGACACCTTCCGCTCCAACGCGCTGGTGGCCTTCCACCCGCCGCTGGAGGTGCCGGACACGCCGGGGCTGGACGACCGCGCGCGCGCCCGCGAGATCACCGATCACATCGAGGTGGCGCTGGAGGAGGCCATCCACCCCACCGAGAGCTGGGACCTGCATCGCTTGATGCACCGGGCCCGCAAGCTGGTTCGCGCAGAGCGCGCCCGCGACGCCCGCGCGAACCCCGGACCGGTGGGGATACGCGAGCGCGTGATGGGTTTCTCGCGGGTCTGGCACGGCTACGCGGTCCGCAAGGAGAGCGATCCGGAGCAGGTGGCCGCGCTGGTGCAGCGCATCGGCGAGTACGACGCCGATCTGACCGCGCTGGGCCTGGAAGATCACGAGCTGGATCGCGCGCCTCGCCTGACGTCGCTGTGGCTCCCCGCCATCCTCGGACTGCAGGTCGTCCTCGTCTTCCTGCTGCTGCCGCCGATCCTCCTGGTGGGCTACCTGGTCAATCTCCCCGCCGCGGGGGTGCTCACCCTGCTCGCGGGCAGCGCGCGCGCGATGGGCAAGGACCGCAAGGACGAGGCCACCATCAAGCTGCTGGTGGGCGCGCTGGCCTTCCCGTTGAGCTGGGCGCTGGCGGGCCTGCTGGCCGCGCGGGCCCACGCAGAGCTGCACGCGAATTACGCCAACATCCCCGAGGAGCCCCTGCTGGCGGCGATGGTCGTGGTGGGGCTGTCGATCCTCGGAGGGGCCATCGCCGTTCGCTATGTGCGGCTGGCGCGGGAGACCGCCCGCGCGGTGCGTGTGCGTCTGACCCGCAAGCGGCGCCGCGCGTCCATGCTGCGGCTGCGGCAGGAGCGCGGCGAGCTGCACTCCGCCATCACCGCCCTCGCCGAAGGCATCGCGCTGCCGGGAGAGGTCGGAGACGACGGGCGCATCCGCGGCGGATAGCCTCGCGCGGGCAGCTCTCTGTCGGCCAGCTCTCTGTCGGCCAGCTCTCTGTCGGCCAGCTCCCGATCAAGAACCGGGCGTGCGGGACCAGCCCATCAGCTCGGTGCGCACCCGCAGCATCGACAGGGTGTCGTCGTCGCCAGTGTCATCGGGGCCGGCCATCGACAGGAGGGCCTGCAGGTGAGCGTTCCCGCTGACGAGCTGCCGCGTGAGGCTGGAGAGCATCAGCCGACGCAGCGCGTAGCCGCGGTTGTCGGTGGAGCGGACCGTCTCGTGGATGGTGGAGGGGTCCATCGCGGCGATGAGGGCCGGCGTGGAGGCCTCACAGGTGGCGGTGCGGCGCGTGCGATCGAGCACCCCCATGTGCCCCAGGAGCGCCGGGCCGGTCACCGAGCCGATGGGCCGCGGTGAGCCGCGATGGTCCTTCTTGAGGACGCGCATCGTGCCCTGGAGCAAGAAATACAGCGCGGTGCTGGGGGCGCCCTCATGGCACAGGATATCTCCTGCGCGGAGCCGCATGGGAAAGCACGAGCGGAGCGTCTCGACCAGGTGATCGGAGTCCACCTCGAGGTACGGATGCCCCCCGAGGAGTCGCTCGGCCTGGGAGCGGTACAGCGTGCTCTCGGCCTTCACGTTGGAGGTGGGCCGCGGGTAGATGGAGGGCCGACGCAGGTGCGATGGGCTGGTGCGCGAGCCGGACAGGACCTCCTGCTCAGACAGGCGATGCTGTCGCAGGGTGTCACCGATGGCGTGGTTGGTTGCGCGGATGCGGTGGGTGAGGGTGTGCAGAAGCTGGTACTCGATGGCGGCGATCACGGGGTTGTGGCGCCCTGCGCCCAGCAGGTCGAGCGTGAGGCGGATCCCCGTGGCGGCCAGCAGCGTGCGCACGGTGGCGCTGCGGGGCTGGTCGGGTGCGTACAGCGCCGTCTCGCCGATGACGTCCCAGGCGCCGGCGGTGCCCACCTCGCGCTCACCGTCGGGGGTGGAGACGCGCGCGCCCAGCAGACCGCGGATCAGGTAGATCGCGGTGTCGGCCTGCTCTCCCTGACGGAACACCACGCTGCCGCTGTCGAAGTGGACCAGCGGAGAGTAGTCGAGGAGCCACGTGACCTGGCTCCGTGCGACCCGATGCTTCAGGTGAAGGCACGCGAGGCCCTGCAGATAGAACAGGGCGGAATCGACCGGGTCGTTGCGCAGCGGGACACCGGGGCTGGGGGCCAGGGCTATATAACAGAGGGCCACCCCGGGAGACCGATGCTGATCCTCGACTTCGACGGAACGATGACCGACGCGGAGGCCGAAGGCGCTCCGTTCACCGCCGGCTACCTGGCCGATCTGTCTGCGCTGACCGGGCGCTCGCTGGAGGAGGTGCAGACGCTGGCCGCGCGCTTCGAGGCGGAGATCGCCGCAGAGCCCCAGGCCCACGGCTGGATCTTCGGGGGACACATCGTGGCTCCGGCGACGGTCGATCCCTACCTGCGCATCATGCCGATCGCGCGAAAGATCTTCGATCACACCGGCTGCTTCCTGAACACCGACGATCGCGACCGGCTGCTCGACGGCATCCTGTACAAGTACAACTACCCCAAGACCGCGATGGTCTTTCGGCCGGGCGCCTTGGAGATCCTGGCCGATCTGATCCCGCGGCCGATGTACGTGGTGACCAACTCACACACCGGCGCCGTGCAGCACAAGATCCGCCAGCTGGGCGCGCAGCCCGACGGCCCCAGCGCGCTGGAGCTCCTGGTGGAGCGCGTCTTCGGGCAGGCGAAGAAGTACATGCTCGACCCCGACTGGGACATCGTGCCGGAGTCGATGGATCTGCCAGGGCTCTCCCGGCCGCTGCTGCTGCGCCGCCGCAAGTACTTCACGATCCTCGACCGCCTGCGGCAGCAGGAGGGCGCGGAGTGGTCCGATGTGCTGGTGGTCGGCGACATCTTCGAGCTGGATCTGGCGCTCCCGCTGGCGCTGGGCGCGCGGGTGGCGCTGATGGTCAACCGCTTCACGCCGAGCTGGGAGCTGGACTACCTGCGGGATCACCCGCGGGGCACGCTCATCGCGCAGGTGGCAGAGATCCCGCCGCTGATGGGGTGGTGAGCGCGTCCTCCTGGAGCAACGCACTCTGCGCTCGGGTTGATCAGCGCGGTCGACGCCACTTGGCGGTGATTCGACGCCCCTCTTCGTGACGACAGATATCCGGCTCCCGCAGTACCTCCATGTGGCGCCGTTCGATGCGGGTCTCGGGTTCGATCTCCTCGACGAGAACGACCCGGAAGCCCGGCTCGGGCTCCCACGATTCGTCCCCGATGGCCGCGCGAACCCGGGCCACACAGTCTTCGAGGGTCTCGTAGATCTCGTGCTCCCAGAGGCGCACCACGCGCCACCCGGCGGCCTCGAGCGCCAGGGTCTGCCGGCGATCTCGATCGACGTTCTCCCGCAGCTTGCCAGACCAGAACTCCTCTCGGGAGCAGGGACGGACGTAGTGATGCGGGCAGCCGTGCCAGAAGCAGCCGTCGATGAACACCGCGACCTTCCGGCCCGGGAAGACCACATCGGGTCTGCCGGCCGGGGTTCGGTGATGGAGCCGATACCGCAGCCCGACGGCCCAGAGGGCTTTTCGCAGGCGGATCTCGGGGCGGGTGTTCCTTCCCTTGATGCGGGACATCTGCTGGGAGCGGGTGAGTGCCATCTACGGTCCCGATCGAGGTGTGGTTCCCGGCACGTAGAGCTCCCGAGGCAGGTCTCGGAGAAACCGGGAGGGTGGGGATGAGCAGGTGATCGTCAGCGAGAGCCGCCCACGGGTCATGGCGACGTACAGCAGCCGTCGGGCGGCCATGTAGAACTCTCCGACGTCGTCCAGCTCCTCGGGAGGGTACCTGGGGAGGATGCCGTCGTTGAGTCGATGGAAGATCACATGGTCGAATTCCAGGCCCTTGGCGGAGTGGGCCGTGCAGAGCTTGACCCCGGGGCGGGTCAGGGCCCAGGAGGCACCTCGTCCCGATCGGATGGTCTCTACCGGAATCCCGGAGATGTGCTCCTGCAGGGCGGCCAGGCACCGATTCTGGACCGCGATCACCCCGATGATGTCGTCGGGGTATCTGCGGTGCAGCGCGCGGATGAGGGCGATGGTCAGATCCCGCTCCTCCAACATGGAGCGTCGTCTGTGGAGTACAGGCTTTGGCCCCTGCGCCGCGGGCAGGGTCTCGTCGCTCTCTCCGGGCCGGGCGCTCAGGCTTCGGGCCAACTGGATGATCTGCCGGGTCGAGCGATGGGTTCGCTGAAGTCGCTTGCTGGCTCGCCCCCGGATGTTGATGCCCATCTCCGCCCATGAGAACGCGGTGTTGTAGAGCTTCTGGGCCTCATCGGCGGCGATGGTCAGGCTCCTGCGGGCGACCCGCCGCAGGAGGGTCAGTCCGGCCAACGTGAGATCCTGCGCTTCATCGACCAGGATATCGTCGATGAGGCAGCGCGAGGGGATGTCGTCGAACCGGTCCAGCAGGAACGGGGCCGGATCATGCCAGTCCATGCTCCCCGAGCTGAACAGTCGCCGGTTGTACTCAACGAATATGTCCCAGACCGGTCGGCGGTCCACCCGGCGAAGCCGCGCGCCGAGTCCACCTCGGGTGACCGTCGCGTAGCGATCCGGGGTGCGGATGTTTCGTCCCTTGATCCAATCGAACTCCGGGAGCCAGAACGAGCGGATGTCTCTGCGGAGCAGCCCCGGGGGGAGTTGATCCCGCCGATCATCCAGCGCAGCCTGGATCAACCTCGCCCTCCGGGCGTCATCGAGGAGAACAAGCGGTTCATTTCTCACCACGCAGCAGGTGGCGGTCGCCCAGGAGTGGAACGTGCGGACTCGAAATCCCCGCAGCCTGACGCGGCCCATGAGTTCGTTGGTGTACCGTGCGAGGGCGCTGTTGTAGGTGAAGATGCAGACCGCGGGCCGGCGGCCGTCTACCAGCCGCTCAGACAGCCTCCGCGCCCGCTTGAGCAGGACGACGGTCTTGCCGCTCCCGGGGACGCCGCGCACGAGGAGGTTGTCTCCAGAGAAGTCCACACAGGCCCTCTGTGCGGGAGACAGAAGCAGCTGACGTGCTTCATCGGGGCGATCGCGACTACCAGTCATCATCCGGGTCGTCATCATCGCCACGGGTGAGTTCTTCGAGCGCGGTGGGGATGGCTCGCCGGGTCTGGTGCTGCTCCAACTCCTGGGCGACGCGGGCGGTGTCCTGCTCAGCGGCGTCGTCCAGGGCCTGCAGACTCACGGCGGGACCGCCTCCACACCATCGGGCGGCGACCTGCTCCCAGAAGGCCCGGTCGACATCGGGCAGACTCACTCCGCCTCCATGTGGTACTGCGCAGCATCACAGAGATGGATGTGGGGACAGTATTGGCACCAGGTCGATGGGCTGGCCTCGGGCAGCCCCCCAACGTCCAGGGTCATGGCCCGCTGCAGAGCGGCGCTCGCCTTCGCCCGATCCGGCTCGCTGCGGCCGGTGGCGATATCCATCGGCTTCTGCTTCTCCCGCTCCCGAACCAGGAACTGAAGACGTGCGCGAGCGTCGGGGTAGGACTCTCCGTCCCAGGTGGTCCGGCCGCGGCGGGGAGGGGGGGGGTTCTCCATCGACGCGCGGACCTGCAGGTCGTTCCAGGCAGGAAACAGCCTGCGAACATGCGGAACGCAATCGGCCACCGCTAGCGGTTCGTCGCGGGAGCTCCCCACAGTTGAGGCTGCCCGGGTCAGGTTCCCGAACAGAAACCCATGATGGAACGGGCTTCGGAACGATGGGAACTCCGACCCGACGAAGCTGTAGAAGAAGCGTCGAACGCAGACCGCGGCGGTGGCCTGGGCATCCAGCGGGAGACCGTCGGGATCGAACGGCTCCGGCAGCCCCAGCACCTCGTCCGGGGCCGGGTCTCCCTCCGGATCCCAGGATGAAGCCGAGCGCTCATTCACCGCCACGCCATCGAGAGCCCCCTCGGCCTGGTGGAGGCCCCGGTCTCCCAGCAACCGCTCCGCAGACATCAGGAGCGTCAGCAGCGGGGAGGCCACCCGCTTCTGTCCCTTCCAGTTCTCGATCCAGCTCAACCGCAGCGGCCCCCTGCTCCAGGCCAGCGCCATGAAGAACAGCATCACGTCGCCTTCCCTGGCGTAGCGGGGACGGTTCAGGAGCAGGCCGACAGGCGGGGTATCGTTCAGGTGTTCGATGGCCCGAATCCGAATGGGCCAGTTGAGCGTACCACCAGCGCGTGGGAGAGCGTCCTCCGACAACAGGCAGATCCAGGTCTCTGCGCGACCATCATCGAACAGGACCCCATCGAGTCCATCAAACCGCTCGACGAGGGGCTGCTCCGGGCGGTCATCGGGATCATCGAGCATGTCTCCGCCGAGGAAGTAGCTGATCGCACGGGCGAGATCCCGCGTCAGAAAGCGGGTGTCGGGGTCGGCGTCCCCGGTCAGACGCTCCTTCAGCGCTGAGAGCAGCTCGCGCTCCCGGGCCAGCAGTCCCAGCTCGGGCACCCGATCCAGGATCTCCCGTTGGATGCGCTCGAAGTGCCCGTGGAGGGACACCTCTGATTCCTCGAACAGCACCCGGGCGATTTCACTGAGCCGATGGATGAGGTCCTGCACCTCGCGCACGCGTTGCAGGGGTACTCTCAAGTACGAGAGGCGCAGGAGGGGGTTGCTCAGGAACTGGTGAAAGCGATGGTTCGGGTGTTCGCGATGGACCGGCGGCTGGAACGCCTCCGCCGCGCCTTCCACACAGGAGAGCAGGTCGCCAGCCCGAGCGTTCCACTCCTCAAGGGTCTGACATCCCTCGAAGAACGGAAGGAGCTCCTCCAGATCGTGCAGCCGTTCGCGGCCGTTCACCGCGGCGACCTGCAGCCATCCCGAGGCGAAACACTCCCGGATGGCCCGAGCATTCAGTCGAAGCTGCTCGCGCTCCGGATCCCACATCTGGTGTAGATGAAACAGGAGCTGCCCGATGGGGTAGGCCAGGAAGTGCTGCTCCTGGCCGGCAGACTCCGGCGGGAAGAAGTCACGCAGAACGGCGGAGAGCTCGTCATGGCGGGGGGCGTACAGTCGGGGCAGGTTGGTTCGCTTCTCTGGGAGCGTCTCCAGAAGGGAGCCGAAGTCCCGGAAACAGTCGATGCGAACGCGTCGGGGGTCGTGCTGGATGGGCAGATCGGTGCGCCCTGAGAGGAGCTCCCCGAAGCTCTGGGCGATCTTCGGCAGCATGGGCAGTGAGGAGGGGCTCTCCCACCGCTCACGAGGTGGCAGGAGGGGAAAGCGTGGATCGCCAAAGTAACGGTCCCAGATGGAGAACGCCCGAGGCAGGCGGGGGTCGTGGTGATTGAAGAAGATGACCGTGATGCCCGCAGAGTCCAGGAGCTCCACGACGCGATACTGGATGGGCGAGACGAAGTAGAAGCCGTGAAGGACCAGGGTCCTGTTGTTCAGGAGGTCGAGCCCATACTCCTGCGGCGTCCGAATCTCCTCGGATTCGTTCAGGGCTTCGGCGAAGCGCTCCAGAAACCCGGTTGCTGTCTCGTACAGAGCCGCCCGTGGTCGGGAGAGGCGCGCATCCCTGGCCTCCATCTTCGCCCAGACCAGACGGAACAGGGCAATGTTCGGATCGTCTCCACGGTAGTCGGACGGGCACAGACCGGTCTCGATCAACGTCCGCATCGCGTCCAGAATCGATGACTGACTGCGAATGAACGCGCGGCGGTGGGAAGACGGCGGCAGAGCGGTGAGGATGTGACTGAGGGCCGCATACTGCTGGAGCACCACCGACGGGCTGTACCAGGGATGCAACAACCGCTTGAGAACACGACGAAAGCTGAGATGCTTCAGCTTCAGCCGACTGCCCAGCTTCGACCGCTCCCAGCCGAGCTGCATGGTGCGGGTGGCGAACAGGTGAACCTGGCGGGCCAGGGCGAGGAAGCGGGTGTCGCGATCCAGGCTCCGGGGATCTGCGCTGCAGATGACGCGGACCGGCATCAGGACATCCCGTCCAGCAGCTCTCCCCAGGTGTTCGGGCCACCCGTGGAGCTGTTTGGAGTGTAGCAGGCGACGACCAGGTGACGTTCCACCCGGGTCAGGGCGACGTAGAGCAGCCGGGGGGCGCGTTCGCATTTGGGGGGCACTCCCTGATTCGCTGATCATGCAGCTTT
>CAYXGP010000194.1:0-16227 GCA_964464515.1 uncultured Enterobacterales bacterium
GGGTTTGGTTTGGGCGGGGGCCGCGGGGGGTTTGGGGTGGGGCCCCCCCCCCCCTGGGGGGTCCCTTTGGGGGGGGGCCGGCCCCTGCATACCGGCGAGTTCAGTGAGCCTTCCATGTCCCAGGTCTTGAAGTAGATCCCACCGCGATGAGCGACACCCCGACCTGCCCGCCAGTGACGATCACTGGCAGGTGGTCGGGGTGTTCTGCTTCTGGCGCCCAGCTCTTCTGGACGTCCCAATCATCTGGGGTCCTGTCCTCTGGGCGTCCTGTCTTCTGGGCCCTGCTCTTCTCTGGCGGAGTCTTCTGACGGTGGGCTCAGCTGATCGGCTCGCCGGCTACGACGACTGCGCGGCGGCCTTCAGCTCCCGAATGCGGGCCAGAAACGCCCCGCCCCGCTCGGGGTCGGTCATGTTCAGGTACGCCGCGAGCCCTTCTAGCGAGGCCAGCGTCTCACCCTCGCGCAGCGGCCGTCCGCGCTCGAGGTTGTGCAGCGCTGCCCGCAAGGTGCGCCGGACCTCGCGAGGCGGGCGCGGACCCTGGTCGCCGTTGACGACCAGTCCGGTGATGTGCTGCCGCCCCCCGCGACGGGAGATGCGCGTCTTCTCGGGCGCGATCGAGAACCCTTCCTCTGCGACGATCCGTTTCACGCCGCCGATCAGCGCCCCGAGCCCAGGCGGCCCGGCCTGCGCTTCGGGCAGGCTGAATGTGAGGTCGTCGGCGTAGCGGGTGTACCGCCACTCCTTGCTCGCGGCGAGCCCGCTGAGTCGTCGATCCATGCGCATGCTCAGGGCGTTGGTGAGCCCCGGGCTGGTGGGTGCGCCCTGTGGCAAGCAGCGCCCGCTCATGGCGATGTAGTACTTCTTTCCCTGGTGGTGGATGATCTCGCGCGGGCTCTCGGTGCACAGGAGCGCCAGGAGCGTCGCGAGCTGCTCGCGGTAGCCGGCCTTTCTGAAGACGCCCCGCACGCGGGGGAGGCTGACCGACGGAAAGAAGTCCCGGACGTCCATCTTCAGGACGATCCGCGCGCCCGTGTGCTTGCCGGCGTTGGTGGCGATCGAGCGACCGGGCAGGAAACCGTGGGCCGCGCCGTGCACCGGGAGGCGCTCGACGATCTCCCGCAGGATCCAGCGCTGGGCTTTCTTCAGCTTGGGCATCGGCGCCCAGATCGCACGCTCACCGCCCGACGCCTTGGGGATGGTGAAGCGCCGGTAGTGACAGGTGGTGGCGGCGTCGCGGTGGTAGGCCAGCCAGCGCAGCTCGGTGATCGGGATCTCCAGGGCCTTCGCCAGATCGTCGGGCTTGTCGAGCCGCGGGAGCCCGTTGTCGGCCAGGCGCGCCTCGGGCTCATCGAGGTCGAAGCGATCCAGATCGGCGGCGTCGTTCCAGTAGACGTTCTCGCCGAGGTGCACGATGTGGTTGGCGCGGTAGGCGTCCCAGGCCTGCCGTCTCAGCTTCCGGCGCTCTTCGGCCTCGGCCTTCAGCTCCTTCTTGTAGCGAGAGAGCTGGCCGCGAGACATCGTCTGCGTGGGCCGACGAGTGACGAGGTATCCCCGCTGCTGGAGCTGACGTTGGACGTAGGCGTCCGTGCCCCCACCAGCGAGGATCTCTCCCCAGAGCTTGATCAGATCGATCTCATCAGACATGGTTCACCCCGCGGTGGCGTCGATGTAGCCCCGGGCCTCCAGGGCAGAGACCCGCGCGCGGTAGTCGGAGCGCGCGTCGGCGACAGAGTTGAACACGAGGTTCTGGCGACGGAGCTCCGCGCCGGGAGCACCCCAGTGGATCGCCAGCCGCTTGCGGTTCAGCGTCAGACGCACCAGCTTTCCCCCGTGAGCGTCGCGGCGCACGAACACCCGCGTCTCCAGCTCGATCGACTCCGGGCTCCCAGCCAGGCGTCGCTCCCGCTCCCGCTCGTGCCAGCGCATCAGCGTGGCGAGGATGGGCACCGACGGCCCGCGCTTCATCCCGTGCTTGCGGTAGAACGTGGAGGTGCAGTCGGTCTTGCGGACCCGTCCCTCGTCGTCGATGAGGAGTTGGGTGCGGTAGCTCCGGCGGTCTGCGGCGATCTCCACCTTCCCGGTGATCTCCACGCCGGCTCCAGGGACACGGTTCACCGACTCCAGCGACACCGCGCCTTGCGTCGCGAGCAGGTCACCCGCGCGCCGCTCGCGATCCGAGCGATACCGGAGCCGATCTGCGTCGATCTCCTGACCGAGCAGCGGGCGATACCGATACCGGGCGCCAGCCAGATCGTAGACGACCAGTCCGCGCTGGCAGGCCTCCTGGAGCGCGCGTCGTAGAGCGACCCGGTCCAGCCCGCAGGCTTCTTCCAGCTCTCCGAGCGTCGCCGACCAGCGTGGCTTGAGCTCCGCGAGCACCACCTCGAGGTTGGGGTCGGCTTCTTTGCTGCGCGGGAGGAGGAGGTCGAACGCCGACGCGGCCACCCAGTTCGCCGCGGTGAAACCCGAGAGACCGATCGTGAGCGTCACGGCGCCCGCCCGGAGCACCCAGAAGCTGGGCAGTCCGCTGCCCAGCACGTGGATGTCGATCCCCTCGACGAACGGCAGGAGCCGCCGCAGCATCGACAGGCGACGACGCCCCCAGATCCGCAGCACCCGCGCCTGCTTCCCCTGGTAGGGCGCGCCGGTGGTGGAGATGACCTCCTCCCACGGCTCCAGCACCAGGTGCGGGGAGGCGCCAGGCATCAGCTCTACGCGGATCCCGCGCGGCTTGCGCTTCTGGTCGGCGTGTAGCCTCAGGTGACGCAGCACGTTGTAGACGTCCACCGGCGCGAGCGAGAAGCGGGTCATCTCCAGCGTCGCCGCGGACTGGACCTGCAGGAAGCCGCGGAGCCAGTCGTCGGGGAGCTGGATGCGCTTCTCCACCACCGGCTCGCCGCCGTCGGTGGTCGACAGGGCCACCGCTTCGCCGATGGACAGGCGGGTCTGCCGATAGCTGCGCATGTGCTGCACGCCTCGGAACAGCGCGTCGGAGAAGTCGATGTGGGTGGTGCCGTGACGGGGCGTTCCGGAGATCTCCAGCGCCGCGGGGGCGAGATCCAGTCGCGCGTAGGTGCCCTGGTCCTTGCTGAAGACCTCGAAGCTGACGGTGTCGGGATGGACCGTCACCACCGGGTCCAGGATCAGCCACGCCAGTGGATCGTTCGCGGCCAGCCACGAGAAGTACGCCTGCTGAGCCTGCCAGATCGCCATCGACGACGTCTGCTGCCGCAGGGCGCGGTACGCCAGATACGCCGTGCGATCACGCGGCTGATACCGGTAATCGCTGCCGACTATCTCGTGGAGCGCCGACAGCGCCTCGCGGACCCGGATGGGGTCCTTGAGGGTCGCCTCGAGGCCGACGCTGTCCCGCCCGCTGTCTGCGGTGAGCGCGATGACCTCCTGGCCTCCCTGCTCCCGGACTTCGCTGGCGCCGGGGTACCGAAGCGCGATCTCCGTCCGCGCGCCGGTCGGGGTTCCCTCGCCGCCGTTGCCTTCACCGCTCATCTGTCACCTCTGCGATGGGACCACATCACCGCGCCCCCGATGCAGCGCCCTGCTGCCGGTAGCGCCGAGCGCGGCGCAGCGCGCGCCAGGCGGACTTGCGGAGCTCCTCTTCCTCGTCTTCGTCCCGGGCGACCCGCAGCAGCGCTGGCTCGATCTCGGGGGAGGCGATCCGAGCCAGCCCCTCGAGGGCGCCGGTTCGGGTGATCTCCGGCAGCGCCTGGTTCGCGAGGATCTCCGCGAGTCCCGAGACGTCGCTGGCGGCCACCAGGTACCGAAGGACAGCCCCCTGGCGATGTACCGTCGCCGCGCCCGTCCGCAACGCCGGCTGAATCTCGCTCGTCGCCGCGATGGCGAGCAGGCGATCCAGGCTCGGAGCGTCGTCGAGGAGTCGCTCGACCATCCCCACAGCGCGGGCGGGTGTGCGCCGCGCCAGGCCTGCGACAGCCATCTCACGCAGCTCCTGCTCCCCGCTCCGGACAACCACCTCCAGAGCGTCGAGATCTCCAGCGCCGCCCAGCCCCTCGCAGAGCGCGAGGATCGCCTCGCGGCGTACCGACAGCGATCGCGCAGCGGGCCCCTCCAGCGTGACGAGGCCGACCACGTGATCACCGCCGACTCGGAGCCGCCCGCAGGCCCACGTGAGCTGCTTGAGCGTGCTCGCGGCGACGCTGAGACGACCGCTGGCCTTTCGCTGCGCGCTCACGCCGTGGTGTCCGGCAAGCGCCGCGCAGTCTTCCGCCCAGCGCGCTCGCCAACGACACAGGGCGTCCACGAGGGCAGCTCCATGCTCCGCCCCATCGGCACCTGCGCGACCCAGGATGCGCGTCGCCACCGAGACGATGTCGCCGTCGTGGCTGCTCAGGCCGGCCGCGGCCTCCGCGAGCGGGAGGGGATCGCGAGACAGGAGTCCCCAGACCAGCGGGTCGCGGTAACGCTTGCGCTGACTGGACGGGATCCGCGGGAGGACCTCCAGGATGCTCGTCACGCTCGCCTTCTCGGAGAGTCGCGCGACGGTGTCGCGCTCGAGATTCGCCACGCGGGCCTGCACAAACGCCAGATCGGGCTCGATGGAGTCCGTCCCGTGGATGCGACGCAGGCTCCGTGCCGCCGCCTGCGCGACCATCTGTACAGGCTCGCCGCGGAGCAGCTCCACCAGCGCCTCTGCGCTCGCCGAGTCGCTGTCGTGGCCCAGCAGATCCGCGGCGTGCCGACGTTGCTGGACGTTCTTCCGGGAGAGGTGCCTCCGAATGAGCCGCCACGCGTCGGGGCTGCCGAAGTGTCGGAGCCCCGTGAGCGAGCGCATCGACAGGTTGTAGCCCCCGCGAGCGCCTGCGCTCAGCAGCTTGAAGATGCGGTCGGCCTGATCGGTGTGGGCCATGTACCCGATGGCCTCGGAGGAGACGGCCTGGAGCGCATGCCCCTCGGAGTCGGCCAGTCGCATCAGCAGATCGAGCGCGCGCGCGTCGGCCAGCTTTCCGAGGGCCAGCACCGCCCGCTGCCGATGCGCGGAGTTCTCCAGGAGCTCCGCGCTGGCCATCAGCACGCTGATCCCGTCTGTTCGACCGGCCAGGGCCAGCCCCTCTGCCGCGAGCATCCGCGTGGTGATGTCGGTGTGCTCCAGTCCGCGAACGAGGGGCTCAGCGTGCCCTTCTCGCTCCCGTAGTCTCCACCCGACAGCCTCCATCGCATCTCGGCGGCTCGCCTCCAGCGGGGAGGCCGCGAGCAGCGCCAGGATCGGATCGACCGCGTCGCTGAGTGCCCAGCGGAGGTTGCCGATCTGCGTTCGCACAAAGCCCTCATGTGACAGCCGCTGCATCGCACCGACGGCGCGCGCCAGCAGCGCATCGTGGCGGGGATGCTGGTCCTTGAGCCAGCGCCGATCTCCCACCGCGTCGCGGGCGTAGTCGATGCGCTGGTCGTACCCGGAGATCACCACCATCGCCTGCAGCAGCTCACGCTGATGCTTTCCTCGATCGAGCACGGTGTGGAGCCGCTCGAAGGTCGCCGAGAACCGGAAGTTCCCGGCAGCGCGGATGAGATCGCGCGCCAGCGCCGTACCGCCAGGATCGTCGTAGACACGATCCAGCAGGAGATCGGGGATGTCCTCCCCGCCGAGCTGCACGAGGTACACGATGGCAGAGCGCTGCTCCTGCGAGCGATCGGACTTCAGGAGCTCCGTAAGGACCGGCAGGGCCGAGCGATCATTGCGCACCGCCATCTGCCGCGCAGCCGCGAAGCGCGACTTGCGGTACCGCGACCCCAGCGCCCCGCGGAGCGCCTCGTGGGCGCCCTCCTCGGCATCCTCTCCTGAGATCCGCCGCGCGAGTCCGTCGATCGCCTCTGAGCGCATCTTCTCGGAGTCTGCCTCGAGCGCCTCGGCCAGCACGGGCACCCACGCGCCGCGGCGCTCAGCCAGCAGGCGCGCGGCCTCCGTCTCGAGGCCGTCCTGCCTCTGGAGCATCACGCGACGGAGGACCCGCTCGCCGGCTGCGCTGCCGCCCGTGGCCGACAGCAGCTTCATGCCCAGCACGCCGACGTCGATGTGATCGACGTCCAGGGCCTCCCCGCCGAGGTAGTCGCGATCGGTGCCCAGCGCCTCCAGGCTCTCGAACGCGAATGTTCGCACCGGCTGGTGGGAGTCTCGCAGCGCGAGCGTCAGCACCGGCACCGCGGCGCCGGTCAGCGTCGGGTTGTGTCGGACCAGACCGACCAGCCGTAGCAGCGCCGCATGCCGGACCCGGGCGTCTGCGGCACCCCTGCCGTACCGCGAGAGACCCACATAGGCGCCAAAGACGAGCTGCTCGAGTTGCTCCACGGAGTACACCGCGCTCGACACTGGACGCGGCGCAGCGCGGAGATCGGCCAGAGCTGTCGCGCTGCGACGCGCGAAGACGCGCCAGGCACGCTGGAAGGGCTCCGTCTTGGGTTTGTCGAGGAGCGGGAGCAGCATGCAGACCCGCGCGCGGAGCTGCGGCTCGCCTCGGGTGATCGCCAGGGCGATGTCCGCGCAGAGCTCCGCGTCGATGTCGTGAGGGTCCGTGTTGGAGGTCCCCGGCAGCTCGCCGCGGTGCCGCAGCAGTTCATCCACGAACCGCTGGAACTGCTCCGCGTCGCCGAAGTTCTCCAGCGCGCGGGCGCCGCCCATCCGGTTGCCCGGCCACGCGGACGCCAGGGCCGCCAGACAGCGATCGGGCAGTCCGTCGTTCTCGACGGTCTCGCGCAGCATCATCACGAGGAAGGCGCGCCGACGGATCGCGGCGTTGCGGTTGTCGAGGAAGCCGGTGAGCTGATCCTCTGACACCGCCCCCAGCGCCACGGCCGCAGCCAGGGAGAGGCCAGCGTCGACCGGGGCCTTGCGATCGGGGGTGAAGAGGATCGACGCCCCCAGCGGGTCCCCGCAGAACGCCAGGCCGGCGGCGGCGTCGCGTCGCACGGTGGCGTCGGCGTGTCGCAGGGCGTCCCCCAGGACATCCAGGCTGGACGCGCGGCCGCACCAGAGCAGCGCCCCGGAGGCGGCCCGGCGCAGCGCGGCGTCTTTGTGGTCGATCAGCGGGACCAGATCGGGGAGGGCGTCGGGGTGACCGAGCTCAGCCAGTCCGCCGAGGGCTGCCACCACCTGCTTTCGCCAGGCCGGCACCAGCGCGTCGACCGTCGGTGCCTTCTCGCGGGCCAGCGCGAGCAGGGGCTGGAGCGCTCGCTCGTCGCCCTGTCCGGCGCAGGCGACCGCGGCGTGGAGCTGGACGTCGGGGTGGGGGCTGTCCAGCGCACCCACGAGCGCCTCGGTGATCTCCGCCGAGACCAGCGCGCGGATGGCGAGCACGCGTACCTTCTCCTCGGCGTCGTCGAGGGCCGCCACCAGCAGCGCGCGCGCGCCAGCGTCGGGGTGCTTGTCGGAGAGCTGCACCACCGCGCAGTGACGGATGTCGGTGTAGCGGGTGGTCAGGGCGTGCCGCAGCACATCCGAGAGGCGGCTGCGCGCCCGCTTGATGGAGAAGGCGAACACCTCACCGCGGATCTTCTTGTCGGGGTCCTCGAGCAGCTCGAGCAGCAGCGGCCAGGCCCACTCCTCGGAGAGCTGGGCCTGCGCCTCCGTGGACACCTCCGCGCGGATGTCCGCGTGGAGACTCTGGAGGACGAAACGCAGCGAGCCGGGGACGTCTCCGCCGACCTGCAGGTTCAAGGCGGCCTTGAACGCCTCGCGGCGCACATCGGCGAGGCCGTCGTTGAGGGAGCGGGTCAGAAGGGGGAGCCCCTCGCCGCTCTCCCGGAGCGCCTCGACCAGCACCTGAAGGGCGCGCAGACGAACGTCCTTGTGCTCGGCTCCCAGTCCAGCCTCGGCGACGGCGAGAGGTCGGTCGGCCCGCAGCGCGACGAGGGCGCTGAACGCGGCGTCTCGCACGCCCAGGTCGCCGTCGCGGAGCATCGTCCGGAGGCGATCGACCGCCCGGGGATCGCCCAGCTCCTGCAGCGCCCGACAGGTGGCGACCCGCGCGCTGGACGCGCTCTCGCGGCTGAGCTGAAGGAGGATCCCCAGTGCTCTTGGGTCGCGCAGGACAGCCAGCCCCCGCGCACCGCGCAGGCAGGTATCCAGCGCGCGGCTGGACATCGCCTGGAGGAGCGCCGCGAGGTCGGCGCCGGTCGGCGCGGGGCCTCCGGTGGGCTTCGGCGGATCTCCGGGATCCGACGCTCCCCAGGTCTCCAGCTCGAAGAGCTGCCGGTGGAGATCCGCGTCGACCGCTCGCAGCGCGGTCGCCAGCGTGGGGTGGGACAACAGGCTGATAAGAAACGCGGCCGCCCGCACGTCGGCGTCGCCGTCTTCGCCGTGGCGTCGCAGCGCCGACTGCACCTCTGCGCTGCCCAGCATCTTCCGCTGGTACAGCCGGACCAGCGACAGGCGTCGGATGTCGGCGCGCTTGCTGCGGAGACCGAGCAGATCGGCAGCGGGAGCGTCGTCCGGGTGGATGTCTTCGAGCACCTCCAGCGCCGCAGTCCGCACGCTCGCCGGGTTCACCTCGAGGGCCTCGACCAGCAGCGCGCGGGCCTGGTCGTCTTCTTCCGCCAGCTCCCACAGGATCTCCACCGACCGCGCGCCGACGTCGTGCTGGCCGACCTTGAGCGCGAGGCGGAGCGGTCGCAGATCGCGCTCGCCGCACAGCGCGCGGAGCCCCGTGAGCGCGGTCAGGCGGATCGACTCCTGCTGCGCCTTCAGCAGACGCTCCAGGTGCGGGACGGCGCGGGCATTCCCCGAGCTCCCCAGCAGGCGCGTGGCCTTGACCTTGAGCTTGTGGTCGGAGTCGTTCGTGGCGCGATCGGCCAGGAGCTGGATCGCCGCGGCGTCACGCCAGCGGGCGACCTGCTCGACCACCTCGTCCCGACGCGCGGCCTCCGGCAGCTTGAAGGCGTTCTTCGCCCAGTCCACCGCCCCCCGGTAGATCCGAGCGCGCTCATCCAAGCGCCCCTTCTCATCGAGGGGGTACAGCCGAACGCTGCAGTCCTCGCATGCCTGCGCGAGGTGCGGGCGTCCCAGCAGCTCGACCACCGTGAGCGCGGTCGTCGCCCCCACGCCGTCGCCCAGCGTCGCGGGTTTCCGCTTCGAGCCGCGCTCCCAGGCCTTCAGATCGCGATCGGCGCTGCCGGTGTAGAAGCGGTCCCCGGGGGTGCCGGCCGCCAGCAGGATGATGCTGGGACGCGAGAGATGACCTGCGCCGCGGTCTTCGGGCTCCAGGACGCCGCGCGCGTGGGTAGACAGCAGCGTTCCATCGGCGCCCGCCGAGAGGAACCGAAGCTCGTCCGGCTCAAACGCCAGCCCGCTCACCGCTCCCTGGTGCATGCGCGCGGTGGCCGACAGCGCGAAGTCCTGCCGCTCTTCGACGGTGTACACCGCGATGTCGCCGCCCTTGGTGCCCACCACCAGCCAGGTACCGTCTGCGGAGGCAGCGAGGGCCGAGCCCTCCGCCGCCAAGGGGATCTGCTGCTGTATCTCTCCATCTCGCGCGGCGATCCACAGGGTCGCACCGTCGATCGTCGCCAGCCGTCCGCCCGCAAGGAGCACCAGCCCCCTCGGGACCGTGGACAGCGCCGGCCCGATGGGCGAGAGCAGACCGCCGTCGGCGCCGCCGCGATGGAGCTGCTTGTCGCTGCCGGCGATGTAGAGGTATTCATCGTCGGCGGCCAGCGCCGTGGCGCCGATCGGCAGCCGATCGAGCTTCCAGCCCCCCGAGTCGATGTCGAGCCGGGTGATCCCGGTGCCCATCCCCTCGTCGTGGACCGTTCCCATGACGAGGACCTTTCCGAGGCCCAGCAGGCACGTCGGCGTCCCCCGGAAGGGAAGGAACTGACTGGATGCGGTCGAGCCTGAGGCCATGGGTTCCGTCTCGCTCTGGACCACCGACCGGCCACGCCAGTCAGGGGCCCGGGTGGAGGGTCTACTGCTGGAGTGAGGAGTGGGCGGCGCGGATGCGGGTGATCGCCACCAGACAGGCGGCGTGCTCGCTGCGGCCGCGCGAGTCCATGAATTCGATGAGGACGGGCAGCAGCGCCTCGGCGACCTCGCTGTCCTCCACCGCCAGATCGCGCAGCACCTCGACGAGGCCGAGCTTGGCGAGGCGGGCGGGCAGCGGCTTCAGCTTGCGCCCGCCCTTCACGCTGGGGAGGCGCCCGGGGGGCAGGCTGAACAGCACCTGACGCAGGAACGCCCGGAGCGCCGTGAGATCGGCCGGGAGCTTCTCGGGACGCGACGGCGCGCCAGGGCCGACATCCCGATCGCCGGCCGCTGCGGGAGACCAGCCGTCGGTGGTGCCGCGATGCCGGTAGTGCGACCAGAGCACCCGGATGACGAACGCCTGGACCTGCCGATCAGGGCTCTCGGACAGCCGGAACAGCTCTTCTGGGATGGCGAACCGCGGATACCTGGCGATGAGCTTCATCCCGAGATCGCGGGTGCCGCTGTCGAGCGACTCGCAGAACCGGTAGACGTCTGCGGGGTCCCAGCGCTCCGCGTCGAGGCGGTAGGGCTGCGAGCGGACGTCTTCGTCGGCCAGCAGCGCGTCGGCCAGGAACGAGCGGACATCGGGGTGGGCCTGCTCACAGAGCGCCACCAGCTCGGCGGCGGGCGGGTTCCAGCGCGCCAGCTCCCAGCGCGCCAGCTCGAGCGCGAGCACCCGCAGCGGCTGCCGCGAGTCGGACAGCAACGGGCGGACCCGCTCCCAGGCGAGGAAATCGCGGGGGATCTCCATCCCCGTCTCGACGCCCTCCCCCCCCAGGGTGAGCGCGACGTCGGGGTGGTGGTGGCGGATGTAGCGGATCGCGAAGCGGGCCAGCGGAGCGTCCATGTGGTTGCCGGTGGCTGCGCTGCCCAGCGCCATCTCCCACAGACGCGCGCAGCCGTCCGCGGGCGTCGGGGCCGCGGGGCCGCCCGTGAGCATCCGAGAGAAGTCGGTCTCCGAGATGATCCGGATCTCCGCGCCGTCCGCGATGAGCTGCTCGGCCTTGAGCTGCTTACGCCCCTTCCGCCCGTCGCCGAACAGCGGCGAGCCCTCGTCGCCGACCACCAGCCAGGTGAGGTTCCGGGTGACGGAGGAGGCGTTCCGGCCGCCGGCGTCGGCTACGCGGGTGCGCGCCCGTGCGCGGGTCATGGAGGCCAGCTTGCCGGTGAACAGGAAGCTGGCGTCGTCCAGCGTGACCGGACCCGATTCGGCAGAGGTTTGCGCGAAGTCCACCGGGGCGAAGGCCCGCACGAGGTACGCGATCGCGAATTCGGGGTAGGCGGGCTCGGCCCGTTGCACCAGCTCCAGCAGCCACTCGAGGCCGACGTCGCGCGGCGAGAACTTGCGCACGTCGCCGAGCCACTTCCTCGCCTGCTTGCCGAGCGCCGCGTCGAACGAGAGGTTCGCGGCCCAGGGGCGACCGCTGGCGCGGAGCTGCGAGACCCACGCGCTGGCCTCCCAGGCCGGGTGGTAGGCGAGGGCCTTGAGGAAGTCGGTGCCCAGCGCCGGCGCGGGCACGCGCTCCTCTTCGACCCAGGACTGCAGCGTGGCGCGGGTCCGCGGCTGGAGCAGGCTGACCCGGAGGAACTCCAGACCCAGCTCGGACACCTCGAAGCGCTTCAGCGCGCCGAGCGCGAACGACGCGCAGGAGGCGTCCACCCGGGGATCGTCGAGCAGCGCCTTGAAGAACTCCGCGCCGAGGGTCTGGTGCTTGTGGATGCGGCCCAGCAGCTCCGAGGCGAACGAGAACACCCGGCGATCGCCGGAGAGCATGCGCTCGGCGAACCACGCGGGGGTCAGCTCGCGCGCGCCAAAGTGCTTGCGCAGCGACTCGGTGGCGAGGTTGTGGGCGTGGCGGGTGCCCAGCAGGCGTCCCCACGCCTCCAGGCCCACCTGCGTGCGGGGGTTGCGCTCCCCCAGCAGATCGCCGGCGAGCTTCCGCACCGACTGGCGATCGTTGTTTGCCAGGCGCAGGAGCGTCTCCAGATCGAGATCGCGGGCGTGAGTACGTGCGTAGGCGGCCGCGTAGTCGCGGGCGGGCAGAGAGGGGGACTCCAGCAGGGTGAGCACGGCTTCGTGCAGACCCAGCTCGCGGAAGGCCCGCTGCTCGAAGCGCGGCACGTTGGACAGGATCCAGACGACGAAGCCGCCGACCGTCGTCGAGCGCACCCCGGCCAGGCGCGCCACCCACTCGGGCTCGACCTCGCGCAGGGCCGCGCGGAAGTCTCGCCGAAGCGCCGCCACCGCGTATTTGCGGACGTGCTCGCTGCGGGCCGACTCGAGCAGACCGAACAGCGGGCGCGGAGAGCGCTGCCACAGCTCGGCGTACGCACGATTGCTCAGGGTGTCCTCAGGCACGCGCCAGAACTGGAACCGGTGGCGCCCGTACCGCCGGGTGTCGTGGAACAGGACGTGGTTGGCGACCCAGGTCTTCGGCCAATTGGTGTTGTCGGGGTACCAGCGGAGCACCGCCGCCGCGGCGTCTGCGTAGGTGGCCGGGAGCTGCTCGGCGCGTCGGCGCAGCGCGCGCCATCCACGGCGCGCCAGGTAGCCCAGGGTGCTCGAGGAGACCTCGGAGCGGCTGTAGCGGGCGTAGGCCGCGTCAAAGCGGGCGGTCAGCGCCCCCAGCATCTGGTCGTCCTCGCGGGCCTCGGCCTCCTTGAAGATGCGCTTGATTGCTCGCCACGGCCCCCACACGAGCGGCACCTCTGCCACGATGCGCAGCAGGGCGGCGCGCGCCCTGGGCGAGTTGTCCGCCCAGAGCTCCAGCAGGATCTGGTGGAGCGAGAGCCGATCGGGCAGGGGGATCTCAGCGCGGTCGGCCTCGAGGGCCGTCATCCGTTCCTGCCGCAGGTGCGCCTTGTCTGTCGGCGACTTGCGCTTGAAGCCCCAGCTCGTCAGCTCGCGCTTGTAGCTCCACCAGGACACCGCCCCGGATCGAAGGTTCTGCGGTTTCTGAATCGGCGCGCGCGCCAGCGCCAGCACGAACTCCGGCAGCTCGCTCGCGCGGGTCTCGAGGGCACGCCGCACATCGTCTAGGGAAACGTCCTGAGCCACAGCCGCGCTCCTCACCATCCGTAGGGGCAGTCGCCTGCTTAGCGCGCCCGGATCGCGTCGTCGAACCCCCCGGACAGACAGTGTCCGCTCGCCTCACTCGATGCCCGTCGTGGAGCGATCAGGTCCGCTGTGGAGCAATCGTTGAGAGCTGTCTCGTCACGTCTGATCAGCGCTGGAGTCAGCGCGCCCCGGCTCAGCCAGAGGACTGGTTATGCTCTCGGCTCCCTGAGGAGATCGCATTGTTCGCGTCGATCGCCCCCTTTGCTCTGTTGCTCACCGCCTCCGCCGCCGAGATCGTCTTCTACGATACCGGGGAGGCCGCCGACGCCAAGGCCCGGGTCTCCGTCGCGGCGAGCCGCCCGTTCTCTTCCCTCCAAGCGTTGACTCTGGCCGAGCTCGCGCAAGGTCGACCGCCCGCGCTGATCGGCCCCGGCGCGGTCACGGCCTGCTCGGCCGCAGCCGTCGACGGGGGGACCATCGACGCCGCGATCCAACGGGCCGAGTCATCGATCGACTACCTCGAGTACGCCGCCGCCTGGAACGCCTTGAACGAGGCCGCGGCCCAGCTGGGCTGCCTCTCCGCGCCGCTAGCCCCCGGGCCCGCCGCCCGCCTTCACTTCCTGTCCGGGGTCGTCGCGAACGCCCTCGATGACAAACCCAGCGCATGGACCGCGTTCCGCCAGGCCCGTATCTTCCAGCCAGACATCACCTGGGACGAGAACTTCCCGCCGGACGCCCGACCTATGTTTGACGCCGCTGGCGTCGAGCTGGCCAGCACACCACTGGTCGCCCTGAGCCTCGCACCCCAGCCCGGTGAATTCTGGATCGACGGACGCGCTCTCCCCCCAGACGCTCCCCTGCCCCCGCTCCTCCCGGGGGCCCACGTCATCCAGTTCGGTAAGGACCCGACCACGCTCACCGTCACGCTTGAGCCCGACGCCGACGTCACGCTGGTCCTCCCCGCCTTGATCCCACCCGACGGGGTCTCGTGGTCCGCCGATCCGGACCTCCGCCCTGCGCTGGCCGCCGCGGTCACGGCGCTCCTCCCGCGCGACGCGGTCGCCTTCTTCGCGCTCACCGACGCCGTCTGGCGACTCGACGGTGGAGAGTGGACCGAGTTCTCGCTGTCGGGTGTCCAGGCCGCTCTGCCTCCGGAGCCTCCACCGGCCGAGCCCCCGCCGGCTGAGCCTGCCGTAGCGTCAGCCCCGGTCACAGCCACGTCCAACCCCACGTCTGGCCCCCGACTCGACCGGATCGCCACCCTCTCCGGGGGCGCGCTGGTGCTGGGCGGCGGCGCGCTGGCTCTCGTCAGCCACCTCCAAGCCCGCACGGCCTGGGTCGAGATCGACAATTCCGAGACGCGGGCGGCCTGGAACGCAGCCAACACAAGCTACGAATCCGCCGGTTCACGAACCTATATTGGGATGGGGATCGCCGGGGCCGGCCTGCTCACGAGCCTCACCGGGCTGCTCCTCCTCGACTCGGCGGAGAGGTGGTTCATCGGGTCCGGACCAGGGGGCGGCCTCATGGTCGGGGTGAATCGATGAATCGCCTGCTCCTGAGCGTCGGACTCTCACTCGCCGTTGGCTGCTACCCCGACGCACCGGCGGATACCTTCATCGAAGACTCCTGGCACGACTTCGATAAGGACGGCCTCAGCGAAGACGACGGAGACTGCAACGACGGGGATCCGTCGATCTCTCCGTCGGCGCCGGAGACCTGCAACGGGATAGATGACGACTGCGACGGAGAGATCGACGAAGGCTCTGTCTGCGGTACGACCGCCACGGAGACCACCACCAGCTCAACCACGACGACACCGACCGGAACGTCGTCGACAAAGACCACAACCAAAGCGGTCGACACGGGCAAAGAGGGCACCGACACCGGCATGCCCGTCGAGACAGCGCCCGGCCTGATCGTGACGAGCGACATCGGCGGCACCTACGAGCTGTGGATGGTTGATGAGACCGGCGCCCTCGTTGAGCAACTCACCTTCGACGCCCCGAGCGCCAAGGAGGACGAGGGGGCGCGGGCGCCCCGGTACTCCCCCGACGGCAAGCAACTGGCCTTCCTGTATGGACTCTACACTGGCGCTCGGGACTCGGGCGACCTGATGGTTCTCGATCTGGACACCCGTAAGCTCACCGAGGTCGCAGCCGACCAGCCCTTCCTGCCGCCGGGCCCGGTGTGGTCCGCAGACGGTAGCACCATCTACATCACGAAGAATGCGGAATCCACCGAATACCAGACCTACGCCTACCACGTCGCCACTGGCGCGGAAAGCCTCGTCATCGAAGACGTGGATGGCCACCCCTACAGCTACATCAACGACCTCGACGAGGACGGGAACATCGCGCTGGTGCGGACCTACGATGGAGGGGAGACGGCCGGCGGGTTCTACACGGTGGATCTGGGCGACCTCTCGGCGCGCGCGCTGGGCGTCGGTCTGACGGGGTTGGAGATCGGCAACGCCACCTTCGCGCCGGATCATGAGCGCTTCGCGTTCTACGTCAACATCGGATCGGGGCCGGGGGATCTCCTCCAACTCGGTACGATCAAGGGCGTAGAGAGCACTCTGTGGGAGCTGAAAGACTACAGCATCGAGCCATCGCGACGTCCCATGTACTCGGCGTCGGGCGAGCAGATCTACTGCGACCTGGTCAACCCCGACGGAGAGTGGGAGATCTGGACGGTGGACAGCGACGGCAAGAACGCGACGGTGTTCCTGGCAGATCCCGGGGTCAACTACGAGCACCCCACCGTGTTCCACGGCGGCTGATGGCGCCGACTGTTGGCGCCGACACCAGCTCGTGGCGTCAAGCGGATCGAGTGTCGGTTAACGGCCGCAGTCCAGATCTGATACTCGTTCTCGCTGCTCATTCTCAAGGACCGCCGTCAGTGCAGCCGTGAAGCCGCGTTGCCGACTGACCGCGTCGCCGCGGAAGCGTGGTTCCGCATGTCCCGGACTCGAGAGACCCCGATGCCGTGACGCACGAGATCGATCGCTCCACAACGGGAACGAGATCGTACGCCTACGCGGCGCGGCGCTGGTCCTGGGGTGAGCGCGAGTTGTCTGCGGGGTCCTGCTGTCACACATGAGGCGGTGTGTTCGACGTGACCGGGAGGGTACCTGAGCGTTATTACACCTTGTCCGCCGCGGGAGACCACAACAATG
>CAYXGP010000195.1:0-7949 GCA_964464515.1 uncultured Enterobacterales bacterium
GAACAGCTTCAGCGCGAACGGAGACGTGAGCACGTTGTGCTCGATGATCGACTCAGGCCAACGCGCGGCGAGCGCCTCCCACTCCGCGCGGGCGTCCTCTGGCCGGCCGTCTCCCGCGAGGGCCGTGGCGCGGATCTCCACCAGGCTGGCGTCCCACCCGGGACCGAGTCGCGCGGCGTCCACCCCCTCCAGCGCCTCCAGGGCCTCGGACCAGCGCTCCCGGCCCGCGTGGTGGCCGGCCCCGCGCAGCGTCGCCTGCAGTGAGATCTCGGGATCGTCGTGCCCCGCGAGCGCGTCCAGAGCGGTCAGCGCCTCCTCCACCCGATCGAGCGCCAGCAGCGCCTCGGCCCGTCCCAACTGCGCCCACCCCCGGGTTCCCGGCTGCGTCGCGACGTCCGCCGCCTCTCCATACAGCTCCAGCGCTCCCGCGGGGTCGTCGGCCCCCAGCAGGACCGCCGCGCGGCCGGTGAGCGCCCCCGCGGTCGTCTCGGGATCGGCCCCCTCGCTCGAGAGCTCCTCCCACAGCGACAGGGCCGCGTCGTCGTCGCCGAGCTCCGTCGCCAGTCGCGCCCGCACCTCGAGCCACCAAAGGCGCGCGCCGGTGTCGGGCGGGGTGAGCGCGGCGAGCCGCGTCGCCGCCGCCTCCGCGTCTCCCATGCGTCGCTGCACCTCCGCGAGGCCCATCGCGGCCCCGAAGCGCAGCGCGGGATCGGGCAGCTCCAGGGCCTGCAGCTCCAGGGCCTGCGGCTCCAGGGCCTGTGTGTACCAGGCTCGCGCCTCCTCCAGCCTTCCCAGCTCGGACTCGACGTCCCCGAGCTCCACGAGCGCGCCCGTGCGCTCAGCCGTCGCCAGCGGCAACTCCACTGCCTGCCGCAGGAGCCCCGCAGCCTCTTCGGACTGTCCGCGGCTCCGTACCCCCGCGGCGGCGTCGATCAGGATCCCCCCGGCGAGGTGCGGCACCTTCGCGATCAGGGCGTCGCGCTCGGCCCGCGCCTCCTCGCCCGCGTGGGTTTCTCCTCCTCCTGCGGCCTGCCACGCCTGGACCTGCATCGCCAGCAGCGGCAGGCGCAGGGCCGGAGCGCTCACGTCCTCCAGGCCGCGGGTCAGCGCGGAGATCGCCGCGTCGGGATCGTCTTCGGTGAGCGCACAGCGCGCCACACCCAGCGCGGCGTCCGCGAGGGCGTCTGGCGGGATCTCCCGGGCGTCGAGCAGGGCCCGCCAGGCGGATCGCGCAGCCGAAGTGCGATCGCTGCGCTCCAGCACCTCGGCGCAGGTGACCTGCGCGGCCCACGGCTCGTCGCTGGAGTCGGCGACGGCCTGCTGACAGAGCGCGTCGGCCTCGGCCAGATCGCCGCGACCGGCCAGCGCCATCACCACCGCCAGGCGCGCCTCGGGGGCCGCGGGGTGGCCGGGTGGGGCCAGCACGAGGACGGAGCGCCAGGCCTCCAGCGCGTCGTCGGACAGCCCCGCCTGCGTCGAGAGATCGGCGAGCTCGCGGAGCGCCTGGATGCGGTACGCGGGATCGCCGGCGCGCGTGGAGATCTCCTCGAGCAGGGTGCGCGCGCGCGCGGTCTCCCCCTCTGCCATCGCCACCTGCGCCAGCCCCAGGCGCCCCTGCGTGGCGATGTCCGGATCCGCCGACGTCGCGAGCGAGCGGAACGCTGTCTGCGCCTCCTCACGCGAGCCGCCCTGCAGCAGCCCGTTCGCCAGCTGGATCTCGATCCACACCCGCTCCTCCGGCGGCACCTCGCCGAGCAGATCGCGCCACAGCGCCACGGCCTCCGGCAGCCGGCCCACCCGGCTCAGCCCCTCCGCCAGCGACGAGCGCACCGCAGCGGCCAGCACCGGGTCGTCGGGGGTGCCCAGCGTCTCTGCGATCTCCAGCGCCCCCGCGCCGTCGCCTGCGTCGAGCAGCGTGCGGATCTCCCCCAGCCGCGCCTGGACGCGGATCCGCTGCGCCTCGTCGGCGGGCAGCCCCGCCAGCAGCGCCTCGGCGTCCTGCCCCTCCACCAGCAGGAGGCGCGCGATGGCCATCCGGATCTCCTCGGTGGTGTCGGGCTCTGCGCCGCTCACACGCGAGGCTTCCTGGTAGGTGGTCATCGCCGCCGGTAGGTCTCCGTTCTCTTCGAACAGCCGCCCGCGGAGGAGCTGCGCCCGCGCCTGCACGCGATCGCCGGGCTCCACCCCGAGGAGCCCCTCCAGGAGCGCCGCGGCGTCGCCTGAGCGGCCCTGGCGGTACCGCAGATCGGCCAGGGCCAGGGCCGCCGCCTGGCCCACGAGCGAGCCGGGCTCGGTCTCGTCCAGCATCGCCCGCCACAGCGCGGCGGCCGCGTCGGTCTCTCCTGCGCGATCGAGCGTGCGTGCCCGCGACTCCCGCACCCGCATCGCCAGATCGGGGGGGAGCTCCAGCGCCCCCGCGGCGTCGAGCTGCGCCAGCGCCGCGTCGGTCTCTCCCCGGCTGGAGCGTGTCTCGGCGACGGCGAGGTGCAGATCGGCAGCGGCCTCCGGCAGCTTGTCTCCCAGGTACGCCTCCAGCGGCACGCGCAGCGGGGCTTGATCGGCCCCCCCGCCTGCCCCGCCGGCCAACGCGTCCTCGTAGGCCACGACCAGCTCTGCCTGGGTCGCCGCGGGCAGGCCGTCCATCTCCAGGACCGGCGCGAGGGCCACCAGCGCCGCTTCCCACTCCTCCAGCGCCAGCCGAAGCGCGGCCTCCTGCAGATGCACGCGGGCCAGCACGGGCGGGTTCCCGGCCGCCTCCTCCCGCGCCTCCGCCAGTAGCGCCGTGGCCTGCGCGGGTTCGCCGCCCACGCGCGCCAGCTCCGCGGCCTCCACCAGGTACCCCACGCGATCGTCTACCGTGGGCGCCGCGGCCGCCAGCTCCGCGTACAGGGCGCTGGCACCCAGGGGATCGGTGTGGCGGCGGGACTCCGCGGCGGTCTCCAGCGACTCGCCGGACGGGCTGCGCTCCGAGATGTACCGCCCGGCCAGCCAGGCCGTGAGCCCGATCCCCAGGATGGCGACGGCTGCGCGGATCTCGCGGGAGGCCAGGTGCCCGACCAGCACCTCCATGCCGCGCTCGCCCGAGCGCGCCCCCGCCGCCTCCAGCGCCGCGCGGTCGCGTCCGGACAGGCCGAGGGCGCCGCGGAAGTCCGCCTCGACCACCGACGCGCCTGTCCAGGTGGCCCCCGCGAGATCGGCCTGATCGAGGAGCGCGCCGTCCAGCACCGTGCGCTGCAGGTCCAGATCGGTCAGGCGGGCGCCGGTGAGGTTCGCGCCCGTGAGGTCCGCGCCGTCGAGGTTCGCGCTGCGGAGATCCACCCCGCTGAGATCCGCTCGCGTGAGATCGGCGTCGCGCAGGTCGGTGCTCCGCAGATCTGCGTCGACCAGGGTCGCCCCGCGGGCTGCGGCGCCCCGGAGATCCGCGCCGCGCAGCCGCGCGCTGGCGGCCTGCGCGCGAGACAGATCGGCCCGCGCCATGCGCGCGCCGCGCAGGTCTGCCCCGGCCAGCCGCGCCTCCTCCAGCCGGGCCGCGCGCAGATCGGCGCCGCCCAGGCGGCTGCGCTCGAGCTGCGCCTGCCGCAGATCGGCCCCCGCCCAGGGCACCGCTCCCAGGCGCCTTCGGCGGAGATCCGCTCCGGTGAGGATCGCGCCCGGGCCGCCGGGGATCCGCCGGTCACGGTCGCGCTCGCGGAGCCGCGCGAGGTCTGCCGCGCGGCGCTCGCTGCGCCATCGCACAAGCTGGCCGCGGGCGGCCCGGGCCCGCTCGGCCACGAGATTCCGCGCGTCGGGCAGCTCCGGGCGCCTCCGTCGGGGCGCTGGCGCCGGGGTGTCCTCGGGCGTGAAGGTCGGGGCGCGCTCGGGGAGCGCCGCGCGGTGACGCGACCCCGCGGCCTGTTCGAGCCGACGCGCGGCGGTGCGCCCGGTGGCTCGCCGACGGAGCAGCAAGCGCTCGCGGGTGGGGGAGGGCAGGGGAGGAGCGGGGTCGGTGCGCCAATTTGCCGGTAGGAGAGGCTCTCCCCCCAGCAGCGCGCGCGCCGCGGCCTCTGCACGCGTCGCCCGTCGGATCTGCTCGGCGCGTCGTCGGCTCTCCTGGAAGGCCTCCTCCTGACGGGCGGCGATCTCACGCCACTCCATCTCTCGGGCGGCCGCTGCTTCCCGGCGCCGGCTGAGCCAGTCGTCGAGATCCTCCGAGATCACCCGCCTGCGCTCGGCGATGGCCTCGGCGCGCGCGCGGCCTTCGGCGGTTACGGCCGCCGTGGCGTGCCCGGCGCGCTCCTTGAGCCGCCGGGTCAGCGCGGGGACCCGCTCGCGGAGCGGGGGTCCGCGATCGTGGGTCACGCGCTCGGTGGTGCTCCGCAGGCTGTCGAGGACGCCTGTCTGCCCGTCGGTGGCTCCCCGGAGGCGCACCCGTCGCGCGCGGACCTCCCCGACCCGGGCGTGATCGAGGCGCGCGTATGCCAGATCGGCGCCGGTCAGCCGTGCGCCCCGCAGATCGGTCCAGCGCAGATCGGCCCCGCGCAGATCGGCCCGCGTGAGGTTCGCGTCGCGGAGGTCGGCCCCGCGCAGATCGGCGTCGAGCAGGATGGCGCCCGTGAGATCCGCCCCGCGGAGCGCCGCGTCGGTGAGGCAGCCCCGCTCCAGGTCGGCGTCGCGGGCGGAAAGATCCGCGGCCTGCACCTTCGCCAGCCGCGCCCCGCGCAGGCGCGCGCCGTGTAGCCGAGCGCCGCGGAGATCTGCGTCGTCCAGGAGGGCGCCGGTGAGGTCGGCCCGCACAAGATCGCGCCGCGCGAGGACGGCGCGCCGGAGATCGCGCCGGGCGAGCGCCGCGCCGCGCAGATCCAGCGTCGAGTGAGGCCGCTCCATCCCCAGAGCCTAACGTCGCGGGGCGGCCGGGCATGACGCCGCCTGGCACGATCCGTGCGTATTGCTCGGTCGTGTCCGCTGAAGTACAAAGCGGGGGCGTTCCCACACACGCCTCCTCTCCCACCAGGCCGTCAGCCTCTCCCGGTCTCCGTACCACCGGTCTCCGCGACGTCCCCCGTCACGGTCTCCAAATCGACGGCCGCACCTCCACCATCGCGGTGTCGTGGACACCGACATGTCAGCGATGGGCTGCGAGAAGAACCAAATCATGGACAAGCTCCTGATCGAAGGCGGCCGCGCGCTCCGCGGAACCGTCACCGTGAGCGGCGCCAAGAACGCCGCGCTTCCCATCCTCATCGCGACGCTGCTCGCGCCAGGCGAGCACGTGATCGACAACGTGCCCGAGCTGGTGGACGTCTCGTTCACGCTCTCTCTGCTGGGTCGGATCGGCTGCCCGTCGCTGGTGATCCCCGAGCCTGGCGTGGCAGAGGCCCTGGAGCGTCGCAACCGCGTGCGGATCGACACGTCGCGGATCGCCTTCTCTGAGGCGCCGTACGACGTCGTGCGGAAGATGCGCGCCTCTGTGCTGGCGCTGGGACCGCTGCTGGCCCGCTGCGGCCACGCCCGCGTCTCGCTCCCTGGGGGCTGCGCCATCGGCGTGCGCCCGATCGATCAGCACCTCAAGGGTCTGGAGGCCCTGGGCTGCCGCTTCGAGCTCGCTGGTGGCTACGTCAACGGACGGGTCGAGCGACTGGTCGGCGCCGACATCACCCTCGACACCCCCACCGTCACGGGCACCGAGAACATCCTGATGGCGGCCACCCTCGCCGAGGGGCACACAGTCATCCGGAACGCCGCTTGCGAGCCTGAGATCCGCGATCTCGCCATCTTCCTGCGGGGGATGGGCGCGCGGATCCGCGGCGCGGGGACGCCGATCATCCACGTCGAGGGCGTGCCGGCGCTGCATCCCAGCGCGACGCCGCACCGCATCGTGCCCGATCGGATCGAGGCCGGGACCTACCTGGTGGCCGGCGCGATCACGGCCGGCGACGTACGGGTGGTGGGCGCCGATCCGGGTGATCTCCAGCCGGTGATCGCGTCGCTGCGGGCGGCGGGGTGCACGGTGCTGGTCTCGGGCAGCGCGATCCGCGTGACGCGCGACGGGCCGCTGCTTCCGGTGGACGTCGAGACACAGCCGCATCCGGGCTTCCCCACAGACATGCAGGCCCAGTGGATGGCCCTGATGACGCTGGCGGAGGGGCGCACGGAGCTGATTGAGAACATCTTCGAGAACCGCTTCATGCACGCCGCCGAGCTGATGCGGCTGGGCGCGGACATCGAGCAGAACGGTCGCCGGGCGGTGGTGCGGGGCAGCCCGCGGTTGATCGGCGCGACGGTGATGGCGACCGACCTGCGGGCCAGCGCCTCGCTCGTCCTGGCCGGGCTGGCGGCGCACGGCACCACCCAGGTGCTGCGGCTGTACCACCTCGATCGCGGCTACGAGCGGCTGGAGGAGAAGCTCGGTCAGCTCGGCGCGCGGGTCCTGCGCGTGCCCGACGACGTGCGGGTCCGGACCATCCCGCGGCCCCGCGCCGCAGAGCCTGCCTGGGCCTGATTTGAGCCTGCCTGGGCCTGATTTGAGCCTGCCTGGGCCTGATTTGAGCCTGCCTGGGCCTGATTCCAGGGCTCCGCGCGATCCCCGGGGCGCAATGATCGCAGCCACATGATCGAACGGGCGACCATTGAGGCCATCCGCGAGCGCGTGGATCTGGTGGAGATCGTCTCGGCGGTGGTCACGCTGCGGCGGAAGGGGGGCAGCCTCATGGGGCTGTGCCCGTTCCATGACGAGAAGTCGGCCAGCTTCAGCGTGGTGCCGCACAAGGGCATCTACCACTGCTTCGGCTGCGGAGAGGGCGGGGACGTCTTCAAGTTCCTGGAGAAGACCCGCGGGCTGAGCTTCATAGAGGCGGTGCGGGAGCTGAGCGGGATCAGCGGCATCCCGATCGAGGAGCGAGAGCTGTCGCCGGAGCAGCGGCGGCGGCTGCGGGCGCGCGCGGAGCTCACCGAGATCTGCGGGCTGGCGGCTGAGCGCTTCCACAGCCTGCTGATGACCCACCCGGACGGACGGCACGCGCGGGAGTACCTGGCGGCGCGGGGGCTGGACGACGAGACGATCCGGCGGTTTCGGATCGGCTACGCGCAGGATCGGTGGGACGGCGTCCTCACTCACCTGCACACCGAGGGGATCGACGCGCGGCAGGCCCGCGAGGCGGGGCTGGCGAAGGAGGGGCGGAGCGGCAGCTACGATCTGTTCCGCGATCGCATCGTCGTGCCGATCATGGACACTCGGGAGCGGGTGATCGCCTTCGGCGGGCGGACCATCCCCGGCACCGAGGCCGAGGGGCGCGCGCCCAAGTACGTCAATTCTCCCGAGACGCCGATCTACAAAAAGAAGCGCGTCCTGTTCGGGCTGCCCCAGGCGCGGGTGGCCGCGCAGAAGCGCAAGCACCTGCTGGTGGTCGAGGGCTACTTCGACGTGCTCGCGCTGCACCAGGCGGGGTTCGAGCAGTCCGTGGCGGTCTGCGGCACGGCGCTCACGGCGGATCATGTGCGGTCCATCCGGCGGCTGGTGCAGCAGGTGGTGGCGCTGTTCGACTCCGACGAGTCGGGGCTGCGGGCCGCAGCAGACGCGCTGGGGGTGTTCGTGGACGCCGGCGTGGAGGCGCGTCGGCTCGACCTGGGTGACGCCAAGGACCCCGACGAGTTCATCCAGGCCAACGGCGCGGAGGCGTTCGCGGCGCTGCTGGAGCGTGGCGAGCCGCTGTTCGAGCTGGTGCTGCGCCGGGCAGTGCGGGCCAACCGGGGCGGGGTGCAGGGACCGGAGGCGACGGTGGCGGAGCTGGCGCCCCTGGTGCGGCGCTACCCGCCGACCACCCGGGTGAAGGTCATCCAGCGCATCTCACAGGTGCTGGGGATGCCCGACGAGGTGATCGCGACGCGGGTGGGGACGGCCCCTCGGCCGGCCCAGGGACCGGTCGCCGGGGGGGGGGCGGCGCGCCCGGCGCGGGGGGGGACGACACGGCGAC
>CAYXGP010000195.1:7959-11593 GCA_964464515.1 uncultured Enterobacterales bacterium
GGGGGGTTGGCCAGGGGGCCGGGGGGCCCCCGGGCCGGGGCGCGGGGGGGGGGGCGGCGCTCCGGTGGAAGGGGAGCAAGGAGCTGAACCATCTCCTGTGGCTGCTCATCCACCACCCCGAGCAGGTGACGCCGGTGCTGGCGGAGGTGCCCCCCACACTGATCAGCGAACGGGAGCCGGTGCTTCGCGCCATCGGCCTGCTGATGTCGGGCGCGGCGTTGCCGGCGGTGCTGGACGGCGTGGGCGATCCGGATCTCGCCGCGCTCCTGCGCGCCATAACGGCGAAAAGCGGACTTTATACTGCGGAACAGGCCGCTTCGGCCGCCCGTCGCATCCTCTCCAGCTTCCGCATTCAGCGCATCAGGGATGAGCTGGGGACGATCGATATGGAGCTGTCTGCTTGCGCCGCGGGTGGTGACATGTCAAGATATGTGGGCCTGGTGAGGAGACGCCAGGAGCTGCAAAAGGAGAAGCGCCTGCTCGAAAGTCGCGCGTCAGCGTGAATATGAGCGGGGCCCCGTGGGTGCGTCTGCGCACCAACGGGATACCTACACTGTGGAGACGCAGGTGCCCGCCCAAGTGGAAACCCACACAATCCTCTTCATCGCATGCGACTCACGCCAAAGCGCGGGGGACGCAGACAAGCCGCTCCGTCTGATGAACAGAACCCTGTCGAGTAGAGGCTCGAACATGGTCCTGCGGGACGGAGGGCCTGCGCGACGCTCGCCGGTGGCGGGGGTTCGCGATGAGATCGCGACGCGGAGTGGTTGGACGGGGGTTTCTCGAGGGGCGGGGAAGCGGAGATCCGTTGTCGCGGAGCTCCAGATTTCAGGGCGAGATTCGGGGGTGGATGCCCGACGAACGCCGTCGACATACTACCAGAACGGGAGCATCCATGCTTGAAGACAAGGAGATGAAGGACGTCCAGGCCCTCATCCATGTGGGTAAGGCGCGGGGCTATGTCACCTACAGAGAGATGAACAAGGCGCTCCCGACGCATCTGGTCTCGCCGGATCGCCTCGACGAGCTGATGATCATGTTCTCCGACCTGGACATCGAGGTGGTGCGCGCTGCGCGGGCCCAGGAGGGCGAGGAGCGCCCCGCGGCCCCCACGGGGTCGAAGCGGGTGGCCGACGACAGCTCCACGCGGAGCAGCGATCCGGTGCGGATGTACCTGCGCAAGATGGGCACGGTGCCGCTCCTGTCGCGCGAGGGCGAGATCGAGATCGCCAAGCGCATCGAGGAGGGTGAGTCGATCATCGAGCACAACGTGCTCACGTCTCCGTTCGCGCTGAAGCTGTTCGAGAAGCTGTGCGAAGAGGAGAGCGAGCGCTGCGCGAAGGCCATCCGAGGCGGCAAGCGGCCCCGGCAGGTGCGATCCCGCGACGGCAAGACCTTCGAGGAGGTCCTGGCCGCAGGCCGCTCGCTGATCGAGGAGCGCGGGGAGGCCCGGCGTGAGCTGGCCCGCGCGAAGTCCAACCGGCGTCGCGAAGAAGCGCAGCGCCGCGTGGCAGAGGTGGAGTCGCGGCTGTTCAACCTGAGCAAGTCGGTCGAGATCACCAAGCGTCACATGATGTACTCGTGCCTTGAGCTGGCGACGTGCTGGCGCCTCATCCGCGAGCACGAGCAGGCCATCGAGGTGGTCGCTCAGGAGGCGCGGGTGCCGGTGCGCGATCTGCGCCGCATGATCCGCAAGGTGCGCCGCACCCCCGAGCGCGGGGGACGCGAGGTCGTCGATCAGACCGGCTTGAGCGAGGAGATGTGGGCCGACTTCGACAGCCGGGTCCGTCGCGAGCTGCGCAAGATCCGCAAGGTCGAGGAGCGCGCGGGCATCAACCGAGACGAGCTGCGTGAGCTGGCGCGTGAGACGGCGCGCGGCCTGGCGATGACCGAGCAGGCCAAGCGCGAGCTGGTCGAGGCCAACCTGCGGCTGGTGGTGAGCATCGCCAAGAAGTACACCAACCGCGGTCTGCAGTTCCTCGACCTCATCCAGGAGGGGAACATCGGGCTGATGAAGGCGGTGGACAAGTTCGAGTACCGCCGCGGCTACAAGTTCTCCACGTACGCGACCTGGTGGATCCGTCAGGCGATCACCCGCGCCATCGCCGATCAGGCACGCACCATCCGCATCCCGGTGCACATGATCGAGACGATCAACAAGCTGGTGCGCACGCAGCGGCATCTGGTGCAGGAGATGGGCCGCGACCCCACGCCCGAAGAGATCGCCGAGAAGATGGAGATCGCGGTCGAGAAGGTCCGGCGCATCCAGAAGATCGCCAAGGAGCCGATCAGCCTGGAGACGCCCATCGGCGAGGAAGAAGACAGCCACCTCGGCGACTTCATCGAGGACAAGAACACCGCGTCGCCCGCCGACAACGTCATCACGGGCAACCTCGAGGAGGCCACGCGCAAGGTGCTCGCCACGCTCACGCCGCGCGAGGAGCGGGTGCTGCGCATGCGCTTCGGCATCGGCGAGGCGTCCGATCACACGCTGGAAGAGGTCGGCCAGGACTTTGAGGTCACGCGCGAGCGCATCCGTCAGATCGAGGCCAAGGCCCTGCGCAAGCTGCGGCACCCGGCGCGGAGCAAGCGGCTGCGGCCCTTTATCGAGAGCTGAGCCGGCGCATCTGCTGGCTCGATCCCCACGGGGGATTAGGCATGTGTCAAGCGGGCCTGTAGCTCAGTTGGTCAGAGCACCCGGCTCATAACCGGAGGGTCGGCGGTTCGAGTCCGCCCGGGCCTACCACCCCCTACCAACGGGATAGGGCTCGGCCCATGCACCCCGATCTCATCCCACTCGACGCGCTGTGGCGTCTGGATCGCGAGATGGACGCGATCCGGGCAGCCGCTCAGAAGCTCAACACCGACATCGAGACGGCGCGGTCAGCCCTGGTCGTCTCCACGACGGAGCGGGACACCCTGTCGGCGGCCACGAAGGAGCGCGCCGAGGCTGAGCGCATCCTGAGTCGCAAGCTCGACCGCTACACCTCGCACCGGGAGCGCGCGCAGCGCCTGATGGACGCCGGCACCAACTACGCCTCGGCCCTGCGTCAGCACGAACAGTGCAGCGAGATCATCGACGAGATCGAGCTGGAGATTCTGGAGCTGATGGAGCAGCAGGAGGTCTCCGACGCCCGCAGCGCGGAGCTGGCGGTGCAGATCGCGCGTGAGACCACCATCACCGATGATCTGGTGGCGCGTCGCGCCGACGAGCGCCCGGACCTGGAGGTGCGGTTCGGCGAGCTGGAGGCGGCCCGTCCCGGAAAGCTCGCGGCGGTGGCGTTCGGCTACCGCGCGCCCTACGCCCGCCTGCGACGCCAGGGGACGCCAGCGTTGAGCGCGTTCACCGGGAAGCACTGCGGCCACTGTCACCTGGAGGCCGCGCCGCAGATCCACATCGACTGCCGCACGGAGCGTCGCGTTCACGCCTGTCGTGGCTGTGGAGCGTATCTGCAGGCCCCCGCTGAAGCGGAGGAGTGAGCCCCAGGGTTGAGCTCAGGAGTGAGGTCGACGCAGGAGCGGGATAGACCCCACGGGTCGAAGTGGAGCAGGTGATCGCCGGGGGGGGGGGGGGGGGGGGGCCGGCGGGCGGGCGCGGGCGGCGGGCGGGGGCCCGCCCCGCCCCCCCCCCCGG
>CAYXGP010000195.1:11603-16219 GCA_964464515.1 uncultured Enterobacterales bacterium
AGTCGAGCAGGAGATCGCCGGCGCCGTCAGGCGCGGGAGGAAAGTCCGGGCACCACAGGGCAGGATGCCGGGTAACGCCCGGTCAGAGTGATCTGGAGGAAAGCGCAACAGAGAGCAGACCGCCACGCACGACGTCCGGTCGTCGCGTCGCTGGCAGCCCGCCCGGGCACCGCAGCGGCGAGCGATCGGGGCAGATCCCCCCGGGGAGCTGTCGGTAAGGGTGAAAGGGTGCGGTAAGAGCGCACCGGCGGCCCTGGTGACAGGGTCGGCCAGGCAAACCCCATCCGGTGCAAGACCGAACAGCGGAGCGGACAGCCCGTCCGATGCTCCCGGGTAGGTCGCTGGAGCCGGCCGGCAACGGTCGGCCTAGATGAATGATCGTCGCTGGGGAGGCGGGAGACCGTCCCTCAGAACAGGACCCGGCTTACGCGCCGCTTCGACCCGCTCCCCCCCCATTTTGGAGGGGGGGCGGTATCTCCAGAGAGGTTGGTCATTCGGATCCACCCCGCCCCCCAGACCGAAGGGAGGGCGGTATCTCCAGAGAGGTAGTGGGTCAGGCGGTCTCGTGGACCGGGGCCCGAGCACCATCAATACCGGACCGACCCCTCGCCCGTGGCGAGCTGCAGTCCCCGCAGCGCGTGCGCGGAGTCCCCGACGATATCGAGGTAGAGCTGCTCGTCGGTCTTGCGGATCTCCTCGGCGCCGTCGAAGGCTCCCTGCTGATCGAGGGCGCGCACGACCAGCGCGACGTGCTGCGCGGCGCCGTTCAGCGTGGCCTGCTGGGCCTGAGACGGCCGGTACATGCCCATGGCAGCCATCTTGTGCATCGACTCCAGGAAGTGACCGGTGAACTTGAGCCGCTGCACCAGCAGCAGCAGGGCGTGCTCGGGGGCCTGCTTCATGGCGGCGTCGTAGATCTTCAGCTCGATCGGCAGCCGGTAGAACATCAGCGGGATCTGTCCGAGCAGTCCCTTCTGCGCGAGCTGGGTGCCGAACCCGCGCTTCATGGCGAAGGCGGTGCCCTGCAGCAGGTGCGCGCCGCCGCAGGTGTATTTGAAGATGCCCTGACCGCGCTTGTCGAACTCCGCGCCGGCCTGCATGGCGGCGAACATGAACTGGCTCTCCTTGATCAGCACGGTGGCGCCGAAGGTGCCCAGATCGCGCATCTTCATGGAGGTGCCGTCGGTGGCCGTCCACGCCAGGCCGGGCGGCGACCAGGCGGTCAGTCCCTGGAGCGACCAGGCGATGTCGTCCGTCGAGCTGAAGGAGCTGTGGTTGCGCTGCGGGTCGAGGTAGCTGCTGACGAGGGTGCCCCGGTAGAGGTCGGCGACGGGGTGGGGGTTGCCCGCGACGGTGACCACGCGGTCCGGGGAGACGCCGATCTCGGTGAGCACCTTGAGGATCTGGCCCGAGTGGGGCTCCACCCGGACGTCGCCAACCTTGCTTGGGAAGCGCACCAGCGTGCCTTCGCCTGCAGAGCTGGCACCCACCGAGAAGGGCTCGGCGTAGTCTGAGAACAGCGCGTCGATGGCGTCGCGGCCGTCACGCAGCTTGAAGCCCTCACCGCGGGCCAGCAGGCCGTGGCCGATCGCCCAGGGGTTGTCGGGATCGGCGGCGTAGCGATCGACCACCTCGCCGAGCCGCGTCATGGCGGCGTCGATCGCGGGATCGCGCTTCAGCGGGGTCGGGGTCTTTCCGACCCGCTCGCCGGGCTGCGGGATCAGCTTGCTGACGCTGGCGGCGTCCCAGGGCGCCGTCATCGTGTCCTTGATCTGGGGCTTGCTCGGCGCCTTCGCCGACGTCGCTGCCGGCGTCGCGCTGGTCGCTGCGGGCTGCGGCTCTGACCTGTCGCAGGCCAGCAACACCAGCAGCGGCAGCGTCAATCGGGTCAGCGGGGCCAAGCGGGCCTGAGGGGGCTGCCGGGGTGACCGGGCGAGGGGACTCACTCCTTCGCCTGCTCGCGGTCCAGCTTGAGCTGGAGCACGTCGACGGTGTGTATACGATCGTCGTAGGAGTAGTACAGCATCCCCTCGCGGACAGCGATGCGCTGGTTCTCGGTGCCGTAGTCGGAGACCTGGATGCGGAAGTCCACCTTGCCGGGCTTCTTGAAGGCGATCAGCCAGCCGGTGTCGGTCATCGCCCACAGCTTCCGCTTCTCGTCCAGCGTGAGATCGACGTCCTCGAAGCCCTCGCCGAGCACGTCGTTGCCCATGACCGTGCCGTAGCGGAAGCCGTCGATGCTGTAGGAGATGACTTCGGACCCGAAGACCATCAGGAACCTGCCGCTCTTGTCGACCTCCACGGCGTTGGGGGTGCCGTCTTCGATCTCCCAGCGGCCCACCTCCTCGGAGTCCAGCGTGTAGCAGACGACGTCGTCGCCGAGCACCGCGCAGAGCTGCTTCTTCTTCGCCACCCACGCCAGGTAGGCCTCGCCGCCCAGGCCGGGCTCCGGATCGTTGGCGCCCTCCACGCGCCAGGAGATGCGCGCCTTTCCGTCGCCGCCGTAGATCTGGATGCGACCGTCCGAGTCCAGCGCGGCCCACGCGTCAGACTCCTTCTCGGGGATCAGATCGATGTCGACGGGGTTGAGCCACCGACCCGGCTCATCTCCCGAGGCGGAGCCCGTGACATACCAGGGCCGCCCACGCTCGAACCACGCCGTCGACAGATCGGGATCGGGGCCCCAGATCGTCTCAGGCTTTCCGTTGCCCGCGTACATCTGGATGCGGTTGTTGCCGGTGTCGGCGACGTAGACGTTGCCCAGGCGGTCCACCTCCAGCGCCAGCGGCTCGCCGAAGCTCTGCAGCGCCCCCAGCTCCCAGCCCTTCTGACCCCAGTAGGGCACGTTGCGGTTGCCGCCGCCGATCAGCTCCTGGTAGGCGTAGAAGATCTCCACCATCTCAGCCAGCTCTGCCTGCTCGCCCTCCGTGGCGCGCAGACTCGCCAGCTCCAGGGCCGGGATCCCGTTGGGGTCCTTGAGCTTGCGCAGGGCCGTCTGGGCGCGCTTGCTCGATCCGATGGCCTGCGCCCGGTAGCCTGCCGGCACATACTGGCGAACGGGCTCCCACAGCAGCTCGGGGCCCTCGGCCACGGCCTCGCAGATGACCTCGAAGGCGTCGTCGTCACCGAAGTCGGCCTCTTTGTGCGCCACATACGCCGCGTCGAGCTCCGCGTAGAACGCCTTCGCGGCCGTCTCCGCTGCGCTGGTCACCTTCCAGCGGTCGAGGCGGGCCTCGTCGCCCGGCTCGGGGAAGTCGATCGCCACCTCGGCCAGGGCCAGATCGGCGAAGACGATGCCGTCGTAGATCTCGTCGATCACCACGCGCACCTTCCGGCCCTTCGCCTTCACGTCCAAGTCGACGCGCTGCATCTCGTCTTCGAGGGTGACCGCGCCGCCGGCCTCGGCGCCGTCGACCAGCACGCGCAGCACGCGGGGGCGGCCGTGCTCGCGGTAGGACTTCGCCCCCTGCGACAGGTTGCCCGGCCAGATCGACAGGATGCCGATGTCGGTCGGTCGCCCCAGGTCCAGCTCCAGCCACTGGCCGGCCGCGGTCTCGTCCGCCGTCCAGTGGGTGCGCAGACGCCCATCGAAGGCGTGATCGGCGGCGTGCTTGCCGTCGTCGTCGGTCTTCGTGCTGGACGCGCGGGGGCCGGCGGCGTGGGCGGCGAGGAGCGAGAGCATCAGCAGGGACATGGAGCCTCCGGAACCGGTCAGATGCGGGAGGGATAGCAAGGTCCGGCAGGTGGGTCACGACCACGATCATCCGACGCGGGAGACCGCGGTCAGGCGGGCACCATGCAGACGGCGTTCAGTGTGCCGTGGCTCTCAGGGAAGGGGAGTCCAGACCAGCGGCGCCTGGAGGAGGACCGCCGGCTGTCCATGGGTGACCTGCCAAGCTGTGATCCGGCCGGTGGAGTTGGAGAGCGTCGCGGTCGGGAGCTGCACGATCCAGATCTCGGAGCTGCCGGTCGGCGAGAAGATCTGGTCGGAATACGCTGCGATCAGATCAGCAAGAACACCGGCGACGTGGGCGTGTGCATAATGCGGAGAGCGCGAGGTCAGCAGGCGAACCGGAGACGGCAGGAGCAGGAGCTTGTAGACATCCCAGAGGAAGTCGTTGTTGTCGGTCGTTGGGTTCTGTGTCTGCGGCGTCAGATCGACGTCCGCCTCTGACTCTGCGGTGATCAGCGGCCGATAGGGATCGGCGCTCGGGGCGGCGACCGGCTGCTGCACGTTGATGTCGACCACACACTCCTGAGGCACGATCGTGGCGCGCTGAACCTGATTTGCGGCCCAGATCAGATCCTGATTTTGCGTCAGACCACACGCGTACATCTTCTCCACTGGCGGGTCGTTACCGGGAGGCGGTAGGAGCTGGTCGATCGCGAGCACGGTGATCGGAAGCAGATCGCCCTGGCCGATCGCATCGGCATGAGCGGTATCACATTCATAGGCTGTGATCGCGTGGGTGAAGGCGTTCTGGACTTGCTGAAGTGTGGGCACCTGGGCTCTCCTGTTCAAGTACTGTTGGGCCGGATTCAAATACTGCAGGGAGTCAACCTGGGGCGCGTTCGCATTTGGGGGGCACTCCCTGATTCGCTGATCATGCAGCTTT
>CAYXGP010000196.1:0-16063 GCA_964464515.1 uncultured Enterobacterales bacterium
CCGCGTGGGACCGCCCTCAGGTCGAGGGGGGAGATTGCTTTTCCTGGAGCGGCCTGAAACCGTGGCTCCTCCAGAGCGGCTCCGTTGACCGTGAAGCCGCGTTGCCGCGTTGCCGCGGATCTACGGAAGCGCGGACCCACGAGACCGCGTCTCCACGAGACCGCGAGATCGTGATCCACGAGAACGATCACTCCATAGCGGGAATGACTGCTCCACAGCTGGAACGAGCCAGGAGAGGTCTGGTCAATGACCAGGCCGCTTGGCCCACCAGTCCAGGCCCACCAGTCCAGGCCCACCAGTCCAGGCCCACCAGTCCAGCGACAGCTAGTGGCGCTCGGCGGAAGTCCCGAAGGGGGTCAGTTGAGTGCCAATAGTGCCCGCGCAAGACTTCCCCCGAGGGCCACTACTCCACGGGATCGGCGAAACGATCCGGCGCGTCGCTGACCTGCTCGACCTGGTCGCGCCCCCAGCAGACGATGATGTCGTCTCCGTCGATGGCGCAGGCGTGATCGCCTCCGGATGAGACGTCGAGGAAGCCGCTGCTGTCCGGCACCTCCGTCACCTGGCCGTAGTCGAGACTGGTGTCGTTGAGCTTCCAGCAGTGGAGCTGTCCACTCTCGTTGCGCGCGCAGGTGTGCGACTGGCCGGCGGTGACCTCGGCCCAGGGAGCGGTGGGCACCCCCTCTCCGGTGCCTGTGGTGGTGCCGCAGCAGCTCAACCCGCCCGCGCTGGTGATGGCGCATGTGTGGAAGCTCCCGGCGTCGACCTGCGTGTAGACGTTGTCGTCTTCAGCGAACAGATCGGCGGCCGGTCCGCCCCAGCACGTGAGCTGCCCCCCTCCGGAGATCGTGCAGGTGTGAAGCCCTCCGACCGACACCGCGGCGATCACGATGTCCGGCGTCTCGCTGACCTGCCCGTAGTCGGCGTCTCCGCCGTCGGCGACCCCCCAGCACTGCACCAGATGATCCTCGCCGATGGCGCACGTGTGCCGCGCACCAGCGTCGACCTCGATGAACGCCTCCGCGGGGATGTCGGTGGTCTGCCCGTAGTCCTGTCCGCCACCGTCAGAGATGCCCCAGCAGACCACCTCGCCGTCCAGCTCCAGCGCGCACGAGTGGTAGGAGCCGGAGGAGACCCGGGTGTAGACCCCGTACTCGGGTGCCTCCGAGACCTGCCCGTGGCTGTCGCTGCCCCAGCAGTGCACCGCGCCGGTGTGATCGAGCGCGCAGGTGTGCTCGTGGCCGGCGCTGAGGGAGACGAACCGCAGGGTGTCTGCGGCGCCGCTCTCGCAGGCGAAGGCGAGCGGCAGGAGGAGCGACGGCGGCAGGCGAATGCTCATGGGTTCCTGGGAAGCTGGTTACGACCCGGGGATGAAACCCGGTTCGCGGGCGGCTGCCCCCCAGGCTGTATCTTCCCATCCGGGCCAGGGCCCACCGGATCTCCTGCGCGCGGCCCTCCCCGCGGAGCCCGATCCCGCGCTGGCGACCGCGGCGGAGCGTCCACGACTCCGCGAGGCCGCGCTGGAGGCGCTGGCGGCGGCGCGCTCCGATCACCGGCGCGCCGCGTCGGTCCTGTCTCGGTGGTTCCGCAAGACGCGCTGGCTGGGCTCCCGCGATCGTCCCGTGGTCAGCGCAGCGGTCTTCGGCATCATCCGCCACGAGCACCTGCTGCTCCGGGCCGGCGCGCGGTCTGCCGAAGACCTCCACGCGGGCTGGTGCCGGCTGGCCGCAGGGGATCGCTTCGCAGAGATCGCGGCGCTCTCCCCCGCCGAAGATCTGGCGACGGCTCTCACCCTGCCCTACCCGGTGGCCGCGGAGTGGCTGACCGCGCTCGGAGCGCAGGGCGCCGCGGCGCTGGCCGCCAGCCTCACGTCGCAGGCCCCCGTGACCCTCCGCGCGAACGCGCTCGAGTGCAGCCGCGAACAGCTCGCCGCGCGCCTCGCCGAGGAGGGCGTGACCACCAGGCCCACCGAGCAGGCCCGCTGCGGTCTGCACGTGGAGGGGCGGCGTCCGCTCACCGGCCTGCGCAGTTTTCGGGAGGGATGGTTCGAGGTGCAGGACGAGGCCAGCCAGCTATTGGCCGAGGCCATCCCGCTGCAGCCCGGCCAGCAGGTGCTCGACGTCTGCGCGGGGGCCGGGGGGAAGAGCCTCGCGCTGGCCGCGCGGGGGGCCCGGGTGCAGGCGTGGGATATCCGCGACCGCGCCCTCCGCGAATTGGCACGACGGGCGGAGCGGGCCGGAGCAGACGTCGAGATCGGTCCGCCCGAAGAGCCCGCCCCTGTCGTGTTGGTAGACGCCCCGTGCTCCGGAGTCGGACGGCTTCGGCGCGATCCCGCGCTGCGCTGGGGGCTGGAGGTGGGTGCGCACGTCGAACTGCAGAGACAGCTTCTGGCCGAGGCCTCCGAGTGGGTCGCCCCGGGCGGGCTGCTGGTCTACGCCACGTGCTCGCTGCTCTCGTGCGAGAATCGCCACGCTCCAACCCAGGACTGGTCGCCCGGAGACTGGACGCAGACCGACGAGCGCTGGCTGTGGCCGCACGCGGGCGGCACCGATGGGTTCTTCTGGAGGATGTGGCGGCAGGGTTGACAGCGCTCCCCGACAAGACGCGACCATCTCAAGCGATTCTGCGACGATTCATCGCTACAGCCGACCGCTGATCCCGTACCAGCCGACAGCCGCGACCTCGCGCAGCGCGCCCCGAAGCCGGGGCCACGGATGGGTGCTGGAGCCGGTGGCCGCGACGTGCTCGAAGTGACGCGCGAAGACACGACGGACCCGGAACACATGGTAGGCGTCGGATACCACCAGGACCGAACGGGCGGCGCTGTGACCCGCGGCGAGCCGCGCGTTCTCCTCGGTCGAGGTCGAGTCGGACTCCACGATCATCGCCGTCCGGGGCACGCCGAGCTCGGCTGCCAGCGCTGCCGCGACCTCCGCCTCGGCCGGCGGGTACCGGCCCACGCCGCCAGTGAGGATCAGGGAGGGCGCCGCGCCGGACTCCCACAGCGAGACCGCCAGGGTCACCCGATCGCGGAGCGGGTCGCTTGGCTCTCCGTCCGGCATCACCCGGCAGCCGGCCACGACGATGGCGTCGAAGCGCTGGCCGGAGACGTCGCGATGGCCGATGAGATCGAGCAGGCCCGCGGCGAGGAGCCAGAGGGCGAACACAGAGAGGGGGAGCTTCTTGTACATGTCGCGAGGGGTTGCGAGAGGTGTTCCGTTCGCGTGACGTCCTGACGGTAGCCCGAGACGCGCCCGCCACACCCGGGTGAGGGGCGATGTTCCCGCTCAGGCCGCTCCAGGGAAGGATGGATCCCATGATCGGCCTGATGGCGGCCCCGCGTGAGGCTCGGCCTGCGAGGCCCCGGGTCCACTGGCGTGCGTCGCTCGCTGTCGTATCTGGCCCAAATCAAGAGACAGGGTTCGAGAGCGTCGCACGATGGTGGGCGAAGGGCATCCGCGTGGGACCGCCCTCAGGGGGGAGACGCTTTTCCTGGAGCGGCCTCACCCTACCGGAGGCAGCTTGACGACCTGGAACCAGAAGTTCTGTATCGACGCAACGATGCGCTCGAACTGCGTCAGATCGACCGGCTTCTGCACATAGCAGTTGGCGCCCAGATCATACGAGGCCGCGATGTCTGCCTCCGCCGACGAGGCGGTCAGCACCGTCACCGGGATACGCCGGAGCTCTGGATGGGTGCGGATCTCGGCGAGCACCTCCTGTCCGCTCATCCCAGGCATGTTCAGATCGAGCAGGATGAGATCGGGCCGGTCGGCATCTGCGTAGGGAGGCTCGCGCAACAGAAGAGCCAACGCATCGGCGCCGCTGCTCACGCGCACCATCTCGACCAGGAGCTTGGTGTCGGTCATGCACTCCTCAGCGAGGAAGGCGTCGGCGTCGTTGTCTTCGATAAGAAGAACGTTGATTGGGTCAGCCACTCGTTCCTCCAGAGCCCGGGTCATCCGGGAGCGTGAACCGCATGGTGGTGCCGGCGCCCGGGTTGGACGTCAGCGAGATCTCCCCGCCGTGGCGCTCGATGATCTTGCGCACCAGCGCGAGTCCGATGCCGGTGCCATCATATTTGTCGCGGGAGTGGAGACGATGGAACATCTCGAAGATCCGCTCCTGCTGCTCAGAGGGGATCCCGATGCCGTTGTCTGCGACCGATATTCGCCAACCGTCAGAGTCGGCACGCTCCGCGCCAACCGCCACCTCGGGTGTGGCCTCGCCGCAGAACTTCAGCGCGTTGGAGACCAGATTGCGCAGCACCTCCGCGAGCTGCCGGCCGTCGCCGCGCACCACGGGGAGCGGGCCGACCGTGAGTCGTCCGCCGGTGTCGGAGAGGCGACCCGACAGATCCCGCTGGACGCGCTCCATCGTAACGCCGAGATCGACCGGCTCGAACACGCGCCCCTGGCTGCCCACCCGCGAGTACCGCAGCAGGTGGTCGATCAGCATGCTCATGCGCTGCGCGCCGTCGGTGATGAAGTCGATGTATTTGTCGGCCTTCTCGTCCAGCTCTCCGCGGTAGCGCCGCGCCAGAAGCTGGCTGAAGCTCGACACCGTCCGCAGCGGCTCCTGCAGATCGTGAGACGCCACATACGCGAACTGCTCCAATTCTGCGTTGGATCGGGCCAGCTCCTCGACCTTTCGAGCCAGATGCTCCTGCGCCCGCGCGCGCTGCTGGTCGATCTTGAACGACTGCATGATGATGGCGCAGATTCGGGTGAGCGGCTGCAGCCGCTCGATGGTCTCCTCCGAGAAGCCGCCGGGAGCGTTCGCCAGCCCGAGCACCCCCACGAACTCACCGCCAGCATGCAACGGTAGCCCCAGGAAGCTCGTGAGCGCCGGGTGGCCTGGAGGCACGCCCGTGCGCTGGGGATCGTTCGGGGCGTCGTTTGAGAAGAACGGCTCGCCGGTCTTCATCACCACGCCATACAGCGAGTTCAGGTTGTCGAAGACGATCTCGCCGGAGAGGATCTTCTCGAACAGCCCGCGGCTCCCCTCGTCCCAGGCGATGTTGGTGATGGCGCGAGCCTCCAACCACAGGTAGCCGTCCTCCCGAGTGAACAGCTCATCGATGAAGCCGTAGTTGCAGCCGGTGACCTCCAGAAAGTTGTCGAGCATCTGGTTGAAGATGTTCCGGTCCGAGTCGACGGTGATGAAGTTCGTCTGCGCGGCGTTCAGAATGTCGAGCAGGTTGATGGAGTCCAGCGTGCGCGCTGCGGCCAGAGAGGTCCTTCTCCCAGACTCCAATTCGGCGATCAGTGCTTCGCGAGACATCTTGGAGTAGTCGGGGGTGGTCACACGGGCCTCCGGGCGTCGGAACTGTCCGTAGGTTAGCCTGCTGGCGCTGATACGTCCCCCACCCGGAGTCCGATATGGAAGCGCGAACGCTGCGTATTCTGCTGGTGGAAGACAACGACGCGGACGCCTTCCTTTTTTGCGACGTCTTTGAGGACACCGGGCTCTCAGGTCTCATCGATCGAGCAGAGACGGTGCGCGAAGGGGTAGAGAGAGCCCTCTGTGGCGCCTACGACTTTCACGTGGTGGATTGGCGTCTGCCCGACGACTCTGGCGTGGAGCTCGTGCGTCGAGCGCGAGAAGCGGGGATACGCACGCCGATCGTCATGATGACCGGCGCAGACAGCGCGGCGGTGGCGGACGAGGCCCTCGAAGCCGGCGCGTCGGACTTTCTGGGCAAGCGGGAGCTGGACCCGGATCGCCTCCGACGCTGCTTTCGCTATGCCCTCGAGGCGTGGCGCCTGGCGGAGCGCCTGCGGGAGCACGCGCGCGCGCTGGAGGCCGACAGCCTGCTAGTGGTCGGCGAGAGCGGACTCATCCTGTTCGCCACTCCCGCCGCGGAGGAGCTGTTCGGACGCCCGCTCACCGAGCTTCGCGGCGCGGAGCTGGGGATCAACCCCACGGGCGACGTCACCACCATCGAGATCCTCCGAGACGACGGCATTCGCTCCGTCACCCTCCGCAGCGCGCCCAGCTCGTGGGAGGCCCAGCCGGCGCACCTCGTGTGGCTCCGCGACACCACGCGCCTGCCCCCCCCGCCCCCCGATCGCGCCCAGGAGTCGGTGGTCGGACAGGTGGCGGCTGGCATCGCCCACGACTTCAACAACCTCATCGGCGGCATCATCGGGCACCTGGAGCTCGCCGGCCAGCCCACCGCGGCGGCGGACGTCACCTGCGGCGAGCACATCCGGTCAGCCCTGCACACCGCGGAGCGCGCCGCCGATCTCACCGCGCAGCTCCTCGTGTTCGCCCGCCGCACCGAGCCGGAGCTCACCCCACTGGAGCTGGGCGCCTTCATCGCCGAGCTCTCCCCCACGCTGCGGCGGATCGTCAAGCGGGAGGGGTTCCTCGCGGTGGAGCAGGCTGCCGGACCGCGCTGGCTACTGGCCGACGAGAGCACGCTGGAGCGTGCCGTCCTCAACCTGGTCTCCAACGCCCGCGACGCGCTCATCGGCAGCGGCACCCGCGTCGCGGTCATCGCCAGCGGAACGCCCGATCGAATCACCCTGACCATCGAAGACGACGGCGTGGGCATGCCCCCGCAGGTGCAAGCCATGGCGTTCGCGCCGTTCTACACCACGAAGCCCCCCGGAGCGGGGACCGGGCTCGGCCTTCCGTTGGCGCGCAAGATGGTGGAGAGCATGCACGGTGAGTTCGGTCTGCAGACAGAGCCTGGAAAAGGAACCCGGATCACCCTGTCGTTTCCGCGGATCGCCGCGCCGAAACAGACGGAGACCATGGACTCCAGCCAGCCGCTCACCAGCGATCCGAGCAACCGCGAGCGGCGCGTCCTGGTGGTCGACGACGAGGCGTCTGTGCGCGAGGTGGTGGTGGCCGCGCTGCAGTCTGCAGAATTCGATGTCTGCGGCGTCGAAGATCCCCGTCAGGCCCTGGAGCTGCTGATACGCGATCACTTCGATCTGGTGCTCACCGACGTGACCATGCCCCAGATGAGCGGCTTCGAGCTGGCCCGAAAGATCCGCGAGGCCCGGCCGGACCAACGCATCGCGTTGATGTCAGGGTACGGCCATCGGGCGGCGGCCGCGCGACAGGCTGAGCAGCGCGATTATCCCGTCCTCGGAAAGCCCTTTCGACTGGCCGAGGTCGTGGCGTTCGTCAGCGAGGTGCTCGAGAGCTGAGCGTTGTGACCGAGCATTGTGTCGAGACGCAGGAAGCTCCGCATTCTCCAGGGTGAACGCTACCCCCCGCAGATCTCCCGGTACATCGCCTCGTGGAGGTCCGCGACCCGCGGAAAGCCCAGGCGCTCGTGGATGTATCGACGCCCCCGCCCGACCATCGCGCGGGCCACCACCCGATCGCGAAGCAGCGTGTCGATCCGGGCACGCAGCCCCGCGACGTCGCCGTACCGCACCAGCAGCCCCGCGCCGGCCTCCGCGATCAGCTCTCCGCAGCCGCAGTCGTCGGCCACCACCACGGGGGCACCGCACAGCAGCCCCTCCCACGGGACGAGCCCGAAGATCTCAGCGGTGGAGGCGTAGACCAGCACGTCGGCGTCTGCGAGCAGGCCCAGCCGATCTCGCCCCTCCAGCAGGCCGACCATCCGCACCGCGGGGTTGCCCGCCGCCTGCCCCCGGATCGCATCGGCGGCGCCCATGTCGTTGCCGGCGATCACGAGGACGGCGCCGCCCGGAGGGTTGCCTGCGAAGGCCTCCACGAGGTGACCCACACCCTTCCGCGGCGAGAGCTGCCCCAGGTACGCCACCAGCGGACGCTCACCCAGGCCGTGCGCGCGACGGAATCCGCCGCGGGGTGGCAGGGGCTCGAACTCCGCCAGATCGAGCCCGTTGGGGATGCGGGCGACGCGCTCCGCGGAGATGCCCGCGCGCAGGTGATCGCCCACGTCCGCGGCGCTGACCGCCACGCACCGCGCGGCCCCTCGGGGGATCCCCCCCGAGATGGTCAGATCCCACACCCCCTTGAGGCCGATCTTCTTCTCGTGACGCCGCAGCGTGCCGTTCGCGGTGAGCGCGTAGGGGATCTCCGGCGCCGCGCGCAGGGCGGCGTTGTTGAGCAGGTGCCGGTGGCCGTGCAGGTGGATGACGTCGATCGGCGGCAGCCCGTCCAGGGCCCGCGCCACCCCGCGCGGCAGAAAGAGCTGCTGGCTGTAGGCCAGCCGGTTCGACAGGTTCCGCACGGTCCGCACCCGCACCCCTTCGTGATCGCGCTCTGGGGGCACGTCCGCGCGACGGGCGCCGTCGAAGGCGTCGGTGGTCAGCACCGTCACGGCGACGCCCCGCGCCACCAGGGCCCGCGACAGCCCGTCTACGATGCGGGGGATCCCCCCGTAGGCCCACGTGGGCGGAAAGTACGGGGTGACCTGGAGGACATGCATCGGTGGTTGGCCCCGCGAGGGGGCATCCATTAGCTTGGGGCCGGCCGTCCCGGAGGGATCGATGGGTCAGCTTTCTCGTCAGCACTCTGCCATCTGGTCGCCCCGCGGGGCGCTCAGCGTCGCGCTGGTCAGCCTCTCTGGGCTGCTGGGGACCAACTGCGGCCCCAATTGCCAGAGCACCTGCAACCGGCTGTACCAGCCGTCGGAGTGCAACATCCAGAGCCCCGGCCAGTCCACCGAGGAGCTGCTCCTCAAGTGCCTGAACGAGTGCGAGGATGGCCTCCAGGTTCCCGGGGAGATCCGCGCGGAGTACACCCCCAACGAGTACACCCCCTCCGACGATCCCATCATTTTCACCAACGACGAAGAGGTGGCGCTGTGGATGGAGTGCATCGCCGAGACGAGCTGCGAGCTCATCTCCACCGGCTACTGCGCACCGGTCTGGTAGTGCTCCCGTCGCCTGCTTCGCCCGCGAAGTCCCAGGCGCTCCCCCGTCGCAGACACGTGCCCCCCGCGCGTCGCCCTCGGTTTGCGGGACTGCTCGGCTCCCTGCTGCTGCTGATCGGCGTCCTCTCCGGCTGCGAGCCGAGCTGCGAGAAGACCTGCAAGAAGCTGCTGGACTGCGATCTGGACACCCCCCGCGCCTCGCAGGACGACTGCGAGTCGGCGTGTGCCATCGACGAGAAGCTCTACGAGGACTGGGAGGACACCCAGCTTCGGGAGGACTTCGCGGACTACAAGCGGTGCGTCAAGGACGAGACCTGCGCGGATATCGAAGCGGGCGTCTGCTACGACGACGACCTGTACGCTTTTTGAGGCCTACGAGAACGCACACAGGTACTTGATCTCAGCCTTCTCCACGTCCGCCCACGGATACCCGTGGTCCTCCCCCTTCCGGGCGTCTTCCCCGTCACCCTCGGCGGCGTTGATGTCCTCCTTGTCGTGTGTGTAGCCCTTCTTCTTGCCGTTCCTCACGACCAGCTCATCCAGCAGCACCGAGGCCCCGAACGGGTCGTCCACGATGACGCCGGCGTCGTTCATCCCCTGCACGCGCACGAGGTGGCCGTGCAGGCTCATCATCACCCCGTGCCCCTTGCGGAGGTGGGCGTCGTTGATGTCGCGCTCCCAGCCCTCGCGGGGCTTGTTGGACCAGCCGTCGATGATCTCCATGCTGATCCCGAATTCGGCGGCGAGCTTCCCCCAGGTGCTGGCTGCGGTGATCGCCCCCTTCGCCATGCTCGCCAGCACGTCCTCGAACTGACGTGACGGATCGGGGTTGACCACCCCCAGCATCTCCAGGCACATCGCCAGCGCGGTGACGTTGCAGGTCCCGCCGTTCCCCGGGTCCTCCCGCGGATCCTCGTTGTCGCGCTGGTTGGCGTACTCCACGCAGCTCTGCAGCAGCGCATACCAGTCGCCCTGGTCCGCCTCGGGGAGCTGCTCGATCAGCCCCCGGGCCTCGGCGATCTCCTCGGCCGGCAGTCGCTCCGCGGCGAGCAGGATCAGCAGGTTCAGCCGGATGTGGAGCTGCTCGATGGTCACGGTCTCGCAGAGGAGCTCCGTCAGCGCGGTGGGCGTCAGGTCCTCCAGTCCCACATCGGCCGGCGTGAGCGCCCCCAGCCACGCGCGGACTCCCTGGGACTCCAGGTGATCGACGGCCAGCTCCAGGGCTACATCGACCGGCAGCGCAGACAGGATCAGCTCCGCGAAGTCGCCGGCCAGACCGTAGTCCCTATCATCCGTGCCGGAGCCGAGCTCAGCGTCGGCGAGGTTGTCCTGGTTGCTGACCACCGCGGCCTGCGTGCTCGCCGACTCGGCGGTGATCTGGGTGGTCTGCTCCTGACTCTGGGTCGCCTTCATGTCGGTCCTCCGGGACATGCGCTTGAAACGCACACCCGAGGCCGATGGAATTTCAGCTAGTTACAGCTCGGACCTCTGCCGAAGCCCTGCCAGTTGTCGCCAATTCAGCCGCCGCTGGTTGACCCCGGCCGCTGTGGCCCCAGGAGGATACATTGCCGCGGGTTCAAGTTGACCCCCGGCAATGTATGCTCCTGTGCGGGGAGCAGGGCCCCCGCACCCCCACTGCCGACCGCTTTGCGGTCGGGCCGCCGCAACAGCAGCGGCTTCCATTACCGACGACTTCAGGCTGCCCTCCGGACAACCTGAAACCGCGGCAATGTACGGCTCCGCACCCATCAGGAGGCCCCATGTCCCGTCCGGCACGGCGAACCCACACCTGCGGCGCGCTGCGCGCCACCGACACCGGCCAGAAGGTCGTCATTCAGGGCTGGTCCCACTCGGTCCGCGACCGCGGCGGCGTGACGTTCCTGGTCCTCCGCGACCGCACGGGCATCGTGCAGATCACCGTCGATGACCGCGCCGGCGAGGAGATCCGCGCCACCGCCAAGCAGATCCGCCTGGAGTACGTCGTGGAGGTGCACGGCACCGTGGCCCCCCGCGCGGAGGGCGCCCACAATCGGGGCATGGACACCGGTGAGATCGAGGTGATCCCAGACCAGATCACCATCCTCAGTCGCACCCGCCCGCTTCCGTTCGCCATCGGCGGCGCCGCCACGGAGGCCACCGAGGAGGTGCGCCTGCGCAACCGCTACCTCGACCTCCGCAGGCCAGAGCTGCAGCAGCGGCTGTTTCTGCGCCACCGCGCGGCGCTGTCGGCGCGCCGATACCTGGACGACCTGGGCTTCACCGAGGTGGAGACGCCCATCCTCACGAAGTCCACCCCAGAGGGCGCCCGCGACTACCTCGTGCCGTCCCGCATCCACCCCGGGGCGTGGTACGCGCTGCCGCAGAGCCCGCAGATCTTCAAGCAGCTCCTGATGGTCTCCGGCTTCGACCGGTACTTCCAGTTCTGCAGGTGCTTCCGCGACGAGGATCTCCGCGCCGACCGCCAGCCCGAGTTCACCCAGATCGACATCGAGATCAGCTTCGCCACCACCGATCTGGTGATGGAGCTGTGCGGCGACCTCATCCGACACGTCTGGGCCGAGACCATCGGCCACGAGGTCGGAGAGATCCCCGTGCTCACCTACGCCGAGGCCATGGCGCGCTTCGGCGTTGACAACCCCGACCTGCGCTTCGGCCTGGAGCACCAGACGCTCGACTGGTCCGCCAGCGGCTTCCGCGTGATCTCCGCGGCGTTGCAGGGCGGCGGCATCGTCAAGGCGTTCGTGGTCCCCGAAGCGGCGGGCAGCACCTCGCGCAAGGTGCTCGACCGCTGGACCGCTTTCGTTCGTCGGTATCGGTTGGGCGGTCTTCTGTGGGGCAAGGTCAAGGCGGACGGCGCCTGGTCCGGCCCGCTCGGCAAGGTCGAGGCAGCGCTGCGTGCGCAGATCACCGGCGTGAACCCCGGCGACCTCGTCCTGGTGGGCGCCGGTCCGGCCGCGGCGGTCAACGCAGGGTTGGGTCGCCTGCGGGCGCATGTGGCGCGGGAGCGCGGCGTCATCCCCGAGGGCGCGTTCGAGTTCTGTTGGATCACGCAGTTCCCGGCCTTCGAGTGGGACGAAGACGCCGAGCGCTGGACGGCGGTGCACCACCCGTTCACCAGCCCCACGCCCGAAGACACGGCGCTGCTCGGCACCGGCCGCGAGGGAGAGATCCTCTCGGACGCCTACGACGTGGTCTGTAACGGCCATGAGATCGGCGGCGGCAGCATCCGTATCCACGACCCCGATGTGCAAGCGAAGGTGTTCACCGCGCTCGGCCTCTCTGCAGAGGAGGCCCGCGAGAAGTTCGGCTTTCTGTTGGACGCGCTCCAGACCGGCGCGCCGCCGCACGGAGGGATCGCCATGGGGTTCGACCGGTGGATGATGCTGCTCTCAGGCACGGAGAACATCCGCGACGTCATCGCGTTCCCCAAGACAACCAGCGCGCAGGACCTGATGAGCGGCGCGCCGAGTCGAGTGGATGGCGGACAGCTCGCAGAGCTCTCGGTTCGCAACACCGACTGATCCGGCGAGCATCGTGACCGCCCTGATCTCGCTCGCCAACCTCAGCAAGGTCTGGCCGGTCCGGGGCGGGACACCGCTGGTGGCCGTCGATGGGCTGACCTTCGATGTCTCTGCGGGAGAGATCTTCGGCCTGCTGGGCCCCAACGGGGCGGGCAAGACCACAACCCTGCGCATGCTCGCGACGCTGACCCGCCCCACCTTCGGCGCCGCGCGTATCTGCGGAATCGACGTCCTCTCCGACTCCGAGCAGGTCCGTCACCACATCGGCTACCTCAGCGCCACTTCCGGTCTCCCGCGCAGGCTGAGCTGCCGGCAGGTGCTTCGCTTGTTCGCGGATCTGCACGGGGTGTCCGATCGGCGGCGAGCGGTCGAGGACGCCCTCAATCGGTTCGGTGTCGCTGAGTTCGCCGAGCGACGGGTCGACGCGCTCTCCACCGGCATGCGCCAGCGTCTCCGCATCGCCGCGACCACCCTGCACAAGCCACGGGTACTGCTGCTGGACGAGCCCGCGCTGGGTCTGGACGCCGTAGCAGCCCACGACCTGCTCATGCACGTCCGAGACGCCCGCGACGGCGGCGCGGCGATCATCCTCTCCACGCACATCCTCGAAGACGCCGAGCGCCTGTGCGATCGCATCGGGGTGATCGACGAGGGATGTCTGCACGCCTGCGGGACCCCGAGCGCGCTGATCGCGCAGGCGGGGACCACAGATCTCCGATCAGCGTTCCTGCGCCTCGTCCGCCCGGAGGAGGCGTGAGGGCGCTGGCGGCGCTGCTGGGCATGGAGTCGCTGCGTTTGCTGAGGACCCGGGAGGTGCAGGTCTATCTGCTCCTCCCAACCATTCTTGTTCTCCCCGTCGTGCTGACACTGACCAGCGTGGCGCTGACCGTCTTCCCGCCACGCCCCATCGTGGCGATGGCGCCCCCCCCCGCTGGGCTCCCCGCAGAGCTCAGAGGTCGGGCCGGCCCGAGGAACCTCCGGACCGACGAACCGGCGGCGGCCTTCTCGCGCGGAGACACCCGCGTCGCCATCACCGGCTGGCGCGAGCTGCCGTCCGATCCGACGGATCCAACGGGAGGGACCCACTGGGTGATGGACGTCCTGGATGAGCCCGCGGCCGACCCACGCGATCGCGACCTTGTCCATCGCAGCCTGACCCGCGCGGCGGATCGCTGGCTGGCGGATGAGGTGGCGCTGGCCGGCGGCGACCCCATCGCCGATCTGGCGCCGCTGAGCGTGTCCTGGCACCCGGTCACCGCCGACGGTGGATTCCGTTACTCCATGGAGATCGCCCGGGTGCCGTTCGCGGCGGTCGGGTTCCTCCTGATGGCCCTGGGCTCGATCAGCATTCCGGGGCTCTCTGTGCTCGATCGCGAGTCGGGCCTGATGGAGACCCTCCGCGCGCGCCCCTCCACCGCGCGGTACGGCCTGCTGGCCCGGATCACCGCCCTCGCGGGTCTTCAGCTCCTCATCGTCGGCCTGGGCTCCCTCAACCTGGCGGCGATTCGGCATCGGGTCTGGAGCGATCTGGTGTTCGACGTGGGCCCCCGATTCGCAGCGCTGGTCCTCTTCCAGACCGCCCTCCTCGTCGTCGCCGGAGAGGCCGCTCGGACCACGCAGTCTGCGACGGCCGCCGGCAGCCTCGCCCTGTGGGTGCAGGCGTCTCTGCTCTCCGTGGGCGTCCTGCGTCCGCTCCCGTGGGTTCCGGCCGGCGGGCTGATCGATCCCAACTCCCCCACGGACGCAGCCACCGCCATCGCCGTAACAGTGGCCGCCGCGGCGCTCCTGGTAGCGGTGGCTGAGCGCCTGCAGGCGCATCGACTCGCCACGGGATGAGGACGACCTGGGCGATTTGTGTCGCGACGCTCCGCTCGGCCTTCTCGCGTCCGACCGACGTGCTGTTCACGGCAGGGCTCATGCTGGGGCTGGGCGGCGCGGCGTACCTGCCGCTGCATCGCTGGCTGCTCCCAACCCCTGAGCCCGACTCTGCGACCACCGAGGAGCAGCTCGGAGCCCCCTGCGACGCTCTCCCGCCGGTGACCCTGGCGGGCGCGCTCCCGCCGTGGTTGAGTTGGCCGGGTGAGCTCGCCCCGCCCGATGAGTCGGCAGCGCTGGTACGGTTCGCTGCGCGCCAGGCGGAGATCCTGGCGTTGGCCGAAGACACGGACGGGGCAGCGATCATCCGCTGCCTGCTGGCCCGCGCCGACGCCGAGCGCGACCACCGTCTCGCCGAGCTGGGCATCTGGCGCTGGCCGGTCCGCGCCGACACGACCGACGCCGCCCGTATCCCTCCTGCGCGCCTCATCTCGATGGAGACACAAGAAGTTCCGAGGAAACATTGGGTCCCGTCCTGGCCACAGGCTCCCGGAGGGGCGCTGCTGCTCGCCCCCCTGCTCGCGGTCTTTGCCGTCGTCCCCTACTCGCTTCCGGTCTGGCGCGGCGACGGGTTCATGGAGACCCTGGGCAGCCTGCCCACACGCCGGCGCGGGCTCGCCCTGGGTGTGCTGCTGGCCACCTGGATCGCGGCGATGGTCTACGGTCTGCTGGCGTGGTTCGGGTGGTGCGGCGCCGGACTCAGCCAGGGCGGGACACGGGGGATCTTCCCGCTGTGGGCGCTGCCGTCTTTCGCGCTGGGCCTCGCAGCGCTGGGCACGGCCTTCGTGGCGGGCGCACGGGATGGGCGATCCGCCCTGTTCCGCATCGTGCCCTTTCAGCTCACCGTCATGCTGCTCCTGTGGGCGGCATTCGCCGCGGAGAGCTGGCGCGTGGGGTGGGGGGCGTGGGTCCCGCTGGGCGGGCTGATGATGTCGGCACTGGGTTGGAGTGACGCCCGTCTCATCCCAACGATCAGCGCCGTTGGGTTGGCCGGTATCGTTTGCGGCTGGGCGCTGACTCGATTCGAGCGAGCAGATATGGTGCTCAGCGCGGGAGATCCGGTGCTCGCCCGCCGCGCCCGCGGAGACTACCGGCCCGAAGCCCTGCTGCTGGCGTGTATCAGCACCGGCGGCAGCCTGGTCCTGATCGGCTCGGGGGAGGGGCTCCTTGCCAACCTGATCGCGACGCAGATCGGCTTCATGGTGCTGCCCGCCCTGGTCGCGCCGACCATCCTCGGGTTGAACCGAGCGCGGATGCTCGGGCTCTCTGCACCTCGTTCCCGCGCGGTCCTCACTGCGCCCCTCATGGCCCTCGGCACGCTCTCCGCCGCCACGGGCGTGATGGCGATTCAGGATCAGCTCTGGTCGCCCCCCACCCGGTGGCTGGAGCTGTTCTCCAACCTGTTCGAGCCGCTGATGAGCGGCCCCGGATTGGTGGTGATCACCGTCGGCGCCGCGGTGGCCGAGGAGATTCTGTTTCGGGGGGCCATCCTGGGCCTTTTGCGTCGAAACATGAAGCCCCTGACCGCGGTGCTGCTGCAAGCGCTGGTGTTCGCGCTGATTCACGGGATGGCGATTCGGCTGGCGCCGACGTTCTTCATCGGGACGGTGCTGGGGCTGCTCGCGGTGCGGACGCGCTCGATCTGGCCGGGGGTGCTGGTGCATGCCCTGCACAATCTGGGGGCGGTGCTGCTGAGTCGGGGGGAGTGGACCCCGGATCTCACCACGTTGGTGCTGGGGGGCCTGGTGGGCGTCCTGGCGTTCGGTCTGGGGACGCGTCGGTCCGCAGCCCAGTAGAACTCACCGCGACGGCCTTATAGCGTCCCGAAGCCGACCACCCCCGA
>CAYXGP010000197.1:0-13777 GCA_964464515.1 uncultured Enterobacterales bacterium
GCGGCTGCCAGGAAGCGGGCGCCGGCCTCCTGACCAACCCGGGAAACCACACGCTGGAGATCTCGGACATCCCCCACGACGGCAGCGCGGTCACGCTGCTCACCCAGGCCCTGCTGCCCCTGGTACTGGAGGAAGGCGGGAGCCAGATCCTCAACATCTCGTATGCCCCCGATGCTGCCGAGAGCCACACCGGCACGCTCACCGTCTCCAGCGACGAGCCGATGGGCGTCCGCGAGGCGGCCCACCTCGGCGAGGGCGCCAGCACGTCCCGAACCGACTCCTTCCTGCTGCCCGACATCAACGGCGTGGACATCGTCTTCTTCGGCGACACCAGCGGCTCGATGGGCGAAGAGCTGACGACGATGCACGAGGAGGCCCTCAGCTTCGTGCAGAACCTGGAGGCCTACACCGAGGACTGGCAGATCATCACCGTCACCGGCAAGGAAGGCTGTGCCACCTCCGGGCTGATCACCCCCGACACCGCTGGCTGGGACGAGCTCTTCGCGACTGGAATCACCACCGCGCCGGGGAACGACAACGTCGATGAGTGGGGCTTGTACAACACGGCGATGGCGATCTCGGAGTCCAGCGCGGGCGGCTGCAACGAGGGCTTCCTGCGCGACGGAAGGATGCTCCACATCATCATGCTCTCCGACGAGCCGGATCACTCCCCGGGCTGGTACGACACCTCCCTCACCGACTACTGGCGAGACTACGTCGAGACGGTGGTGGCGATAAAGGGTTCGCTGAGCATGGTCACCTACTCGGCGATAATCGGCGATCAGCCCAAGGGCTGCGACGGCGCAGAGGCCGGCACCGGGTACCACGAGGCCGTCTCTGCCACCGGCGGCGTGGAGCTCTCCATCTGCTCCAACTGGTGGGAGTCGTTCTCCTCGCTGGCCGAGGTCTCGGTGTCACAGAGCATGCTGACCCTCAGCGAAGCGGCTGATCCCGACAGCATCGTGGTGCGGGTGAACGGTGAGGTGCGCGCCGACGGATGGTCCTACGACGCCAGCAGCCACTCTGTGTTGTTCGACGCAGATCCCCCAACCAGTGGTGACTTCGTGGAGATCAACTACGCGCCCGAGGCGAGCTGTCTCTAGCTGACCGCAGGTGATCTTCGCAGATGATCCCTGCGTGGGCGCTACCTGGCCTGAGCCGGCACAGACGCCATGAACGTCCGCACCCGCTGCACGAAGTCCGGGAGCTGGTCGAGGTAGGGCACGTGCCCGTAGCCGGGCGGTGAGATCACCTGCGCGTCGGTCGGCAGGTGAGTGCGGAAGAACTCCACCTGCCCGGCAGGCAGCAAGCCGTCTTCGGGGCCCCACACCACCAGGGTGGGCGCATCGACGCGCTGCAGCTCTTCCGGGGCCAGAAGATCAGCCGGCGAGATCGCGGAGATCAGCTCGCTGATCTCCGGACGCGCGAACCGGGCACGGGAGCCCATCGCCAGGAACAAGCGCAGCGGATGGGGGCGTCCGAGGAAGCGATCGACGAATCGCAGGGCGTCGCCCAGGGTGTCCAGACGGAACCGCTCGAACAGATCATCCAGCTCCGCGCGGGTCATCGGCGCGCCGCCCGGAGCGGCCAGCACCAGGCCCGCGACGAGATCGGGAAAGCGATCGGCCAGCCGCAGCGAGACCAGCCCGCCCAGAGAGCTGCCCATCGTAATGGCAGGCTCGGAGAGGACCTGGGGGAGGGCCGCTTCCAGCATGGCCTCCAGGTGACGCGGCGTCATCCCCGCAGCGGGCGGATCGCTGTGACCGTGGCCGGGCAAGTCGAGGGCCAGCAGCCGCCGCGAGCCCCCGCTCAGGCGCCGCATGAGCGCAGCAAGATCCATCGCGCACGAGCCGAGGCCGTGCAGCAGCAGCACAGGAGGTCCCTCTCCTCGACCGGCCAGCTCAAGCACATGGAGGTCGCCGTGTGCGGTGGAGACATGCCGGCTGTCGAACCCCCGAGCGCGCAGCATGGCGAGGCCCATACGCTCGAACCGCTCGAACGGGTTCACGGCTGCTCCTGCACGTGGGTGATGGCGTCCTCGATGATGTGGGCGACGTGCGCGTCATGGATACGGTACAGCACTCGGCGGCCGTCTCGCTGCGCGTCGACCAATCTGGCGTCGCGAAGCAGACGCAGCTGATGGGAGAGCGCGCTCTGTTCGACGCCCATCGCGCGCTGCAGCGCCCCCACCGAGACGGGTCCGCCGCGATGGAGGCGGAGCAGCACCTCGAGGCGGACCGGATGCGCGAGGGCCGAGAACAGCGCCACCGCATCGCGAAGGCCGTCGGGCACCGTCACGCCCCACAGGCCGCGAGGGGACAGATCGGCTCCGCCGCCGCGCGCTCCACCTGCAGCGTGACGTGGCTGAGCGAGAACCGCTGCGCCAGGAGATCGAGGGCGTCCCGCCGGATGGCGTCGTCGGGCCGCTCTTCGGAGATCACCAGGTGAGCGGAGAGGACCGCCTCGCGGCCGTCCAGGGTCCACAGGTGGAGGTCGTGCAGCGCGGTCACGCCGGGGATGTCGCGCAGCCCGCCGGAGATCTCCTCGACGTCGGCCCGCACCGGAGGGAGCTGGAGCAGCACGCGCGCGGAGTCGCGGAGGATCTGCCAGGCCCCCCACAGCACGAGAACCCCGATCAGCAGGCTCACCGCGGCGTCCGCTCCGGAGACGCCCCGCATGAGGAAGAGCGCCGCGACGATGGCGCCCACGCTGCCCAGCGCGTCGGCCGCCATGTGGAGCATCGCCCCGCGAATGTTGAGGTTGTCGCCGGCGCTGCGATGGAGCACCACCGCGCTGGCGACGTTCACCACCAGACCGGCCACCCCCACCCAGAGCACCGGCATCGCCGGCACATCGGGCGCGGTGTGGAGCAGACGATCGATGGCCTCCGCGAAGATGTGGCCGCAGATCACCAGCAGGGCCAGCCCGTTGGTGAAGGCGCCCAGCACCTCGGCGCGACGGAGCCCGAAGGTGCGGCGGGCGTTCGCCGGCAGCAGGGAGATCTGCGCCGCGCTCAGCGCTAGAACGAGCGCGCCGACGTCCCCCAGCATGTGGGAGGCGTCTGTCCACAGCGCGAGCGAGCCCGTCCACCATGCGGCCGCCGCTTCGATCACGAGAAAGACGAGGTTGAAGGCCAGCGTCCACAGCAGCGCGCGGCTGCCCCCTCCTGCCGACACGTTGTGGTGGCTGTGCCCCGGATCATGGCCGTGAGCGTGGCCGTGCCCATGGCTGTGAGAGTGGTGGTGACCCATACGGCCTCCCATGATACATGATGGAATCTTCATGCATATTACATGAAAAATCCCTCATGTAAAGGGCTCATGGTTTGAGCACGCTCACCGCCGCGCGCTCTCTGTCACCCCGCGGTTCGCCAGCTCGTCCGCGCGTTCGTTCTCGGGGATCCCTACATGCCCCGCGATCCAGTGGATGTTCGCCTTGCGGGCCCGCAGCGCCTGTCGCGTCCGACGGATCAGCTCCTGGTTGGCCTTCGCCTTCCAGCCGAGGATGAGCATGTTGTAGCTGTACTTGCTGTCTGTGAGGATCTCCACCGACCGATCCACCGGGAACTTCTCCTCGGTCAGGATCTCCAAGGCCATCGCGATGGCGGTGAGCTCACCGATGTTGTTGGTGCCCTGCCCCAGCGCGCGATGGCGCTCCAGCCGCCTTCCGTCTGGCAGACGAACCACTACCCCCGCGCCCGCCGGACCGGGATTTCCCCGACACGCGCCGTCCGTGAAGCAGATCGCCGCGTCGGACCGGAAACCGGCCAGGAGCTGAGTCGCCGCCTGGCGCGCGGCCTGCGCCTGCGCCGCGGTGCGGGTGCCCGCCTTCCCGAACCCGCTCGATCCGCGACCAGACTGACCCCGACCGGGCTGGCGTTGACCGGGAGGCGGCGCGGCGGAGCCGTCTGCGAGCGTGATGATCGCGTCGCCGGTGGCTTCGACGTTTCGAACCGAAGCTGAGTAGACCCGCGCGCCGGCGTTCCGGCTGTAGCGCACCCGCGTGAGGCCGCGCTGCACGATGGGCGCGCCGCCCGCGTCGACCTCAAGCCAGACATCTTTGCCTTTACAGCGTCCCTTCCGCCACTTCACGGGGTCTCCCTGCGGGGCGCGGGGTTCCACCCCGCATAGAGGCCCTTGCGCCACTTCATGGCGTCCCAGCGTAGAGACTGTCGACCACGGTGTCGAAGCCGAAGGCGTAGCCCAGCTCGGTGTTGAGCTGCCAGCTCACCGTGCCGTCGGGGCTGACCTGATCGATCTGTCCGCCGACCGACCACGTCACCAGCGTGTCGCCGTCATCGAAGCGATTCACGTCGCCCAGCACGAAGGTGAAGATCGATGGATCGGCGGTGTACGTCCACGTCTGTGTGGCGGTGCCCGCGCCGAGGTCGAGCGCGTACTCCGTGACACGGGAGGCGTTGTCGCCGCTGCCCTCGTTATCGAAGACCAGCAGATCGTCGCCCATCATCTCGAACTGATGCTGGTGCAGGAAGACCTGGGAGTCGCCGGTGAACGACAGCGTTCCGCGCTTGCCGCCCAGGCTCCACTCGCAGGCGCCGCTCGCCCGGTCGATCCAGGTGATCGTGCTCTGGTTGCGCATGCCCAGCATGTAGGCGTCGTGCTCGGGCAGGTAGTCCAGCGCGTTGGCGAAGGTCCAGCCGGTCGCGTCGCCGGGGTGCTCGTCGGGATCGAAGCAGTCCCAGGCGCTCCACACGTCGGTCTGCGTGCCATCCGGCGTGATCTCGACGATGCGATCGCCGCGGAGCTCCTCGCCCCCGTGCTCGCGGTACTCCACCGCGATGGCGCCGATGGTGCCGTCGTCCATCTGCACGAAGTCATGGGCCAGCAGCGAGACGGGGGTGGTCTCCTCCCACGAGCCGTCCAGCGCCACGCGCACCAGCTCGGAGTTCTCCTCCGGCTCTCCGGAGATGGAGGCGGCGTTGTAGATGACGCTCTGCCCGTCGTTGCTCAGGCGCGCCCGGTAGACGTCGAGCCCGCGGGTGTCCTCGTAGAACCACACCACCTCGCCCTCGGGCGAGATGATCGTCACGCCCGTGGTGCCGCCGATGACCGGGACGACCATGTAGCCCCCCGCGGTGTTGTCGCCGGTGGTCTCCATCGAGGGGACCGTGTTGGGCAGGGCGCCGGTCGTGGCCGAGCCGCTGGCGGTGGAGATCTCGCGCTCGTCCTCGCCGACCTCGATCTCGAAGTCCGTGGCCGTCTCCGCGCCCAGGCCCAGCAGGAGCACCTCGTGCTGCTCGGTGGGCTCGGTGGAGACGGGCGTGCTCAGGGAGAGCTCGGGGCCGAAGCGGACGAAGCCGGTCGTGGGGGTGTCTGTCGTCCAGCGGACCGTCACCACCGTGGGGATGACCTCGCTCACCTCGGAGGAGACATCTGTGATCTCGATGGGGCCCTTACAGGCCAGGGCCGCCGCAAACAGGAGGGGAGACATCACGCTCAGCTCGGGGAGAGGATGGTGAGGAACAGCGGAGCGGGGTTCTGGCACCGACTGCACCGGAGCGCGAGGATCCAGGTGTCGGCGGCGTCGAAGCCGCTGAACGTCGCGCCGGCAGCGGTGGTGGCCTGGGCCAGATCCGCGCTGCTGCCGGCGGTGATCGGCAGGGTGTACAGATCGGTGGCCAGCTGCTCCAGATCGAGGAAGTTCGCCTCGAGATCGGCCGGGGTCATGCCCGCGTACCGGGCCACCCAGACCTCGTCGATGTCGCTGGGGTCGAAGGCCAGCCCCTGACCGTCGGTCTCCAGGCTGGCCCAGTTGACCTCCCACGGCCCGGCGGCGGGCAGCGAGAGCGGCGTGAGCGACTGGAGGTCCACCGTCAATTCGAGGATGCCGCAGGCGTCGCCCACGTCGATCCGGGTGACCTTGGAGCCCTTGGTGGGCTCCAGGAACACCAGCGCCCGCGCCCCCACGCCCGGCTCGGTGCCGGTGGCCAGCAGCAGCAGGTAGGTGCTGCCCGCGGTGGTGTACTCCGACGGCACGTCCACGTCGGACCCGAAGAAGCTCATCTGCGAGAAGCTCGCGCAGGTCTCTCCGTCGGCGGTGTTGTACTCGACGTAGCCGCTGATGTCGGCCTGCTGGAGCCCTGCGCCGGACAGCCCCTGGGAGACCTCGGCCTGCGACAGGTGGTCCAACCGGATGAGCGCGACGTTGTCTATGTCCGTCGTGGGGCTGGTCTCGTGGCACTGCAGGTCGGAGGTGAGGTCCTCCCAGCAGATCTCCAGGTCGATCTCGGGCGCGGTGGCGATCGCCGGTACGTCGATCGTCCCGCTGAAGGTGTAGTTGTTCTCTGGCGCCAGGGCGATGCCGGGAGCCACGGCCTCACCGCTGTCACCAGACGTCTTGTCTGTGCAGCCGAGCGCCAACCAGATGGCCGGCAACCAGCTCAATCGGGGGGCCATGGGCACCTCCCGCGGGGGCTGCCCGCTCAGTAGTTGAAGAAGGAGAGGTCGTCCTGGTAGGAGAATTCCTTCGTGCTGGAGTCCCAGCTGGCGAACGACACCGTCACCCAGCTTCCGTTGACGTCCATCTGGAGCACGTTGCTGTGCCCCAGGTACTCCGCGACGTAGCCGTAGGAGACCACCTCGCCGTCGAGGCTGCTCACGCTGCCCTTGTCGTAGCCGGACAGCTCCAGGCACCCCGGCCCCGACTCCGCGACGATGGCGGCGTTGCCCTTCGTCAGATCGAAGGCCCAGCTGCACAGCTTGCAGTCGGTGCGGGTCGCGGTGGAGGTGAGGTCATAGCGGATGCGACAGAGGTCGTCGCCGGTGTCCTCGTCGGTGAACGACCAGTCCTCGCTGCCGGCGTAGCCGCTGGAGTCGGCCGTGGCCGTGCCCTCGATGGCCTCCACACCGGAGGAGGCGCTCGTGCCACCGCTCGACGAGGAGCTGCTGGAGCTGCTGGAGCTGCTGGAGCTGGTCGTGCTGGTGCCGCTCGTTGTGCCGGTGGCGGTGCCGCTGTCGCCGTCCTTGTCGGTGCAGGCCACCAGGAGGCAGCCCAGCAGCAGGGGAAGGCCCGCTAGAAGGGGAGTGATCGTCGAGGTCCGTGCCATGGGTGTCTCCTCCATCGGCCCCCGTCGCGGGGGAGGGGCATCATAGCGGCCCCCGGGCGCGGTCGCTTGCGCGGGCCTGTGAGGTGTTTGTGGGCCACATCAGGTCCACGATGGCCCACCCCGACGCGTCGGCCGTCGCCAGCCGCACGCCGCCCTCCACGGGCACCAGGCGCTCACCGATGGCCGCGGCGTCCACCTCCACACAGATCGCATCCCGGCAGACCACCGGCCCCCCGTCCCAGCGGGCCCACACCAGCGCGCCGTCGTCGTAGACCGGCTGGACGTGCCCCAGCACGCCGCGGCCCACGGTCACCGGCTCGCCGAAGGGCGCCCCCTGGTCGGCCTGCACCTCCACCAGCGACGCTGCGCCGTCCGCCCCGTGGGCGATGAACGCCAGGGAGACGCCGCCGCCCGAGGCGTGCACCGCCGGGCTGTGCATCCGCAGCATCCCCTGCTCAGCGAGGTCGCCGCTGTCGTAGCGCAGGCTCCAGGTGGCCGGCGACTCGACGTCGACCGCGTACAGGCGAACGTGCCGCGTCAGCCGCGCGCGCTCATCGGCGGCTCGGCTGGTGGTGAAGGCGACGAGGGCCGCGCCGCGGTCGTAGACCATCGCCACGTCTGCGGGATCCACCACGTCGGTGAGGCGGCCCTCCATCCACAGCCCGCTGGTCCACCGCAGCAACATCACGCCCTGATCGCGCGCCTCCCAGTTGGCGTTCGGGTTGTCGACGGTCGCCATGAGCAGATCGCCGCGATCGTCCGTCGCCAGCGCGGGCACCTGGTCGGGGGCCACCACCGTGAGGGGCAGGGAGAGCTCCTCCTGGTCGTCGGTCCGCAGGAGGCACCGCGGGCGCCACGCCCAGTGGGCGACCTCGCCCGGCGCCCCGACGGAGAGCTCCCGCCAGCAGGCCACGGCCGGCTCGGCCAGCACCGCCGGCGCCTCGGCCAGCAGCGCCCCGTCGCTGGAGCGGACCGCGCCGTCCACCACCACCTCGCTCGGTCGTTGACGATCGCCGGTGAGGATCTGCCACGCCTCGACACCTCCCGCCGCGGCGGGCGCGATCTCCCCGACATTCGGAGTCGCTCCCCCTGCCAGGGCCTCCGAGATGGGGACGCCGTGCGCGTGGGGAAGCGGCACGTCGAGCAGCCGAGCCACCGTGGCGCCCACGTCCTCCAGGGTCGCGGGGACGTCGCTGTCGATCCCCACCGCGACGCCCGCGCCGAGCAGCAGCAGCGGGATCTCCCGACACCCCGCGCACTGATCGGTGTGGTGCTGGTAGCCGTAGTCCTGCTCGCCGGGATCCGACCACCGGTGGCGCCCGTGGTCGGCCGTGATCACCAGCGTGACGTCGTGGTGCAGGCCCGCGTCGGTGATGCGCTCCCACAGCGCGACCAGCGGCGCGTCGATCGCCTCGACCTGCAGCGGGTAGTCCCCCTCGCCGCCGAAGTGCCCCGCGGCGTCCATGCCGTGCAGGTTGGCCAGCACCAGCCGGGCGTTGTCCTCGATCAGCAGATCTCCCAGTCGCTGCAGCACCGCGGCGTCCGACTCGGGCTGCGCGTCTCCCGCGAAGCGCCACGTGGCCCCCGCGCTGCCCGACGGGTGCAGCCCGTGGGTGTGGCTCTCCAGGTGCACGGTGTTCGACAGCAGCACCACCTGCTCGGCCGAGAGACCCAGGTGGGCGCGCGCCGCCTCGAACACGGTCGGCACCAGGGGCCGGTACACCCCCACGCCGTCGCCTGTCGGGAACGTCGACTGGTGGAGGCGACGCCCGGTGAGGAGCCCGGCGTGCCCCTCGGCCGTCGCGGTGGGGCCGACGGCGATCGCCCGGGAGATGAGCGCCCCACGCGGGACCAGGCTTCGCCGAACGCCGGGCAGGAACCCGCTGGATGGAGCCCCCGTTGCAGACGACACTCCGTCTCCGAGCGACTCCTCAAGACGCACGCCGTCCAGTACGATGACCACGACCCGACGTTCGCCGGACGCCGCCTCCACCGGAGCGGTTCCCGCCGGGAACTCATCGGGTCCGCAGGCGAGCATTCCACTCAGAAGCATCCCGCAAGGGGAGAGGACATACGCCCCCGCTCCTCGGGAAACACGCCACGGAGAGTCTCTTGCCGAACAGATCACCCGACCACCGTAGATCCCCCCGCGGCGGCTCGCCGCCCCCGGCACTGCGCGCGTGTCGCTGATCGCCCCGTCCCTGGACACCCTGCTCGGCTCCGCGCCCGCCGTGCTGTTCGACTTCGACGGCGTGCTGGTGGACAGCGAGGCCTGCTGGTTCGACGCCACGGCGCGGGCCTTCGCGCCCCACGGCCACACGCTCGACCGCCCCGGGTACAACCGCCACTGGGTGCAGCGCGGCGCGGGGCTGGCCGGTGAGATCGCGCGGCATCGTCTCCCGCTCGACGCCGCGGCGCGCGCCGCGCTGTCCCGCCGCCGCAAGCGACTGTACAGCGCCGCCGCGGCGTCCGGGGCCGTGCCCGTGATCGCCCCCGTCTGGGAAGCGCTGGCGGCGTGGTCGTCGGCCGGGCGCCCCTGCGCCGTGGCGTCGAACTCCGACGAAGACGACATGCGCGCCATCGCGGCCGCGGCGGGGCGCGGGTTCCCCTGCCCCTGGACCGGCCGTCGGCCGGGGCTCCGCGGGAAGCCCTCCCCAGACATCTTCGTCCACGCGGCTGGCATGCTCGGGGTGCCTCCGGCCGGCTGCGTCGTGATCGAGGACACCTGGAAGGGCCTGCGCGCGGCCCGCGCCGCGGGGATGATCGGCGTGGCCGTGCGCACCGCCACCGCCACAGGCGACGACCTCGCTGACGCAGCGGCGGTCGCGCCCGATCACGCGGCGCTGGTCAGCGCCCTGCTGGACGTGCTCGCGTGCTGACCGGAGCGGGGCTGTGCGCGCTGCTCGCGACCGCGGCGGCCAGGCCCCCTGCGCCGGAGCAGTTCATCTGGGACATCTGGACCATCCGCGAGGGGCTGCCCCAGAATTCGATCACCGACTCGATGCAGGCCACGGATCACGCCCTGTGGGTCACGACGTTCGGCGGGCTCGCGCGGTTCGACGGCGATCGCTTCGAGGTGCACGACATGAGCGCCGACCCGGGGCTGGACAACCCCCGCTTCATGTCGGTGCTGGAGCGCTCGGACGGGACGATCTGGCTGGGGGTCCAGGGCGGGGGGATCGTGCGGTTCGACGGCGAGCGCTTCGCCCGGGTCCCGCTCCCCGAGGCGGTCGAGAACGCCTTCGTCGAGTCGCTGGTCGAAGATCACAACGGCGTGCTCTGGGCGGCGACGTGGTCGGGGCTCGTGCGCATCGGGGCCGGTCGAACGGAGGTCTTCGGCGCCGCCGACGGCCTGCCTGTCGGCTCGGCGCGCGCGGTGTTCATCGACAGCGAGGACACCCTTTGGGTCGGCTCGGGAGACGGCGCGCTGTGCTGGGCCGGATGGAACTGCCCCCCCCGGCAGCCCTGGGAGGGGCCCATCCCGAAGGGGGCCAACAGCACGTTCGGGTTCGCCCAGGACGCCGCCGGTACGCTGTGGAGCAACGGCATCGACGGGCTCAGCCGCCGCGACGGCGACGCCTGGACGCTCGTCGTCCCCGTCAGCCCGGAGGCGAGCCACTACTTCGGGGGGCTCCTGGCGACGCCGGACGGGAGCCTCTGGTTCTCCGACGGCCCGAGCCTTCGTGTCCGAACCGGTGACGGGGAGGTCCACACCATCCCCCTGCGCACCCGCTCGGGCAAGCGCAACCGCGCGCCGATCCGCTCGCTGACCCGAGACGTCGGCGGCTCGATCTGGGTGGGCACCGACGGCGAGGGCCTCATCCGGGTCCGCGATCGGAAGGTCGCCCTCCACGTGCCGAGCACCGTCTCCTCCCCCTCCGTCCGCAGCGTCCTGTACGACGAGGCCCGCGCGCGGGTCTGGCTGGGCGCCGGCTGCCAGAAGCTGACCTGGTTCGACGGCGAGACGTTCGACGCGATCCCCCTCCCGATGCCGGGGCCCGGGTGCGTCCACGCGCTCGCCCTCGGCCCCGACGGGGCGCTGTGGATGGGGGCGGGCGAGCGGCTGAACCGCTGGGACGAGGAGGGCATACAGCCCATCGACGAGGGCACGCCCCGGGCGACCATCTCCGCGCTGCTGTTCGAGCCGGATGGGTCCCTGCTCCTCGGCACCACGCGGGGCGTCTACCGGTTCGACGGCGAGCAGGTCGCGCCGGCCTTCCCAGGCCAGCAGATGGACAACCTCGACGTGCGGGTGATGGCCTTCGGCCCCCGCGATCGCCTGTGGCTGGGGACCACCGAGGGCCTCCTGATGGCCGGTCCCCAGGGTCTGCAGACCCTACAGGGGGATGTCGCCCCCGGCACCGTACGAGACATCCACTTCGACGACGACGGCACGGCCTGGCTCGGCACCTACGGCGGCGGCCTCACGCGCATCCGAGAGGGACAGGTCACGCGGTACACCCGCGCGCAGGGGCTGTGTGATGACGTGGTCTCCCGCATCCTCGACGACGGCCGCGGCGGCCTGTGGATGAACGGAAACCGCGGCCTCTTCCGCGTCGCGCGGGAGGACTTCGACGCCCTCGACGACGGCAGCGGCGAGCTGCTGAGGTGCCAGCTCCTGGAGAGCGGAGAGGGCAACGGCGGGGCGTGGCCAGCGGGCTGGCGCAGCGCCGACGGCCGGCTGTGGCTCCCGACCGTGCACGGCCTGGTGGAGGTGGACCCGGCGCAGATCACCTCGGAGCCGACCCCGCCCCGCGTCGCCATCGCAGAGATCACCATCGGCGGGCACCCGATAGACGACGCCCACCTCTCGGCGCCAGCAGGGAGCGGCGATCTGATGGTGCGCTACCGGGGCCTCTCCCTGGCCCCGCTCGAAGAGCTCCGCTTCCGCCATCGACTCGTCGGCTACGACGGCCGGTGGATCGAGCAGGGAACGGGCCGCGTGGCGTCCTACCTGAACCTGCCGCCTGGCAACTACACCTTCTAGGTCCAGGCGCGCAGCTCCACGGGAGCGCTGGGCGAGTTGGCCACGCAGCGCCTCAAGGTGCTCCCGCGGTTCCACCAGCGGTGGTGGTTTCGGGTCCTGGTGGTGCTCCTCGGGATGCTCGTCGTGTCCACCGGTTGGGCGCTGTGGGTGCGACACATCCAACGGCAGAATACCGCACTGCAGGACGAGATCCGCGCGCGCAAGGCGCTGGCCTCAGAGTTGCATCAAGCCCTGCGGGTGCAGGCCCTCGGCCAGCTCGCCTCGGGGGTGGCCCACGACTTCAACAACATCCTCTCCGTCATCAGCGGCGCCTCCAGCGCGCTGACCACGCAGCTCTCAGGGCGAGAGGCCCAGCTCTCCTCGCTGATCGAGCAGTCGGCCGCGCGCGGGGCGGAGCTGGTGGCGCGCCTGTCCCGCTTCGGAAGACGCCGCGACGTCGCCTCCGAGCTGCTGGACATCGCCGCGCTGCTCGTTGGCTTTCGAGGCATGCTCGACCGCGTGCTGCGCAGCGATCTGAAGATCACCCTGGTCACCACTCCAGCCTCCCCCGTCCACGTCGATCGGGTCGAGCTGGAGCAGGCCATCCTCAACCTGGTGATCAACGCACGCGACGCCACCCCGGGCGCCGGCACCATCACGATCCGCGTGGATCCGGGCGAGCTTCCAGAGGCAGAGCGGCGGGCCAGGGGGGTCGCAGAGCAGGACTGGACGGTCGTCGAGGTGGAGGACACCGGCTGCGGAATGGACGAAGAGCTCCAGCGGCGGGTCTTCGAGCCGTTCTTCACCACCAAGGGGGAGGGCCGCGGGACGGGGCTCGGCCTGGCCTCCGTGCACCGGATGGTCCAGTCATCTGGTGGATTCGTCACGGTGGACAGCATCCCCGGTCGGGGGACGACCTTCCGCCTGTGGTTCCCGGCCGTCGGCGACCGGTTCAGCCCGCCAGCTCTGTGAGCGCCGCCATCGGCCCGGCCGCCCGCAGCCGCGCGCCGGCGGGCGCGTCGCGGACGAGCAGGGCACCCGCGAAGCCCAGGGCGTTCACCGAGATCCCCCGCCACCGCTCTGCCACGCGCGGCACAACGAGCAGCCGATCGGTAGTGAGCAGCAGGTTGTAGGGCCGCGCCTGGTAGCCATCGCGGCCGCGACACCCCGCCGCCTCCAGCGCCTCCAGGTAGGCGGCATGGGCCGACGCCGGCCTGGCCCCCGGTACGGCCGAGACGTGCCGGAACGGCAGCCCCGCCCGCTCGAAGGCCCCCGCCCGCTCGAAGATCGGCACGCCCACCTCGCCGGGGAGCAGCGGCAGGGGGATCACCTGCAGGTGCTTGTGGCCCTGGCTCGCCCCCGCGACCGGGCCGCCGTTGTAGAACGTCAGCCCGCCGAGCGCGATCATCCAGGGCCAGACCGCTGCGAGGTCTGCGGCGGTCAGCAGCCGCTCCTGCGGCTCGAACGCGCGCGTGATGATCAGCAGGTGCCGCGAAAGCACGGGGTACTTGTTGAGCAGGCACCGGTGCGCCGGGCCGGCGTCTGCCACGACGAGCGCCGGCTCAGGCGCCGCGAAGGGATTGCCCGAGCCGGGGACGCGCGGGGAACCGCCGGGCGCGCGCTGCCGCACGATGAAGCGCACGCCCTGGTCGGTGACGACCGCCGCGCGCGTGGTGATGGGCTGGAGCCGGCCCCCCCCCCCGCGCCCCCGCCCCCGGCGCCCCCCCGGGCCCCCGGCCCACGCC
>CAYXGP010000197.1:13787-15852 GCA_964464515.1 uncultured Enterobacterales bacterium
CGCGCCGGGGGGGGGGGGTGCGTGCGGGGGGGGGGGGTGTGTGGGGGGGGTCCGCGGCTGTCTTGGGGGGGCGCGCGATCGCGGCGGCGACGGCAGCGACGATGGCGGGGAGCATGGCCCCCCGCCTATGCCGACTCAGAAGGGCCCGCCGTCAGAGGGCCTCGCCGGTGACCGGATCGACTTGGATGGACACCTCGCCCTCGGGGCCGCTGATGTCGACCTGGATGGCGTCCTCGCTGACGCGGCTGAACGTCATGCTCATCTCACCAGAGTGCTCACCGTCGGCCGAGGCATGCGAGCGGGTGAGGGTGCCCGCCTGGGGGACGAGCTCGCCCGCGCGGATCTCCAGCCCGGACTCGACGCCGCTCATGTCGCCCTCGTCGGCCTGACCGCTGATGGTGCCGTTGACCACGACGCCGCTCTCCCAGTCGCCGTTCAGCGGGGCCTCGACGCGCTGGGCGATCAGGGTCAGCTCACGGGGCGGCGGCGGCGGGCCCTGGCGCTCGGAGGAGGCCCCTTCGCCGTCCGCGGGGGGCTCGCCGCCGTCCTCACCCTCGGGGGGCTCGCCGCCGTCTTCGCCGTGGCCCTTCCCCTCTCCGTCACACTCCTCGTGGGAGATCTCCAGCTCGCCCGAGATCTCCCGCTCGGCGTCGGTCAGCGACACCGCGACGTCGCCGCTGGCCGTCGCCCGATCGTCGGTCACCTCGGTGAGCGCGAGGTCCATCTGGACGGTGCTGTCGGTGGCGTAGAGGGTCGCGACCACGGAGCCGCCGGTGATGTTGCCCAGGTACTCGCAGGAGTCATCCATCGCGCTGAAGTCGATGGTGACCACGTTGTCCTCGCGCGATACCGCGCTGCACGACGCCTCGGACTGGATGAACTCGACCAGGTCCCGGGCCACACCGAGGGCGTCGGGCCGCTCGGGCAGGCCGCGATCGGCGAAGCCGCTGATGGCGCCCACCATGCTGCGCTCAGACGACTCCGACAGCGCGTTCTGGAGCTCGGAGGTCAGGCGGTCCTCGGTGGTGGCGGCGTCTTCGCAGCCGATGGTCATGGAGAGGGTGAGCAGGGTCAGGGTGGAACGGAGGGACATTGCGGCTCCAGGATATTCGAGACAGACGGGACCCATCTCACCGGTGGGCCTCGAACCGCCGGAGAGGGGGAGGATGGCCGCCACCCTTGGCGACCCGCTCACTACGTTCGACGCCTGGGGTGCCCCGAGTGGCAACGCCCTGCGCACTTTTTTCCCGGGGGTCTTTCGCGTTACACGACACGCCGCTCTCGGAGGTCCCGATGCCGTCCCCTTCCACCCTGCTCCTGGCCGGGTTGCTCGTCGGCTGTGACAGCCAGGCGCCAGCCCCTGCCCCGACGCCCGAGTCTGCTGAGGCAGCGCCCGCCGCCAAGCCCGCGCCACCCGCCACCCGCGCCGACCTGTCCGGCAAGGCCCGCAGCACCTCGCTGGTGCCGTCGCCCACCGAGCTGGAGGAGGCGATGCAGCACGCGGGGGTCTCCACCCGGTTCGACAGCCTCCTGTCCGATCGGAAGGCCCCGGCGATGACGGGCGAGCCGCAGCAGGTGGCCCTCCGCACCGGCGTGGTGCTCTCCGATCTGATCGTCACCCTCAAGACCTCAGAGAAGGCGCAGCTCCTGGCCGACCTGACCGCGCTGAAGGCCGGCATGGCCGCCATCGGCGGCGGCGAGGAGATCGACGAGGGGCTGGCCCACGTCATCGAGCAGGTCGAGGCCGACGCCGTGAGCCGGAACGAGCTGGTCCTGCAGATCGAGCACATGCGCGCCAGCGCCTACGACGCCCTGCGACAGAGCGCCGGGGAAGACCGCGTGGCGATGGTGCAGGCCGGGAGCTGGCTGGAGGGCACGCACCTGCTCACCCGCGCCATCTCCGCAGCGGAGGGAGCCGATCCCGCTGCCTCCGCCGCCCTGCTGCGGCAGCCGGACGTCGTAAACTACTTCATCGGCGTGGTCTCCAAGGACCCCTCCCTGGGGGCCGTCCGCGGGCCGCTCACCGAGATCCACACCATCACCAGCAAGGACACGCTGGGAGCAG
>CAYXGP010000198.1:0-15737 GCA_964464515.1 uncultured Enterobacterales bacterium
CCTGATGGCGTGATTCGGTTCGTCCTGTTGGAGGCCGCTGTCGCGGATTGGGGAGAGAGCTCGCCCCAGAGTCGCGAAGCGGGCACCACGAGAGGGGCCGCGTCGTGACCGCCCCGCGCGCGCTACACCCCCTGGCCGGTGGGATGGCCAAGCCCCCCAGTGACGTCTGCGGATCGTTACCTGGCGTATCAACACCAGGTCGGCGGACACACGGTCGGCGTTCGCGAGGTGGGGTCATTGAGCGATCTCCGCCGGGTGGAGGGGGCGCTCGCCAGCGTGTCGAGCGGGGGACGCATCCGCTGGAACCACGATGAGACGATGACCTACCTGGGGGGGCACCCTCCCGAGGTGGCGATGGATGTGATCGAGGGAACGGCGGTGCCGCTCGACCGGGGGGGGCTGATCTTGTGGAGCTTCTATGCCCATCTGGAGGACCTGGCGGGCGAGATGGAGGCGCTCGGACTCTCCCCGGACTCCTACTTTCCGATCAGCGCTGCGCACAGCCCGATCGTCCCCGATCTGCTGTTGAGCATGGCCCCGGTGTCCAACGCCGCCTACGCCACGGGCGGCCACATCTTTATATTGCTGCCCGATGTGGGAGACGATGCTCTCCCCGCTGCGGCGAACGCCGGGATCGTTCGCCATGAGTTTGGTCACTGCCTGTTTCATCTAGCGACCGCTGGCGATCTCTACGCTCCATCGCCATTTGAGTTGGTTGACACCTCGGCCGAGGCCCTGTACTACTCAAGCCTCCACGAGGGCTTCTCCGACGCGTTCGCCGCCCTGACCCTGGATGATCCCTTCTTCATGGAGGCCTCGTACCCCAGCGAGACCGCGCGGGATCTGCGGGGAGACCTGCGGATCGAAGACGTGGAGACCCCCGAGCAGTACCTGGGGAGCGAGGACGAAGGGCCGCTGGGCGATCTGCTGGCGCTCTGGGACCCGTACCCCGTGGGGACGGTGGTGGCTTCGGTCGCCTGGGACGCCCGGGAGGCGACCGGCGAGCCGCAGCTGGTGGCGCGGTCGCTGCTTGACGGCGTCGCGCTGCAGGCGCAGGAGGCGGGAGATCAGGCCGCTCCGCTGGGATCGCTCGGAGGGTTCCTCAGCGCCTGGGTCCGCGGCGCCTCCGATGAGCCTGCGCTTCAAGGCGCGCTCTGCACCGCCATCTCCAATCGCCTCTCGACGTTCCTCGCAGAGACCCCATGCGGGCGCTGATGGCGGTCCTGGCGTTGGGGGTCTCCCCTCAGGCCCTGGCCGACGGGGCGGGGTTTCTCATCGGTCCGCTGCTGGTGGAGCAGGGGGACGGGCAGCACCTGCTGCAGCCCGCCGGGGGGCTGTGGTGGCGGGCGGATCCGGGCGAGCGGCTCTGCGTGGAGGTCGAGGGGATGGCCTCTCGGCGGGTCGTGGGAGACTCGCCGGTGTCCTTTGATCAGAGGTGGGCCCGTGGAGCGTTGACGGTCGGACTTCGCTTTGGACAGGGAGAGACCGAGCTCACGGCTGGACTGGGGCCGTCGGTGACGTTCCAGGAGACTCTCGTGGAGGCGGAGGAGCGGTGGCGCGGCTCCGCGATCACGCCGGGACTGCGGATGGCGATCGGCGTTCATCTGCCGGACTGGCGGGGGTGGGGAGCGGCGATCACCGCCGGGGCCTCCACCCGTAGATGGGCGGTGGACCAGGAGATGGTCGCTCGGCTCGGGCGGCGGTGGGGATGAGGTCTCTGTTCCTGGCCCTTTCGGTGCTCGGCTGCTCCACGATGAAGTCCATGCACGGCGCTCGTCCCCTGGAGCCGGGGGCGCGCCAGATGGAGGTCGGGGCCTCTCTCCAGATGGGCTCGACCTTCATCACCGAGTCGCTGACCCTGCCGCTTCCCCAGCTCGAGGTCGGGTGGCGCCGGGGACTGGCACAGGATCTGGACGCCGGCCTGCGTGTGTTCCTGCTCGGCGGCCTGGCAGATGTGCGCTACCGCTTCTACCAGGATGGCCCCTGGCACATCGCCATCGTGCCTGGGTTGGGTCTGAGCATCCTGCCCTTCCCGGCCTATCAGCAGGGCAACGTCGATCTCCACCTGCCGCTGCTGGTCGAGCGGGAGCTGGGGAAGCGCAGCGGGCTGACCTGGGGACCGCGCTCCCTTGCCCGATACCACTTCATACACTCCAGAGCAGACGGCCCCTACGGCCAGGGATCGGTGGGGCGGTATGAGCTGCTCATCGGCGGAGGGGCCCGGCTGGGGATGGGGTGGGAGCGGGTCTCGTTGGGGATCAGCCTCGATGCGCTGGCGAACACCACCCGCGGGGGGTTGCCCTGGGCTTCGTTGGGGGCCGATCTGGGGATCCGCCGCCGCGATCGCAGGGCCGACCGAGCGGAGACGCCGTGATCTACGGTCTGTGGGGGTGTCGCGGCGCAGCGCCCGGTTTGGCGGAGGCCTTACGACACACCGTCGTCGGGGTAGCCGACCCGAGACACCCGGAGGCGCGACCGAAACACCTTCGGCTTCATGATGGATGAGCCGAGCAGCATGCGCACGCAGTCCTGCAGACCCTCGGTGATGGCAGGGTGCGGATGGAGCAGCTCGGCCAGATCGCTCAGGCTGCGTCCCTGTCGAATCATCAGCGAGACGCTCTCGATGCTCGTCGAAGCGTGGGCGCCGAGGGCGCGGATCCCGAGGATGCGCATGTCGTCGTCGTCGGTGGCCAGCAGCTTGATGAAGCCGCGGGTGGCGCGCATGGCGATCGCGCGATTGACCAGCGAATAGTCATAGACCGCCACCTTGTAGGGGATGCGCTTCTTCTGCGCCTGCAGCTCATTCAGCCCCACGCCAGCGACCGCCGGGTCGAGGAACATGATCGACGAGACGTTCTCATAGGACAGCGCCTCCACCCCGTCGCCATACATGTGTTCGATCGCGTGTCGGCCCTCGATCTCCGCGATCGACACCAGCGCGATGTCGCGGGTGACGTCGCCGACCGCGTAGATGTGCGGCACGCTCGTGCGCGTATCATCGCCTTCCAGGTATCCGCGGTCGCAGACCGAGAGGCCGGCGCGCTCCAGACTCATCCCGGATGTGTTGGGTATTCGTCCCACCGAGATCAGCGCCTGATCGACGGCGATGGTCTCAACGCCGCCCGTGCCATGCTGAATCGTGTAGCGGACCTCCCCATCGACCACCTTCATCTCCAGCAGCGTCGCCCGGTGGTGGATGGTGACCCCGAGAGACTCCAGGTTCTTGGCGCAGACCTGCGCGATGTCGATGTCTTCGAACGGCAGGATGCGCTCAGCGCGGTCGATCAGGTAGACCTTGGTCTGGCCGAAGTTGGCGAAGATGGTGGCGAACTCACAGCCGATCACGCCCGCCCCGAGGATGACGAGAGAGCGCGGGAAGTGGTCCATCTGCATGATGTGGTCGGACGTGACGATGTACCGCCCGTCGATGACGATGTCGGGCAGCGAGCGCGGCCGGGAGCCCGTAGCCAGGACGATATTCCGGGCCTTGACCGTGACCTCAGGCCCCTCGACGTAGACCTGGTGGGCGTCGATGAATTCGGCGCTGCCGCGGATGAAGGTCACGCGGCCGGTCTCGCAGGGCATCGGGCGCCCAAGCACCTCCAGCTGGTGCGTGAGCTGGCTGGTCTTTTCGTCGATGGCGTCGGCGACGGCGTGGCGAACCTGCGCGTAGTCGATCTGCACGTCACCGACGGTGTAGCCGCGGTTCCGACGGAGCACGTTGCGGTAATCCCGAGACAGCTCCCACAGGGTCTTGCTGGAGAGCGCCCCGTTGTGCACGCCGGTGCCGCCGACGGCGCTGCGATCGATGATGCACACGCGCTTGCCGAAGTCCCAGGCGCGCATCGCCGCCGCGAAACCCGCCGGACCCGCTCCGATCACACAGACGTCAAATTCCGGCACAGGCACCTCCGAGATGCCGAACCTATCACCTGGTCGGGCCTCGCGACAGAGCACCTACGCCGCAGCAGAGGTGTCACCGTCCCAATACCAAATAGGTCGCGCCGACATCGATGGAGGTGTCGTCCGCAAACGGAGCCCCCACCAGGACATCATCGCGTCCATCGCCGTTGACGTCCCCAGCACCGGACACGGAGGTCCCGGCGCTGTCGTCCATACTCTCGCCGACGAATCGCGCGCTGGTCAATGAACGGAGGCCGGAAAACGGACCCTGGACCAGATAGGCACCGCCGGTGTTCGGCCATCCACCTCCCCACAGCCCCGGTGCACCAACCACGATGTCACTGTTCCCATCTCCGTCGATGTCCCCAGCATGTGAGACCGACACGCCGGCGTGGCTATCGACGCTCTCCCCGATCAGCGTCGCGTCTGCGTTGGACATTGGATGGGCTCCAGTCGTCGGTCCGAACCACAGATGCACGGCACCAGCACCACGCTGTTGAGTCCCATCGCTCCAGGCCCCAACCGCAACATCGTCGTAACCATCGCTGTCCAGATCTCCCGCGCCCGATACCGACGCGCCCGCGAATCCACCGCTGTATTCTCCGATCAACCTGGCTTGGGCGGTGGACAGGGACTGCACGCCCGAGACCGGGGCCAGCAAGACATAGGCGACACCTGCGCACGACTCGCTGGAGGATGCGTACGGCGCACCCACGATGACATCGTCCAGCCCATCACGGTTGATGTCTCCAGCCAGCGCCACCGACCAGCCGGCGTGATCGTCCTCGACCTCCCCCATGAACCTGGCAATTGCGTCCGCGAGCGAGCTATCCCCCGACACCGGGCCGGTGACCACATAGACGGCACCAGCGTCCCGTCCCGCGGAGTCATCCAGCCGAGCACCGACGACCACATCGCCGAGCCCGTCCCCGTTTATGTCGCCGCCACCGGAGACCGACTCTCCCACCTCATCGGATCCGCTGTCGGGAACCAGTGTGGCTCGCGGCAGGTCACCGTTCCCCGAGACTGGACCCAACAGAAGGTAGACCGCGCTTGAGCACGAGCTGTAGCCAGGAGCTCCCACCAGAATGTCATCAAACCCATCCCCGTTCGTGTCTCCACCGGTCGAGACCGCCCGTCCGATGGAGTGTCCAGGGCAGGTTCCGGTGAATTTCGCACCAGCGTCAGAGAGGACCTCGACGTTGGTAGCCGGACCGTGGATGAGATAGACCGCGCCTCCTCTCTCTCCGGCAGAGTCCTCACCAGGCACCCCTACCAGGACGTCCTTCAGGCCATCACCGTCGGTGTCGCCTGCGCCTGAGACCGCGTAGCCGGCGTGGTCAGAGGCATTCTCTCCGTGCAGCCTGGCGTCGGCGTCTGCCAGATCACACCTGTCAGCCGTTCCGTCGCAGTCATTGTCGATTCCATCGAAGCAGTTCTCGCCGACCCCGGGATTCACATCGGGATCATCATCATCGCAGTCTGCATCAGTGTCTGCGTTACCGGCGGGTCTCTCGCAGGCGATCACGCCATCCTCCGAGATGCCGAATCCATCTCCGTCCGTGTCGCTGTACCAGATATTGTCGCAGACCGAGACGTTCAATGTCGCGCTCCCTGACGCCCCCTCCTCATCGGTCGCCTCCACCGTGATGACGTGATCCCCTGCCACCAGATCGGGCCATGCCTGGTTGAATACGCCGTGCTCATCAACCAGAGCAGCACCGGAGTGCGTTCCCATCAGGCTACTGCTCAGCTGCAGGTTGAGCTGCTCAGGGGGCGTCTCGTCGTCCATACAGAGACCCTGGAAGACGATGGTCTCGCCCAATGCAAACCCGGCACTTTCAACAGGAGACGTGATCTCACATGAGGGTTCTGAGTTGGACTCAGCAGGCGCTCCCGCGGTCTCGTTGAGAGGGCGCGAGTTCGAATCGAGGGCCGCGGTCTCCGAACATCCAAGCGGGAGCAGGAGGAGGCTCAGAAGATGGCAGGGATAAGGCACATCCGGAGTCTACCCCAGAAGCGCTTCTGCCTCACACAGCTCGGCAGCGCAGAGACAAAGAAAGTGGCGCACCCAGGAGGACTCGAACCCCCAACCCTCGGATCCGAAGTCCGATGCTCTATCCAATTGAGCTATGGATGCAGTTTCCACTACTTAACCCGTCGCGTGAAGACCCGGGGCGGTCAGTTCGGAGCGGCGGTCAGATCCGGAGCGGCGGTCAGATCCGGAGCGGCGGTCAGCTCACCGATGTCGATGTCGAACCACCGACCGGCGGCCATCAGCGCGGCGGCCATCCGAGGCGCGATCGAGGGGCCGATGGGGGCGTCGAGCAGCCCGACCCGGAGGTAGCTGCCGACCGGGCCGGGGCCGATGATCACAGCGACATCGGCGTCTTCATCAGAGGCAGGCACCAGCGCGCCGTCCACCAGACGGAACCGCGCCCGGACGTCGGGGCGGGGTTCTGGGATGAGGATCCCCCCGCGGGCCGCGCGATCGGTGGCCGTGGCCTCCATGAGCCAGCGCTCCAGTCCGGCCGGGTCCCAGTCCAGATCGAGCCCCTCGGCCACCGCGAGGTGGAGCAGGTACGGGTGGAGCCCTGGAATGCGACCGGTGAGCGTGCCCAGCGCGGCCCCGAACCGCGGGTTGAGTTCGGTGGGCCGGAACCCCTCTCGCGTGAGCACCCCGTCGATCGTGAACGCACCTCGGTAGCCGATCGTGGCGCGCATGTGCGCCCCGACCCGTCGGGCCAGTCCCCGGAGCGCGTCGGCGTGGGTGGGCGGGGCGTCCCAGTAGGTGCCGGTCCCGATGTAGACGAACCGATGTCCGCGTCGCAGGACCAGCATCTCGCACGGTCGGAGCGCGATCACGGCGTCTGGAAAGACGATCCCGTGGATGCTACACGGCAGGCCGTCCAGGAAGGGCATGACCCGGGCGTGATCGCACTGGGGCGCCAGCAAGGCGATGGCCTCGTCCGCCTCGGCCTCGCGGGTGACCCAGCGCGCGAGCCCGGCGCCGCCGTGCCAGCCGTCGCGGTTGTCCCCCACCCAGACCGTGCCAGCGCCAGCATCCAGCTCTGCGGCGGCCGCCAGCAGCGCGCGGCGCTCGACGGGCACGTTGCGGCTGGGCGCGCGCGGGACACCCACGGCGTCCCAGAGGGCGTCGATGATCAGCTTGTCTTCGAGGGCCTTCCAGGCCGGCAGCCGGGCGCCGAGCGTCTGCCGACCCGCCACCGGAAGCCCCGATGAGAACAGCGTGCGGACAGCCAGCGCCTGCCCGGTGGGATCGAAGGCGTCGATCTGCGCGCAGACCGAGGGGGGGAGCTGGTCGATGGCTGCGTCCACCCGCCGGATCCCGTCCATGAGGGAGGTGGCGCTGATCCCCAGATCGATGGTGGGGATCCCCTCGGCCAGCGCACCGGCGCCGCGGCTCCCGCCGATGGCGAGGCAGGCCTCCGCGCCCAGGTCCATCAGGGTCTGCGCGTGGCGGGTGGCGGGTACCAGCACGTCGAACGCGGCGATCCAGCGCCGACCCGAGAAGACCGAGCGGAGGCGATCCTCGTGGCCGGGGACGGCGCTCATGGTCCGCTCCGCGTGCGCAGGTACCGCGCCGATAGCCCGACCCGATCGCCGCGCACCCACAGCGGATGGGGCCGCTGCCGGATCCAGCTCTCGACGGCGCCGGCGTCTCCGTGGGGGTGGGCTGCCAGGATCGCGGCGACGAGCGTGTCGATCTGGACATCCTCACGCTGTGCGAGCCAGCCGCCGCACCACTCGGCGAGGGGAGGGGAGGGGTGGGTATCGAGCGCCGCGTAGCCGCCGCCGAGCTTGCGAACGCCGCGGCAGTTTCGCAGCCGATCGCGCACATCGCGGGGGCGCACCGGTCGCTCCTCCAGCCGACTCAGGCAGGTCGCCAGGTGGTGTACGCCGGCCAGGCCGCCCGCCGCGGCGAGGAGCTGGCGGGGGCTGCGGGGGCCTGGAACCGGGGGCGCATGCTCCGCCGCAGCCGGCTGCAATTCGGCGACGAGCGCGGCCGCGTCGGCGTCTCGCCCAGCGGCCAGAAGAGAGGTGACACGCTCGGTCTGGGCCGTCGTGAGCCCGATGTGGTGGACAGAGCCACCGCTGCGCAGCGCGGCGAGCAGCTCGCGGGCCGTGGACATGGCGAACCTCCCGGGTATGAGCCTACCGCGCCGGAGCCTGCCGACGCCGCGGGAGCGCAGTGAATACACCGAACCATCACCCTCTCGGGCGCGCCTGGGGGGGGCCTTCGACCCGCTGCGGGAGCTGCGCGTGGTCGCGGCTCGCCGGCCCCGGCCCGCGCGTGTTGCGGTGTTCTGCCGCCGGTCGACGACGCGTGAGTGCCGACGGGCGCGGCTGTGACGCGTGGGAGGCCGAGCTGGACTGTCTGTCCTGCTGCGCCTGCTGTGGTCCGGCGTATGACACGGTGGAGCTGTCGAGCCGAGAGCCGCTGTTTCGGGCGCACCCGGAGCTGATCACCCGCGACTTCGGGCGATTCCAGATCAAGCGTGACGCGGCAGGCCTGTGTCCGGCGCTGCGCAGTGACGGCCGCTGCGCGGTGTACGATCTCCGACCCCGGTCCTGCCGAGAATTCGAGGCAGGTGGAGAGAGTTGCGCGCACGCGCGTCGGCAGGCAGGAAAGAGCCCCCGCTGGTGAAACACCGGGGCGAGATCCCCCTCTGGTGGAATCGGGGTAGGGGAAAATGCATCGGTGCAGCCTGAAGGCGGCAGGAGTAGATGATGAGTGACAGACTCTCGCGGTTGTTTCGGCGGGCGCGGATCGACGGTCCGCGAATCGCCATCCTGTCCACCTGGGACGTCGAAAACAACGCGGTTCGGGTGCTCGCAGGGAGCCTGCGTCGCGCCGGCCATCACGCGGTGGAGATCTACTTCAAGGACTGGATCTCCAACCACATCGATCCCGCGACCGAGTCCGAGCTGGAGAGCCTGGCCCGCGTGATCCGCCGCGAGGAGATCGATCTCGTCTGCGTCTCGATCCGCGCTAGCGCCTACGCCCACCAGGCGTCCGTGATCACCGAGTTTCTGCACGAGGCGTTCGACATGCCGGTGCTGTGGGGAGGGATGCACCCCACGCTCAAGCCCGACGAGTGCCTCGACGTCGCCGATATGGTGCTGGGCGGAGAGGGAGAGCTGGCGGTGGTCGATCTGGCCGATCGCCTGCGCGACGGCCGCGAAGACGTCTCGAAGACCCAGAACGTCTCGTTCAGCCTGGCCGGTTCGCACGTCCACAACGGTAAGCGTCCGCTGGTCAAGAACCTCGATGATCTCGCGTTCCGCGACTACACCACGCACGATCACAAGTACTTCATCTCGGGGCGCAGCTACGTCCAGGGCGACCCGATGCACGGCGATCCGGTCTTCCAGATGATGGGCAGCCGGGGCTGCATCTACAAGTGCAGCTACTGCTACAACTCCACCTACAAGCGGGAGATCTACCCGGGGCAGAAGTGGTTTCGGGTGCGCTCGCCGGCGTCGATAATCGAGGAGATCACCCAGGCCCGCTCCCACTGGAGCTTCAAGCGCATCCGGTTCGACGACGAGGTCTTCAACTTCCAGACGGCCTGGCTCAAGGACTTCTCCGAGCGCTACCCGCGCGACGTCGGCCTGCCGTTCGAGATCTTCATCGAGCCGAAGCTGGTCGACGAGGACCGCATGCTCATGCTGCGCGACGCCGGGCTCAGCGGCGTCTACATGGGGATCCAGTCGTCCGAGCGCGTCACCGGGCACCTGTATGACCGCCGCGTCAAGAACCAGTCGATCGCCGACATCGCCGAGATGTACCACCGCCTCGGCATCAAGCCGCACTTTCAGCTCATCTTCGATGATCCGGTCAGCACCGAGGACGACAAGCGCGCGCTGTTCGAGATGATCTCGACGTTCCCCCACCCCTACGATCTGTACCTGTTCTCGATGACGGTGTTCCCCGGCTCCGAGCTGAACAACAAGCTGCTCGAGAGCGGGCAGATCAGCCGCTACGACATCGACGGCTTCGACAACACCCGCATCTTCTACCAGCACCGCGTAAACCTCAGCTACCCGCGGCCGGTCGAGGACACCTTCTGGATCGCGCTCACGCAGATGCTGTCGAAGCGCTTCGTCCCGCGGCCGCTGCTGAACACGCTGTCGAAGAGCGGCTTCCTGCGCAAGCACCCGTGGCCGCTGATTCAGCTCGCAAACTCCGCCAACATGGTGAAGATGGGCGCACAGGCCGGTCAGATGGTCGCGAAGGGCGAGATGACCAACACACTGCTGCGGCGCTGGCTCAGTATGGAGCGGATGATCACCACCTGAACGGTCACAAGAACCGACGCGGGCTGAACAGCCCCGGCACTCCCTCAGCGCGCCCCTCCAGGATCCCCTGCGCGACAGCGACGCCGGCGGCGCACCCCAGCGACCACGGTCGCCCGTTCCATCCGCAGCACAGCACCAGCCGCGGGCGCCCCGGCATCGTGCCGACGATGGGCAGTCCGTCACATGAAAACGCCATGATCGCGCGGCGCTCTTCGATGACAGCGGGGATCTCACCGCCCAGCAGGTGCTCGGCCGAAACACGCGAGAGTACAGCCGTAACGTTTGGATCTCCGGATGACCCATCCCGCTCGCCGGTCGCCATATGGGCAGAGGCCCAGCGACACCCGCCGATCGCGAGCGCGCCCGGGACCGGCCGAGCCAGCAGGTAGCCGAGCTGTGCCGTGAGCGCGCCCGAGAGGTCATGGGTGGCGCGGACGTGCATCCACTGCCGCCGCACCGGGTAGAGCTTGTCGGCCAGCCAGGGCTCCAGCGCGGGCAGGTTCCATCCCCCGGCCAGCACCACCAGCTCGGCGCGCGCGCGGAGCGAACCAACGTCGATCACCAGCCCGTCGTCGTCGGAGGTGATGGCGCGGGCGGCCGGCAGCGCTCCAGAGCCCCGCAGCGCTCCAGAGACCCGCAGCGCCGCCAGCGCGGCGGGCGGATCGACCAGCCCTTCGCCGGGGACATGCAGCGCGGGACCGCTCACGGGCAGGCCGATCTGGTCGCGCGCGGCCGCGAGATCAAGCGCCCGCGCCTCGACACCGTGAGCGCGAAACACAGCCTCGGCCGCGGCGAGCCCCGCGGCCTCCCGTTGGCTCACCGAGACGTGGTGGCCGCCCGTACGCGCCAGCAGTCCGCGCTCTGCGAGAGCGTCAGCGTTGCGGCGCGTGAAGCCGATGATCTCAGCGGTGGCGGCCTGTCCGACCGCCTCCAGGAGCTGCGCCGGGTGCTCGCCCAACCCCATCAGGACCATCCCGCCGGCCGGCTCCGTGTCGATGGCCTCCGCGGGGCCGAACAGCGCGACGCTCGCGCCGCCCGCTGAGAGCGCCCGCGCGGCGGTGAGCGCGGCGACGCCTCCGCCGATCACGGCGACGTCGACCCGCTCTGGGACCCCACTCCTAGGGACCACGCGCGTCCCGGCAGAAGTCCCGGTTTCCGGCGGCGGCCATGCACAGGTTGTAGGCAGTCTGGCTGTCCTGGCCGGCGGCCCGCGCGTAGTCCAGCCACTCGCGGCTGAAGTCCTTGGCGGCGCCGCGGCATTCGCGCGCGGCCTCCTCGGCCTCGCCCGTGGGCCCCTCTCGGTAGGCCGTCTCGGCCTCCTGCCACAGCCGGTGCGCGGCCTCTGCTTTCAGACGAAGCAGCCCCCCCACATTCCTGGCGTAGGTGCCTGGGGGCCAGACGGCCTTGTTCTCAAGGGCATAGTCGGCCCACTGGATGGCGTCGTCGGCGCGACCCGCGACGTTACGGTACAGAAATATCGCGTAACGGAAGCACAGGTCGGGATCGGAGCGATCGATGTCCTGGAGGTGCCGCTCCATCAGGCGCTGCCACTCCGTCATGTTCGCGGAGGCCTCGGCGTTGATCAGGAGCATGCGCGACAGGACGTCCCTGCCGGTCTGAAGCCGCTCCGTCTGCAGGCGGATGTCGAGGCACTGGAGCTCCCCCTCGGTGAGCTGGCCCACCAGCGCGGCCTCCTCCAGGGCCGCGTCGTCGTCGCAGCTCTCCATCGCCGCCATCTCTGTGACGACGGGAGCGCCGGTGTCCTCGCCCACCTCACGATACCTGTGGAGCATGTGACGCGCGGCGGTCACCTCGGGGATGAAGGGCGCCCACTCGATGGTCAGCGTATTCCCCGAGAACTCCGAGATGTACGCGCGGAGCGCGTCCTCGCCTCCGGGACCTCTGGCCGACGCGATCGAGGCGGTGTCCTGCCAGAAGGCGGCGGCCTCGGCGCGCAGCATCGACTCCCGCGCCTCGATCCGCGCCCGCAGATCGGCGCGCCCGAGCTTCGAGAGGGTCTCGTCCGAGGGGCCCGCCTCCAGGTGGTCGCCCTCCGTGAGGACCCAGGCCAGAGGCTCCGCGCGGGCGTCGATCGACGGGCTCGTCACCCGACCGAGGTGGCGCGGGGTGAGCTGCGTATAGGCCTGCGCCTCGCCGAAGGTCACCTGCCCGTCGCGGCGTCCGTCCAGCGCGCCGTCCGCCCAGCCCCGGAGCGCGCCGACGGCGGCCCAGGTGAACAGACCGTGCCGCGCCGGCGGGTAGCCCACGGCGGCAGAGGTGTCGGTCGTCGCTGCCCACACCACCACGCGATCGTCGAGCTCCCCGAACCCATCGAGGGCCGGGAGCTCCGCGCCGGGGATGATCTCCAGACCGTCGCGGCCCAGGTTGCCGAAGCCCGCGTCCAAGATGACCACGATCTGTTTCGGGCGGCGGTTCCGCAGCACCCGCTTCAGCGTCTCCTCGAGCGTGACGCCCTGGGGATCGGTGATGTCGGTGTCGACGGGGAGCAGCATCCGGCGCCCCTCGGCGTCCAGGGCCCCCTGACCGGCGTAGTAGATCCACAGCGTGCCCCCGCGGCGGGGCTTCCAGACGATGCGCTTGATGTTCCGGAGGAGATCGCGCTGGTTGACGTTTCGCACGCTGATGACGCGGTACCGCGACACCCCCCGGGTGTTTCGTATCCACCCCTCGAACGCCCGCGCGTCGGCGTCGGCCCAGGTGACCTGCGGCAGCATCGCGTAGGCCTCGTTGGCGATGATCAGGGCGGCGTCCTTCGAGGCCGCCTTCCGTCCCGCAGGGGCGGGCTCGATAGGGGGTGGCTCCAGCAGCCCCGCAGTCCCCTCCGTCGGCCCCTCTGCGGCGCCTTCAGCAGCGGCGGGACCGCTCAGCAGCGTCGCCAGCAGTCCCAGGAGAATGGATCGGGTGGGCTTCATCGGACGTGATGGTGTCACGCGACGGCCACCGCGTTCAACCCCCTTCCCGGGCGCATAACCACGCCGACGATCATCACGTCGTCCAGCAGCGAGTCCTACCGGGCCAGCCGCGGCAGCAGCTCGATGAAATTGCAGGGGCGGGTTCGGCTGTCGAGCTGCGAGGCGAGGATCTCGTCCCAGGCGTCCCGGCAGGCGCCCGGAGAGCCCGGGAGACAGAAGATGTAGGTGGCGCCCGCCACCCCCGCCAGGGCGCGAGACTGGATGGTGGAGGCGCCGATGTGACGGAAGCTGATCTGGCGAAACAGCTCTCCGAAGCCGGGGATCTCCTTCTCGAACAGCTCCCGGACGGTCTCCGGGGTGACGTCGCGCGCGGTGACGCCGGTACCTCCTGTGGTCAGGATCACCGAGATGTCGGGGGACGCGATCCAGGCCCGAAGCTGCTCGGTGATCTCGCTCGGCTCGTCCCGCACGATGGCGCGCTCGATCAGTCGGTGGCCGATGCCCTCGACGCGACCCGCCAGGACCGCGCCGGAGCGATCGTCGGCCATGCCGCGGGTGTCAGAGATGGTGAGCACCGCCATCCCTACGGCGATGAAGGGTCGCTCCGAAGCCATGGTTCCCCCGGGGTGTGCCTCGTGCCTATCTCGGGCGGAGGCGGTCGCGCCCGGCTATCCTCGACCGATGCTGCTGCTGCTCGCTTGCGTCGCCCCCATCGACACCGACACCGGTGCGGTCAGCGCCACCGAGACAGCTGCGACGACCGAAACCGTCACGACCGAAACGACACCGGGGACGACCGAGACCACGCCCCCGGTCGATCGCGACGGCGACGGCTACACGGGCGACGTCGACTGTGACGACGCCGAAGAGACGGTCCACCCCGGGGCCGAGGAGATCTGGAACGGGTGGGACGACGACTGCGACGACAGCGTGGACGCCGACGGGTACTACGAGGGCACCCAGGCGGTCAGCGCGGTCGCGATCTACGAAGGCCAGGCCCACGCCTTCACCCTGGACTGCCCGGTCGCCGCGGTGCGGGTCGAGGGGCAGATCAGCGTCCTCGTGTCCTGCACCCCGGATCCCGCCGACGACTGGGCGCAGCTCCTGCTCGGCGCCGAGCTGAGCATCTCCGTCTCCGAGGACATCGGATACGCCACGGAGTGGACCGGCACGTCTACGATCTCCTCGACCAACGGCTGGGACACCTACGGCGACGGCGCGATCACCTGGCCCGATCTCCGGAGCATGACGTTCGACGCCACACTCGATGCCGCCAGCCTCTCCCTCACAAGTGACGGCGCGCTCATCTGGCTGACCGGCGCGAAGCGGGTCGCGCCCTGACCGCCCCCCAGATCGCGCAGCCCTACTCGCCGTGGTCGGAGAAGGCCCGCTGGGCGCTGGACCACCATCGCGTCCCCTACAAAGAGGAGGGCTACCTGCCCATCTTCGGCGCGCCCCTGCTGCGGCTGCGTCGGCGGCGCTGGAGCGGGCCGGTCACGGTGCCGGTGCTCCTGCGCGACGGCCCCGCCCTGCTCGACTCGTGGGACATCGCCCGTCACGCCGAGGCGGTGGGGAGCGGCGCTGCGCTGTTTCCCGCTGCGCAGCTCGATGAGATCACCGCCTGGAACAAGCGGAGCGAGGCGCTGATGGCCGCCGCCCGCATGCGGACCACCCGCGCGGTGGGCAGCGATCCTCAGGCGCTTGTGGAGAGTTTGCCGCCTGTCATTCGGAAGACTCCGGCCGTGGTCCAGCGCGCGGTCGGGCGGGTCGGGGTCCGGTACCTGCTCGGCAAGTATGGACACCTCACGGGTGGGGACGGCGCGGCACAGATGCGGCCCGTGCTGGAGACGGCGCGGCGGGCGCTGGCCGAACGCGAGCACCTGCTGGACGGGTTCACCTACGCCGACATCACGTTCGCGTTGGCGCTGCAGTTCATCGACCCGGTCGCCGACCGCTACATCACGCTGTCTCCGGCCAGCCGGCCGCATTGGCGGTTTCCGGAGCTGGCGGAGGAGTTCAGCGATCTGATCGCTTGGCGTGATGGGCTTTACGATCGGCATCGCGTCTAGTGGCCCACGGCGGAGATATTGACGGGGTCATCATCTCCGCCTGCTGCGCGCTGCGCAGCGGGAGCGCTGTGCGCTCCCAGGGCCACCAGGCTCCACTTTGGGGGGCTGCGCCCCCCCGCCCTTCGGCTCCCCCATCCGCCCGCGAAGCGGGCACTACTGCCGCTCAGCGGAACCCTTTCGGGACTTCCGCCGAGCAGCACTAGCTTGTTTGCATCCTTGGCGGATAGACCTCGATGTTGCGGGTGGACTCCGGGGGCGTCCGCAGCCCACATCCCCGTGACCAATGGGGGGCGACGGGTCCTTCGGACCCTCTTTGAGCAGTGGTTTTGGAGCCCACAATTCGCTGTTTTCCCAGTATCTCGCCTGGGCAGTTCAGATGCTTGTGGTACGGCCCCTACGGCAGCCGTGCTGTTGCCAACGCCTGGCATGCGAAGGGGGCCTGCCTGGCCCCCCGCGCGCCCCCCCCGGGGGGGGGGGGGGGGGGGGGGGGGGGGGGGGGGGGGGGGGG
>CAYXGP010000199.1:0-15723 GCA_964464515.1 uncultured Enterobacterales bacterium
CGTCGCGGGTCGTGGTCTCGTGGAGTCGCGGGTCGCGGTTTCCGTGGACTCGTGAGGTCGTGTTTCTGTCTCTTAGCGGATTCGCGGATATGAAGGGGTGACCGGTCTCGCGGTTTCTCGGTGATACGGAGCCGCGGAAGCGCGGTTTCACGGTTCATCGGTCCGCGCTTCCTCGGTGCCACGTCTCCTCGTCTCCTCGTCTCCACGGACCGCGGTTTCGCGGGTCAGCGTTGGTGTTTTCTCTGTTGATGGCGGTGGACTGAGCGATTGGAGCATCGACGGAGGTCCCGTGGGTCGCGGTCCGTGGTTTCCGTGGAGACGCGGTCCGTGGTCTCGTGGAGTCGCGGCTCCGTGTTTCCGCGGACTCGTGAGGTCGTGGTTCCGTCTCACCGCGGATTCGAGGATGCGAAGAGACGGCCGGTCTCGCGGATACTCGGTGAGACTGCACCACAAAAGCACGGTTTCACGAATCAGCCAGCCTGAATCGCGCTCACCGCATACAACACCCACAGCGTGCCCATCCCCAGGCTGACCGGCATCGTGAGCCACAGCGCCTGTCGCGCCGCCACCGGCCGCTCCTCCCGCATTCCAAACCAGACCGCGTACCCCACCAGCGACGTGAGCAGCAGGTTGGCCGCCGAGAGTAGAATCAGCGTTCGTGGTTCGAGCGGGCGCCGCGCTGTGTTCGGCAGGCTCCGCGCGCCCATGGCTTGTCGGGCCTCGGCCTGGAGCGCGCGGCTCGGCGCTGGCTGATCACCGGCGCGGCTCCGCTCCGCGGCTCGGGCCAGCTCCACCCGGTCGAGGTGCTGGGTGCTGAAAAGCCAGGCCAGCGCGCGATCGGCCCCGGCCGGCGTGAACCCGCAGGACGCGCAGGGGCTGAGCGCGCCGGGCTTCTCGCTGCCGCAGTGGTGGCAGACGGCCTCCATACAATCCGGAGTCATCATGTCGGGGTCATCATGTCGGGGTCATCATGTCGGGGTCATCATGTCAGCTCTACCTCGCCATCCGTGCAGACCCGGAACACCTGCTCCAAGGCGGAGCCCTCCCCCTCGACCTGCTCGTCGAGCCAGGCGTCGTCTGTCTCGGCCCACAGGATGTCGGCGCCAGACAGGAAGACGTCTGCCGCCAGCGCGGCGCGGTCGCGGGCGGGCCGACCCCAGCGCCGCAGCGGGAGCCCGTCGCCGAGGATGACGGGGGTCTCTCCAGCCCCCCGTGCCGCGCGCAGCTCCGGGCCGTCGGGGGTCAGCGCGCCAGCCCAGCGCTGGTAGGCGGCGTGGCCGTCGCGGGACGTCGCCGCTTCGAGGATGCGCGCCGCGGGGAGGGTGCGGGGCTGGTGCATGCACAGGCGTCCGCGCAGTCGATCGAGGAAGCCGGGGAGCCAGGGCGGTCGCTCGGAGCCGTGCAGGGCGAGCCGGGCCTCGCCCACCGCGAACCGCTGGATGGAGATGGCGAGGGCGTCGTGGGTGGTCGTCAGCAGCGCCCCCACCCCCAGCTCGAGACGTGGCCCGCCCATCAGCGCGGCCAGGATCTCCAGATCGCGCGCGGTGGCGCTGCGGAGGGCCTGCGTGAGCGGCGGGTCGAGGACGATCTCGGCGGTGACCGACAGGGCGCGCTCCCCGTCCTCGGGCACGAGGGCCCGCGCGCCGACCGGATCGGTCCACGTGGCCTGCTCGGGGAGGCGCTCGCCGGTGATCTCCGCGCACTCGTCGGGCGCGAGCAGCTCCCAGCGACGCAGCAGCGTCTGGAGGTCGGGGGGATGGAGCGCGGCGAAGAGTAGCTGGAGGGCGTCGCCCAGAGCGGTGGCCGCGGGGGAGGGGCCGCGGACGCGGACCACGCGGGACAGATCACGCAGGGAGAGTTCGGGTAGATCCCGAAATCCTCGAACGCGGAGGGCGCGGATGAACATGCTCGGTCTCCGACGCCCCTTCCACCAGAAGAGACGAGATGAGATAGTGTATCGGGCGTCAGGTTCCGGACAACCACACTCCGGCTACCCTGGCGACGTGGAGAGATCGATGAGTAGCTCCCGGGGAGTCCGCAACGTCCCACAGTGGTTGACGCGCGAGAAGGATGTGATCGCCCACCTGTTCTTCGCCGCGGCAGAGATCGGGGTGATCGAGCTGGAGGTCGGCGGCACCCGCGTCTCCGGTGCGATGACCTTCCCGGTGGTGGAGACCCGGAGCTTCAGCTTCATCCCCCACGAGGGAACCGCGGCTGCTCCGGCCAAGCCGCGCGAGGGGCAGGTGGTGCGGGTCTTCTATGGCCGCGAGGGATCGACCTACGAGTACCTCACCGCCATCACCGACTGCTCCAACCCCCAGCGGTGGCAGCTTGAGTTCCCGCGCACCATCGAGCGCAACCAGGCCCGTATCGCCGCTCGCCACCGGGTGGAGGGGCAGACCAGCCGCGGCTACTCGGTGCGCATCGACTTCGGCACCGGCGATCCGCAGGTCTTCTCGCTGTTCGATCTGTCCACGGCCGGCCTGGGGTTCGTCTTCTCGCCAGCGGCGCTCAGCCTGCAGACCGAGCGCGCGCTGGCCGGCAACCTCACGCTGCCGGGCAACACGGTGATCCCGCTGTTGCTGGAGATCCGCTCCATCCGTCCGCTGAGCGAGGGCTCGGGCCAGCAGGTCTGTGGTTGCCGCTTCATCGGCATCTCCAGCACCGATCAGGCGCTCCTGGCGCAGGCGCTCGCCGAGTGGAAGGCGATCCGCGGTGGCTGAGCCTGAGCGCGCTTCGAACTGAGCTGCGGCGGGGAGCGTCCACATCTTCGCCCTCCTGATGACGCCTCTTCTGTCTGTTCTCGGGCTGCTGGGTTCCACCGCTCGCGCCGACGCGATGCTCGGCGTGGATCTGGTCCCGTTCGGGCGGGCGGATCTTGCGTGGTGGCAGGCCGGGCAGTTCAGCGGGCTGCTGGTCACCGAGACCGACGGGATGCTGTCGCCGCCGCTCACCGCCTGGGGGGGCTGGTCGGGTGAGCGCGTCGCCGTGCTGCTGGGGTTCACCACGGCGCGCGTGGCTACCATCACCTGGGTCGACGCCGATCCCGAGCCCACCAGGACCTCGCTGGTGAGCGGGGCTCTGCGCCCATCGCTGGACGGCCGACGCTACCTGGGCCCTGCCGATCGCGCCGGGCCGCGGGCATGGCTCGGCGGCGGGCTGTACGGGGTGATCCCGCTGGTCAAGGCCACCTCAGACACCTGGACCGACGCCGAGGCGGCCAGCTACGCCGAGACCGCGCAGACTGATCGAGGCCGCATCCAGGCTATCGGCGCGCGCCTCGGCGGCGGCGCGGAGGTCGAGTGGCGACCGGGATGCCGGCTGGGCGCCCGGTACTTCGTGGTGGGACACCGCGGTCAGGCGACCACCACCGACACCGTGCAGGTATCGACGCTGCTGTCGGGCGAGGCGGCGCTGACCCTCAGCTTCTCCTTTGGAGGCGCTACCCCTGTAGACTCTGCTGCTGGAGATGCTGCTGCTCGAGACGCTACCCCTGCTGCGCCATCCAGCGAATCGTCTCCCCTAGCGCTGCGCTGAAGTCGGCCTGCGGGGTCCACCCCAGGGCAGCCGTGATCGCCGAGATGTCCGCCAGCGAGTGACGGATGTCGCCGGCCCGCTCCGGCTGGTGGAGTACCGGTCCGGCGCCGGGGACCTCGGCCCGCACGGCCGCGGCCAGATCGTTGATGGTGGTGCTGCGCCCGCCGCCGATGTTGAAGACTCCGCTCGTCTTGTGATCAAGTGCCAGGAGGTTGGCGCGCACCACGTCGTGGACCGACACGAAGTCGCGGGTCTGCCCACCGTCGCCGTAGATGGTCATCGGCTTGCCCTGCAGAGCCATCTCCACGAACCGGGGGATCACCGCGGCGTAGGGGCCTGCGGGGTCCTGGCGCGGGCCGAACACGTTGAAGTAGCGCAGGCCGGTGCAGGGCAGGCCCAGCGTGAACGTGTAGGCGCGGGCGTAGTGTTCGGCGGTGGCCTTGCCGGCGGCGTAGGGGCTCTCGGGCAGCAGGGGGAGCCCCTCGTGGACCGGGAGGACGTCGGTGGTGCCGTAGACCGCCGAGCTGGAGGCGTACACCACGCGGGACAGGCCATGCTGGCGCGCCGCCTCGAAGACCGCCAGGGTGCCGCGCACGTTGGTGCGGTCGTAGCCCAGGGGATCGGCGCAGGAGCCGGGCACGCTGGCCTTCGCCGCCAGGTGAATCGCCGCGCGGCAGCCCGATGCAGCGCGCAGGGTGACATCGGCGTCGGCGATGTCGCCGATGATCAGGTCGACGTCGAGGCCGGTCAGGTTGGCCTGGGAGCCGGTCGAGAGGTCGTCCAGCACCCGCACCGCGTCGCCGCGCGCCAGCAGCGCTCGGACGGTGTGGGAGCCGATGAAGCCGGCGCCGCCGGTGACGAGGATCACGTCGGGATCACTTGGTGCCGTAGATGCGGTCGCCGGCGTCACCCAGACCCGGGACGATGTAGGCGTGATCGTTGAGGTGGGAGTCGAGCGCGCCCGCGAAGACGGGCACGTCGGGGTGCTGCTCGTGGAAGTGCTCGATGCCCTCGGGCGCGGCGATCAGACACGCGAACTTGATCGACCGCGGGCCGGTCTCCTTGACCAGGTTCACGGCGGCCACCGCGGAGTGCCCGGTGGCGAGCATGGGGTCGATGACGATGACGTCGCGGTCACCCATGTGCTGCGGGACCTTGAAGTAGTACTGCACCGCCACCAGCGTCTCCGGGTCGCGGTACAGCCCGACGTGCCCCACCCGCGCCGAGGGCAGGATGCGCAGCATGCCGTCGAGCATTCCCTGCCCGGCTCGCAGGATGGCGACCAGAACGACCTTCTTGCCTTCGATGACCGGCGCGTCCATCGCGGTCAGGGGCGTCTCGATGCGCTCGGTCGTGAGGGCGAGGTCGCGCGTCAGCTCGTAGCACATCAGCATGCTGACCTCCTCCATCAGGCGACGGAAGCCCGCGGTGGAGGTCTCCTTGCGGCGCATGAAGGAGATCTTGTGCTGGATGAGCGGGTGCGTCATCACGGTGAGGTCGGGCATGGCTCCTCCGGGCGCGGGTAGACTACCTTCCGGTCGCTGTGCGGGCCAATCGGATCGCGGGATGATGAGCGGCATGGATGACGTCACCCGACTCCAGCAGGCGCTCACTTCACTGGAGGAGCGCGCGCATCGCCAGTCCTGGGACACCGAGCGTCCCTGGCGGGTGGCGACCCACGTCTTCTGGGATCGGGGGGTGCCCACGATCGATCTGCACGACGCTGGCGCCGGGCTGGCGCGGCGGGCGGTGCGAGCCGCGCTGGAGATCGCTGCGGAGCTGGAGACCGGCGCGCTGTGGTGGATCACCGGGCGGGGGCGGCATGCTATCGGGCCGGGGGTGCTCCGGGGACTGGTCAAGGCAGAGTTGTATCGAGAGGGGGTGCTCAAGCACGGCAGAGAGAGCGGGTGGTCGCTGCGGCCGGCCGGCGCGGGGCGGTGGGTGCTGATCACAGACCCGGTGCGGGCCCCGGCGGTGGCGACGGGGGCGCTGGGGTGGGGGTTCTGGCTCCTGGTCGCGGCGATGGTGGCCGCAGCGGTGTGGGCCTGTTTGGGGATCGACGCCTGACGGGGTGCTACGCTTTGGACGCGCTCAGGGGTAGGTGAGCGCCCACCTGTTGAGGCCCACTTGTTGAGGACTGAGGATGACGACCAACTTCACGATCCGTCCGCTTGACCCCGCATCGGAGCGGGAGCTGAACCACATCTGCGTCTTCTCGATGATGACGCTCTGGGAGTCCCGGCCCGAGATGCGGGTGGATCCGGCCGCGATCCCCGACTTCGGTTTTACGTCCCACCGGCAGATCTACCTGGCCGGGGCCACCAGCCCCACCCAGCGCTACCTGCTCGCGTTCGATGACGAGGCCAACATCGCTGGTCACTCGATCGCGGTGGTCCGCCACCGCGGTGAGCAGCCCTACGGCTACTTCTGGAGCCGATACGTGCTGCCGCGCTACCGTCGGAAGGGCCTCGCGAAGCGGTTCCTCGGGCTGTCCCTGGATTGGTTCTCCGAGCAGGGGGCCCAGTGGGCAGAGGTCCATATTCATATCGAGAACGCGACGCTTCGTCGTCTGTTCGAGACCGCGGATTTTCGGGTGGTCGATCGGCAAACGGATCGGTGGACCTACCTCGTGCTTCGCAGGGATCTTGTTTGAGGGATCTTGTTTGATTGGGGATCGACCAGTCAGCTAAGTGGGTAAAGCGGCCTGGTCGTCTGCTGAACCTCCTGACTCGTTTCCGTTGTGGAGCAATGTTCCCGCTGTGGAGCAGTCGCGGGGCATGAATCGCGGTCTCGCGGATCGCGGTCTCGTGGCGAGCGCAGCGACCGAGGTCTCGTGGAATCGAGGTCTCGCGGGTCCGTGAAACCGCGCTTCCGTGGGTCCGAGGCAACGTGGTCACGTGGTCATACGGTCACACGGTTGAACGGCAACGCGGCTTCACGGTCAACGGAGCCGCTCTGGAGGAGCCACGGTTTCGCGGAACCACGGGTCGCTTCGCTCGCGACTCCACGGCTACACGAGCTGCGGTCCACGACTGCTCCACTGCGGGAACGAGCGCCAGAGCCAGACTGTGGGAGCTCACCGACACTCTATCCGCTTGACCCACTAAAAAACCGTCCCATCACTGCGTAGTCTGATGGGCGGGGGTCCACCCGGGCGTCGCTCTGCAGCTATGTCGCGTCCGGTCTGCCAGGTGCCGCCCTGCAGAATCGCGGTGAGCGGCATGTCAGGCCGGTCCAGGACATGGCGCACCCGCTCGGCCACCCGATCGAGCCCGATCACCGTGAGCGCCCGCCACTCGATGATCTCGGGGGCGCTCGGTGGGAACGACGCCCCCAGCAGCCCGGCCCGCGGCGCCAGCAACCCCAGGTCGACCAGCAGTCCGCCGTTGCGGTACTCGGGCAGGCCCGTGAGCAGATGGAGGTCGGTGATCGTGCGCCCGACGCGCTCCAGGCTCTCGACCACCGAGTACGCCAGCCACTGCGAGAGCTTGTGGAACGGGACCAGCCCGGCCGTGGCTCCCTTGCCGCCGGCCTGTGGGTGGGGCCAGACGTCGCCGGGGTTCTCGCCTTCGATTGTCAGACCCCCCGGCCAGATGGGCCCGAGTACGGTCAGGAGGGTGGTCAGGATATCGACTGCAGAGACGTCGGGGCCCGGGAAGCGATCGAGGAGGTCTCCGAGGCGTCCGTTGGGGAAGACATCGGGTCGGTCGGTGATCACGTGGCCCAATCGCTGGAGCAGCCCCCGCCGGCCGGAGAGTCCTACGATGGGGTTTTCGCCCGTGACCTGGAGGGCGGTGCCCAGCTCTGCGTCGGTCAAACCCAGCAGCCGCGCGCCGTCTACTCGGGGGGCTCCGGGATATGCTGAGAGGAGCCCGCTCGCGAACAGGTGTACGCTGGCGACCGCCAATCCCTCGGAGCGGGAAAACTCCAGGCCCGTCTCTGCCTCGTGGTACCGCCAGGCCGGCCCGGCGCCGGCGTCGATCAACACGCTGACGATGACCAGCTCCAGCAGCGCGCGGGGATCGTCGGGCAGGCTCTCGGTGCGCGACGATCCACCGGCGTCGAGGTGGCGCCAGCGGCTGTGTGCGGGCACGTCGAGGTTCGGGTAGGCGGCGCGCGTCACCGCAGCCACGCGATCGGCGACGGCGTCGAGTCTGGTGAGATCTACCCGGAAGTGTTCCAGCTCTTTTGCGACGCCCCGCTCCCAGATGCGCGTGCAGCGCTGGCGAATCGTCCGCGGGTCGCGCAGCGTCGTGAGGGCGCTCACAAACTCTCGACCAGTCACGAGCTCTCAACCAGATCGCGGCCGCGGACGTCGCCGAGCTCTTCGGTGGAGACCGGCGCGTCGGTGTAGTAGCCGGCGGCCTTCTTGGCGGTGATCTCCACCCGGGCGTCGGCGGGGACGAGCTCGTCGGGGATGCTCACCCGCTCGTCGATTGTGATGCCCGAGGAGACCACCGCGTCGTACTTGAGGTTGCTCATCGAGATGAAGCGATCGATGCGCGTGATGCCCAGCCAGTGCAGCACGTCGGGCATGAGCTGCTGGAAGCGCACGTCCTGGACGCCGGCCACGCACTCCGTCCGCGTGAAGTAGCCGTCGGCGTTGTCGCCCCCCCGCTTGCGCGCGTTGTAGACCAGGAACTTGGTGACCTCGCCCAGCGCGCGACCCTCCTTGCGGAAGTAGGCCAGCACGCCCGCGCCGCCACGCTGGGCGGTCTGCACGCAGACCTCCAGGCCGTGGATGAGGTAGGGCCGGCACGTGCAGATGTCGGAGCCGAACACGTCGGAGCCGTTGCACTCGTCGTGGACCCGCACCGCCAGCGGCCGCGCAGGATCGGTGATCGCCGCGGGATCGCCGATGATGTACGCCGTCGCTCCGCCGATGGGCGGCAGGAAGACCTTGAGATCGCGGCGCGTGACCAGCTCGGGGAACATCCCGCCGGTCTGCTCGAACAGCGTGCGCCGCAGGGCGCTCTCGGCCACCCCGCAGCGCGCGGCGATGCCCGGCAGGTGCCACACGGGCTCGATGGCGGCCTTGGTGACGATGACGTCGCCGGTGGGGCGCAGCACCCGCCCGTCCGGCTTGATGCGCCCGGCGGCCATCGCCTCGCGCAGCTCGGGCACGTTGAGCTGCGCCTGGGTCACCGCGATGGTGGGACGGATGTCCCAGCCCTGCGCGAACTCCTCGGCGAACACGTCGCTGACCACGGCGCCGAAGGGGTCGAGCGAGACGATGCGCTCGGGATCGGACCACTGGGGGTGGGGGCCGATGGAGGTGGTGGGGGCGGTGTCGGTGAGGTCGGGTCGATGCTCGGGCGAGAGGGTCGCGCTGGCGATGGCCAGGGCGCGGTAGACCGTGTAGGCACCGTGGTGGGTGCCGATGACGTTGCGCTGAGAGGTGAGAGAGCCGACGATGGGCCCCCGATCTCGCGGGTCGGCCGCGCCCCACTGGACCCGGCGGCGCTCGCCGCGGCGCGGGGGGTGGGAGGTGAGCACGATGTGCTTTCGGCTCATGGGCGGCTCTTCGTTTACCGGGAAACCATGAGCATACATCACGTGCAGTGGATCGAAGGGTGACAGATCCAAGCGCGGGCGGTGTCCAACCCGATGATCCTCCGATGATCTCACGGAGCCGCGTGGACCCTGACGCCCTCTACCGGCGCTACGCCCCGATGGTGCTGCGCCGCTGTCGCCAGCTCCTCGGCGACGGCGCGCTCGCCGACGAGGCGCTGCACGACACCTTCGTGCAGGTGCTGCGTCGTCCAGATCTCGAGATCGCCTACCCGAGCGCGCTGCTGTACCGGATCGCCACCCGCACCTGCCTCAACCAGCTCCGCAGCCGTCGGCGGCGCCCGGAAGACCCCGCGACCGACCTGCTGAGCAGATCGCGCGAGCGCCGCGCCCACCTGGATGAGCCCCGACTGCAGGAGGTCGGCCCATGAAGATCCCCCCTCTCCTCGTCGAGCGCCTGGCCCTCGGCGAGCTACCGCTCGAGAAGGCCGCGGAGGTCCGCGCCTGCCTGCACGCCGCTGGCCAGACCGACGCCCTGGAGCGTCTGGCGGCGGACGACGCGGTCATCCGCGCTGCGCTCCCGCCGCGGCCGTCGGTGCCGCTCTCCAGGCGGGGGCTCCCCAGGCAGAGGTTCCCCCGGCAGAGGTTCCCCCGGCAGAGGCCGTCTTCCGGGCGCTGGCTGCTGACCGCGCTCGGGGCGCCGGCGCTCGTCGTGGCTGGCGCTCTCCTGCTCGTGTCTCCACCCGCCGAGCGGGCCCGGGCGACCGCCATCAAGGGTGGGCACCAACGCATCCATCGCGCCGGGGCGTCGGCGCCGCTGCGCGACGGGGCGCTCGCTGTGGCTGGGGATCGTCTGCAGGTGGAGATCGCCGCGCCGCACCCGGCGGCCCTCTCGGCGATCTCCGCGCATATGATCCTGTCCGATGGGTTGGACGGGCGGTTCTCGGTGCGCGACGAGCGCGGGCTCCTGGTCGCCGAGCTGACCAGGCCGGCCGGTCGCCCCCTGGAGCTGGGGCTCGGTCCGGGGCGCTACGAGGTCTTGTTGGACGACGACGGCCGGCTGTCCAGCGGGGAGGTCCTTCTGGTCGATGGCGAGACGTCGCGCCTCGACGCCGCGTCGTTCTCACCCGTCGACGTCGCGATGACGCAGAGTCGCGGGGCCCAGCAAGAGCAGGACTATCAGCACGTTCCCGTCACGGTTGCGATCATCCCGTCGCTCGCGGTGGATCGGCAGCCCCAGCGGAGCAACCTCGCGCTCAGCCTGGGCGTCTCTGCGACCAATCGCATCGACGGAGCGCAGCTCTCGCTGGTCACCAGCGTCTCGACAGACGCCACGGTCGGGCTGCAGGGCGCGGTCGGCACGGCGATCACCGGGGGGCCGGTGCGCGGGATGCAGGCGTCGATGCGCAGATCGGGCTGGTCGATCTTGCCCGGGACGCGGACGTCAGCGTGGGGCTGCTCAGCGTCAACCTGGCCGGGTACAACCACGTCTATGCGCTCGGGTCCACCTCAGAGACGTGGCTGGTCGGGGTCACATACGGCGGGAAGCGCTTGTACTCACTGGCAGAGGGGCGGGTCGATCAGGGGATCGGGCGACTCGCGCTGGGTCTGGGGTGGCACCAGCCCGCGACCGAGCGGCTGTACGTCGATGTCGACGCCGCCGCTGGCACCACGATCTCGAACCAGCCGCCGTCTTCGGGGTACCTGCGGGGGCGGGTGGTGCTCGGCGGGACCATCATCGGGCCGGTCGCTGTGTTCGGCGGGCCGTCGGTGCATTGGGCTCCAGGCGGGCTGCCGGGGGAGCCGGTTCCGTTGGTGGTCGGGGCGGAGGAGCCGGGGGGATCTCGTTCGGGGGGCAGGTCGGGGTTCGGTTGTTGTGAGGTCACTCCACCCGGATCGGGTTGGTATACACCCAGCTCTCCGTCTCGATCAGATGGGCGCCGGTCTCTCCAATAAAGTCTCTCAGATGATTCGGCAGGATGTCGATCTCCACCCGGTAGACTCCGGGCCCGTCCGTCTCGAGCTCACCGCAGTCCTCTGCCCAGACCGCGCCGTCTTTCATCACCCGCGTGGTGATCTCCGGCTGCTCGAGGCTCTGTGGAGACAGCGCGCTCAGCGTGACACATCCAACACCGAGGGTGCCCCCTGGCGCAGTCTGTCCCATCTCGTAGCGTGTGCCGTCAGCGGTCAGGCTGAAGTCCAGCCCTTCGGGCAATCCCAGCACGTCGAACACCACCGCGCTCCGCCCGGCGGCCAGGGCGGCGTCGGCCGTCTGCGGGGAGCGATCCATCGGATCATCGGGCAGCAGCACCCAGTTGGAGAACCAGCGCATCATCCGTCGGTAGGAGTCCATCCGATCGCCGTCGGCCATCAAGGTGGGCAGCGAGTTCTCGTGGGCGTCGGTGCCGGCCACACCGATGGTGGCTGACTGCGCCAGGAGCGTGTCCCAGCGCTCGATCGAGACCGACTGTTCCTCGTAGAACGTCAAGAAGACCAGGTCGGGTTCCAGCAACGAGCCCTCCTCCATGAACAGCGCGGCGTCGAGCAGCCAGTCGGTCGGGTGGAGCCCCAGATCTTCGCTGCGTTTTGCGGGATCGACCATCGCGTGCAGGTTGAAGATCTCGACCCCGGCCAGCCCGTCGGCCTGTCGAGCGTCGAGGGTGTCCTGATCGCGGCCCTCGGTGTGGGCCTGGAGCACCAGCCCGCCGGCGGCCTGCATCTGCCCGAGGGCCTCGGCGTCGGAGCGGTTGAGCAGCGCGTCGCGCTCTTCGGCTGTGCCGGTGACGTGACGCTCCAGCCCGACCGGCATCAGCTCGTCTTCGTGGCCCGGCCGCCACAGCGTGGTGGTGCCGTCGTCGCAGGCGACCTCGAACCCCACGGGCTGGCCGTCCTGGCTGACCAGCGTATCTGCATCGCGGGCCAGCAGGAGATCCTCGAACTCTGGCTCGGCTGCATGCGAGGGGTGGTCGGTCATCCAGGCGATGTCGACGCCGGCGTCGCACAGCGCCCCCCGCAGCCGGGCCAGGCAGTCCTCGTTCAGCACGCCCTCCTTGTAGCCCTGACCGTCGCAGGCGTCGTGGGACCACGGCGAGTGCAGGTGGATGATGCTGCGGGCCCAGCTCCAGCCGTCCGGTGCCGTGATGGCGGTGATGCGGGGCTGGGTAAACGACCAGGGGACGGTCTGGGGACCGCTGGTGGACGTGGCAGGAGTGGTGGAGGTGGTGGAGGTGACCGCGCTGTCGGTGGGTGTGGGGTCGGCGGCGCAGGCCAGCATGAGGAGCGAGATCGATGGATGCATCAGGGTCACTCCGCGGGCACCAGGCGATCGCCGTCGCGCCGAAGGTGGGTCGCGCGGGCGGCCAGCTCTCGCAGGAAGCCGTCGCGATCGGCCGGGGAGATGTTCGGCCCCAGCGAGCTGCCGCTGTCGATGTGCAGCCGGTCGAGCGAGAGCGCCGGGCTGGACAGCGGGTTTCGGGTGGGCTTCACCTGCCGGATGTCGGCGTATTTCACGCGGGAGCGGACGAGGCCGAAGCGGATGATCAGGTGGTCATCGGCCAGCTCGTAGTACATCGGGAAGACCAGCCCGCCGTAGATCGCGACGACCATCGCCACCCCGGCCCAGCCTGCCCAGACCTCGGGATCGCCTTCGACGTATAGCCCTGTCAGGGCCGCGACGGATGAGATGGGTGGGACAAACAGCAGGATGCCGAGCCACCAGTCGATCTTGCTCTTGAAGCGGGGATTGGGCATGTGGACCTCGCGGGCGGTGCCGGGTGAGTTTAGCGGGAGGAGACACAGGAGCTTCGTGTGGGTTCACAGCCTGGTGAGGAGGAACGAAGACCTGGAGGAGCGGCACCAGGTTGAGCGGACCGATGTTGTACTATCCCCGGATGCGTGCTCAGAGACTCTTGCTGCTGGCAATGATCCCTTCCGGCTACGCCGCGCTGAACTACGAGATGGCGTGGATGCGGCAGCTGGTGTCCCTCTTCGGCGTCACCTACTTCGCCATCACCACGATCCTGACCGTCTTCATGGCAGGCATCGCGCTGGGGAGCGTCCTGGTCGGCCGCATGATCGACCGGACATCCTGGTCGCCGCTCGCTGTCTTCGCTGCTCTCGAAGTCTTCCTCGCGGTCTATGCCCAGGTCTTTCCTCATGCATTGGGTGGTGTTGAGCAGCTCTACCTCGACCTGGCTGTGGGCGACGACACGTCTTTCTTCACCCACGCCATCCTCCGCTTCGTCTTCGGGGCGCTGATCCTGCTACCACCGACCATCGCATGCGGTGGAACCCTGCCGGCGGCCAGCAAGGCGTTCGTGCGTGCGGACGACCGCATCGGGCGCGATGTGGCCTCTCTCTACGGGGCCAACCTGGTCGGGGCTGCGGCCGGGTGTCTGGTCACGACCTACTTCACCATCGGGCTGTGGGGATACCCGGCGACGGCGTGGATGGGCACGGGGGCCAACCTGACCGCGGCCCTGCTCGCTCTGGGGGCGCTGTGGCTCGTCCGTGACGCGGCTCCGGCGCCCGCGGGTTCGACCGAACACGGGCCCGGTCCCTGGCGCCCCGGCGCTGCGGTCGTGGGCGTCGGCTACTTCGCGGTCGGGTTCTGCGCGCTGGGGATCGAGATCCTGTGGACGCGGGCGGTCTCCCAGTTCGGGTTCAATCCGGCGACCTACGTCTTCGGTCTGGTGCTGGTGACGTTCCTGGCTGGTCACGCGGTGGGCGCCCAGGGGCTGTTCCCCGCGCTGATCCGCCGCTATCCACCGACTCGGCTGTTCGGTTGGTTCATATTCGGCTTCGCCGGCATGGGGTTGTTGTCGGTCCTCCTGCTGATTCCGCGGCCGGGCGACATGACCGCGGTCGCGTTCCTTCGAGACATCGGGCTCGTCCTGCCGGTCGAGCGGATCTGGCTCATCTTCCCCGGGGTGTTCCTCCCGGCCATGTTCTCCGGGGCGCTCTTTCCGCTGGCGTCGCGGCTGTCGATCCGAAATCGTGGCGGCGTCGGGCGAGGGGTCGGATCACTCGTGGCCCTCTCCACCGTTGGTGGGATCGCCGGCTCTCTGCTGACCGGTTTCTGGCTCATGCCGGCGCTGGGGACCATGCGCTGTCTGCTCATGTTCGCTGCTCTGGCGGCGCTGGCCGGCATCTGGAGCACCTGGGCGCTCGCGGGCATGGATCCCGTCGCCCGTCGGCGGCGCGCCCTCCCCGCGACCGCGGTCACGTTCGTCGGACTCATCGGGCTGCTGGCGGCCGTGCCGTCCCACGCCCACCTGCTGCTCTTCCCCGGAGAGGAGGTGAAGAGCTTCAGCGAGGGCCGCAACAGCTCCACGGCTGTCGTCGATCACCCCACCGCCGGCCGCTTCATGCTGACCCATGGTGAGCGCTTGAAGGGCGGCGGCTCCAACATCATCCTGGCCGCTGCCATGCACCCCGCTGCCCGGCGGGTGGCGGTGATCGGGCTCGGAACGGGCCGGGTGGCTGCGGTCGCGCTGGGGCTGGGCCGGTTCGAGCGGGTGACCGCGGTCGACATCAACGGCGATCTACCCGACATCATCCCGCTGATGCTGGGCGAGGACCACGGCCGGTTCCGCACAGACGCGTTCCGGTTCGTGGAGAACGATGGCCGTCACTTCCTGCTGACCGGCTCCGAGCAGTTCGACATCATCGTCAATGACGCGGCTCTGTACGCCTGGTACCTGGAGCTGAGCACGCTGGAGTTCAACCGGATCGCGGAGGGCAGGCTCGCGCCGGACGGGCTCTACCTCGGGCGCCTGCACCTGTGGAGGATCACCGACGACGCCTTCCGGCGAGAGATCGCCACCTTCATAGAGGTCTTCCCGAACGCCGCGCTCTGGAAGCTGTCCGACGACATCGCCATGCTGGTGGGCCGCAACGGCGACCTCCCGCTCGACAGCGGCGTGGTCCTGGACATGCCCGCCGATGAGCGGCCGGTCCTGTGGTACGACGCGGACGGGCTGGCCGAGCTGGCGGCTGGCGAGCGGCTGATCACCGACGATCATCCGCTGCATGTCCCGCACACCTTTCACAGCAACGACCAATACCAGATCATCGAGTACATCGCCCCGGAGGGGGAGATCGACAGCGGCGCGCTGTCGTCGGGGTCATCGATCCGGGCGTGTGTGCAGAGCGCCACCACCTACACGACCACTTCTGGATGCAGGGCGGGCGGAAACCTGCTCCAGGTCTTCGGTGCGGATCGCGACCGGAGCCACCTGTTGTCGCTGGAGCTGCCCGCTGGTCCCTCGGTGAGAGGCGCGACCGTGTCCTGCGAGGAGGCGAAGGTGACCTGGCAGCAGGGCATGGGGCTTCGCTGGGCGGCCTGTGAGGGTGGCTCCGGCGGCAACGTGGGGCATGAGGAGCGGATCGTCGGGTGTGAGGTCACCTGGCGTCGATTGCCGGTCTCCGGCAAGAACCGCGAAGCCATCCGCCTCACGGTGTCGGGCTTGCGAGGCGCAGATGGGACCGCGTGCAAACCACTGGACTGGGAGGCGGTACCGATCGGTCCGCATCGAGCTCCGCGTGCGCCGTCCCGTTCTCGCTAGTGGTGCTCGGTGGAAGTCCCGATAGGGATTCCTGCGCGCGCCAGTAGTGGCGGGGGAGTGGGGCGGGCCGGGGGGGGGGGTGCGGGGGCGCGGCCACGGGGGGGGCGGC